>SYLY01000365.1 GCA_005808475.1 Acidobacteriota bacterium
CGTTGGGGTTCACGATCGCCGGGTCGAGTCCGGCTTCCTTCATCACCGCCAGCGCCTGGCACGCGAACGCTTCGTTCAACTCGACCACGCCCAGCTCTCCGAGGCCGATCCCGGCCATCCGCAGCGCTTTCGGGATCGCCACTACCGGCCCGATCCCCATCACCTCCGGCGCCACGCCGCCCACCGCGAACGAGACGAACCGCGCCATCGGTTTCAAGCCCAACGCGCGCGCCTTGCTCTCCGACATCACCAGCGCGGCGGCCGCGCCGTCGCTCATCTGCGACGAATTGCCGGCCGTCACCGTGCCGTCGACATGAAACACCGGCCTCAACTTGCCCAGCGCCTCGATCGAGGTGTCGCCGCGCGGACCCTCGTCATGGGCCAGCGCCACGCCGTCGAGATCCACGGGAACGGTCTCCTCGGCGAACTTGCCGTCCTCGCGAGCCTTCACGGCGTTGCGATGGCTGCGATAGGAAAACGCGTCGGCCTCCTCGCGCGATACGTTGTACCGCTTGCGCACGTTCTCGGCGGTGAGCCCCATGTTGATGTAGATCTCGGGCCGGTGATCCACCATCCACGGATTGGGAGCCAGCTTGTTGCCGGTCATCGGGATCATCGACATCGACTCGGCGCCGCCCGCGACGACGATCTCCGCGCCGCCCGAGCGGATGCGTTCGGCGGCCATCGCGATCGCCTGCAGGCCCGATGAGCAGAACCGGTTGATGGTGACCGCCGGAACCGAATCGGGCAGACCCGCTCGCAGCGCCGCCACGCGCGCCATGTTCATGCCCTGCTCGGCCTCGGGCATCGCGCAGCCGAGAATCACGTCGTCCACTTCATGAGCGGGTACGGCTGGATACTTCTCCATCAGCGCACGGATCACGAGTGCGGCCAAATCGTCGGGCCGCGTGTTGCGCAACGTTCCGCGCGGAGCTTTGCCGGCGGGCGTCCGCAGACAGTCGATAATGACGGCTTCCTGCATGTCTGGATTCTCCTAGTTGCGCAGCGGCTTGCCGGTCTTCAGGATATGCCGCATGCGGGCCTGCGTCCGGGGATCGCCGCAGAGCGAGAGGAACGCCTCGCGCTCGAGGTCGAGCAGGTATTGCTCGCTCACGGTCCGTTCCGCGCCGCGGCCGCCGCTGAGCACGTGCGCCAGCTTTTCGGCGATCGTCAGATCGTAATCTGTGATGTAGCCGCCTTGATGCGCCATCCATCCGCCCATCTTCATCAGCGCGAACCCGGCGTTGCCGGATACCGGGATATCGGCGCGCGGCGACGGCGCGACGTAGCCCGGCGCCAGTGACTGAGCCAGCTCCTTCGCGTCGGCCACCAACCGCTCCTGGTTCATCGACACGCGATCCTCGCGCGACAGATAGCGGAACTCGCGAGCCTCCTCGGCGCTCGACGACACCTTGGCGAACCCGATCTGCTCGAACGCCTTGCGCGCGTCGCGCAGCCGGATCAACGCTTCCTTGCAGCCGCCGCCGGCCGGGATCAGGCCCGCGCCCACTTCGACGAGCCCCATGTACAACTCGGCGGAGCACTGCACCCGTGCCGCGTGCATCGAAATCTCGCAGCCCCCTCCCAGCGTGCGTCCGAACGGCGCGGCGACCACCGGCTTACGCGACAGCTTCAGCGCCATGCAAGCTTGCTGGAATCGATGGATGGCCGCGTTCAACTCGTCCCACTCGCCCTCTTCCGCCGCCAGCAGCACCAGCATCATGTTCGCCCCGGCGCTGAAATCGGAACCCTGATTGGCGATCACCATCGCCTCGAAGTTGCGGGCCGTCTCCTCCACGCCGGCGTACATCATCGAGAAAATGTCCTCGCCGAGCGTATTCAGCTTGGAGTGGAACTCGAGGCAGAGCACACCATCACCCAGATCGACGAGCGAAGCGCCGGGGTTCGACTTCACGGTCCTGCCCTCGGATTTCAGATCCGCGATCACCGCGATACCGGGCCGTTCCTCGAGCGGAATGTGGCCGCTCGCCGCGAAATCGAAGTAGCTCGTTCGCGAGCCTTCGCGCCGGTAGAACGAATCCGCGCCGGAGCGCAGCATCGCCGTCACGTTTTCCGGCAGCGCGCGCCCTTCGGCTTCCATGCGCTTCGCCGTGGCCGCGAACCCGAGCGCGTCCCACAGTTCGAACGGACCGTAGGTGTGCGCGTAGCCCCAACGCATCGCCCGATCGATCTCCACGATTCGATCCGAGATTTCGGGCACACGTTCGGCGGAGTAGAGAAACAGATCGGAGAACACCTTCCACAGGAACTCTCCGGCGCGATCCTTGGCGCCGGCCAACGCGCGGAGCCGGGCGGGCAGATCCTCGATGGCGCGGGCCTGCTCCACCGATGGGAACGACGCCTTGCGCGACGCGTGATACTCGAGCGTGCCCAGATCCAGCGCCTCGATCGCCTTCTCCTTGCCCACGCGGCGGTAGAAGCCTTGGCCCGACTTCTCGCCCAGCCACCCCCGCTTCAACATCTCATCGACGAACGGCGGAGGCAGGAACCGCTCTCGCCACGGATCGCCGGGGACCAGGTCGTACAGGTTGCGGCCGACGTAAGCCCAGATGTCGAGCCCCACGATGTCGATGAGGCGGAAGGCGGCGCTGTTGGGCAGCCCGATGAGCGAGCCGGTGAGCGCGTCCACTTCTTCCACCGTGTAGCCGCCCTCGATGGTGTTCTTGTAGATCGTGGCGCCGAAGAAGCAGCCGATGCGGTTGCCGATGAAGTTCGGCGTATCCTTGCACGGGACGACGCCTTTGCCCAGCCGGACGTCGCAGAACCGCGACACGAAATCGATGGTGGCGGGATCGGTCTCCGGGAGCGGGATCAGTTCGACCAGATGCAGGTATCGCGGCGGGTTGAAAAAGTGCGTGCCCAGAAAGCGGCGCCGGAATGAAGCGTCGAATCCCTCGGCGATCCGGGCGAGCGGGATTCCACTGGTGTTGGTCGACAGGATCGCGTCGGGGTTTGCCGCCGCCGCTGCCTTGGCCCAGATGTCGCGCTTGATGTCGAGCTTTTCGGTCACCGCCTCGATCACCCAGTCGCAGCCGGCGACCTTGGCCATGTCGTCCTCGAAGTTGCCGGGTGTGACCAGCGCCGCTCCAGCCGTCGTGAAGAAGCCTCCCGGCTTCTGCTTCGCCGCCGCGTCGATGCCCTTTCTGGCGGCGAAGTTCCGGTCCTTTTCGCCGGGGACGACGATGTCGAGCAGCAGCGCCGGAATGCCCGCGTTGGCGAAGTGAGCGGCGATCCGCGCACCCATGGTACCCGCGCCGAGCACGGCGGCGCGCTGAATGGTTCTCATTTCTACCCGAGTGTAGCCGAAACCCCGGTCAGACCGCCGCCGCTTCCGCCGCTTTGGCCAGGACGTACGGTCCCTCGGGAATCACGGCCACGCGAGCGCCCGCCGGCAGTCCGTCGAGCAGCGCCGCCACCGCCGCTTCCAAGGTTCCGAAGGCCGTCCCCCAGAGAGACGGATAGTAGTCGGCGGGAAGGCCCGGCACGTAGTAGAGCAGATCCGCTTTGCGCGTCACCAGAGCCAGTTTCTCCAACTGCCACTGATCCACCACGACAGGCCTGTCCTCGAGAGATCGCAGGAACTCGGCGGCGCCGGGGGCGGTGCGCAGCATTTCGGCGAACTCGTGGGCGCCGGGACCTTCGTCGCACGCCGCGGCCAGCAGGATGCGGCCGCCCGGTTTGACGACATGTTGCGCGGCGGTGAGGCCCTTCACGGCCTGGTAGAAAGTGAGGTCGAGCGGATAGCCCGCGGCGGTGGTGATCACGGCGTCGGCGGGGTTACGCAGCAGCTCCAGCATCACGCGGGAAACGAAGCGGACTCCGGCGCGGTGCGCTTCCACGGGATCGCCGGCGAAGACGCCCGCTATGCGGCGGTCGCGCGTCAGCGCCACGTCGAGCATGAAGTCGTGGCGGGCCATCGCGGCGATCTCGAGCAGTTCGCGGTGGAGCGGGTTGTCCTCGATGGACCCTTCGTGCGTGCGCGGATCCTGCATGAATCGTGGGCCATGCAGCACCTTGATCGTCTCCTGCGCCGCCAGTCCCGGCGCGACCAGCTTGCGTCCGCCCGAGTAGCCGAGCATCAGGTGCGGCTCGATGAAGCCGAGGGTGATACGCAGATCCGCGGACACGAACCGTTCATCCACGTACACGGGTGTGCCGGTGGACGTCGCGCCCAGATGGCGGTGCTCGGCGAGATTCCGCGCGAAGTGGTTGACCACGCGGTACCGGCTTGCGACTTCTGGCCCCACGATCTCGAGGATCTCCGCCTCGGTCGCCGGCCGGTGCAGTCCGGTGGCGATCAGGATGGTGATGCCGTCGCGCGGGATTCCGGCGGCCTCGAGCCGTGGCAGGATGAGCGGCAGGGTGAGGCGATTCGGCACGGGCCGGGTGATGTCGCAGACCGAGATGGCGGCGGACCGTTTGCCCGCTGCCATGTCCGCGAGCGAGGGCCGGCCAATTGGCGAATCGAGCGCGGCCTCGAGCGCGGCTTGGGGATTCGGGAGCGCTTCGGCCGAGCGAGCCTCCAGAATATGGAAATCGAAATCGCCGGCAATGTCGATCGAAAGGCCTGTCTTGCCGAACGCCAAATCTGCTCGCATCGGGTAAACGTATCACATGTGGCGTGCAATTCCTACCCAGTACCCTGGGGAAACCGCCGGAGGGACCGCGACGTCCCAAGGACATAGGCCGATGAAACGTTTGGCATCGGGATTGCACTACCCTGTAGCGCGAAAGTGAGGTTCGGCGGATGTTGATCTCTGGGCTTGTTACCGGATTCGTGATTTTCGGCCTTTTCCTGGCGATGCTGGGCCAGTCGCCCAAGCGCGGCTAGTCCAGCTCGAGCCAGGGCGTTGCCGGACGGTTCCGCGGTACACTCCCCCTATGGCCCTCGAACCTGGAACACTCCTAGGGCCGTACAGAATCGTGAGTCAGGTGGGCGCGGGCGGCATGGGGGCCGTCTACAAAGCCCACGACACCCGCCTCGACCGCACCGTCGCCGTCAAAACCATAGAAGGGCGCTTCAGCGAGCGGTTCGAGCGCGAGGCCAAGTCGATCGCCAGCCTCAACCACTCCCACATCTGCCAACTCCACGACATCGGGCCGGACTATCTCGTGCTCGAGTACATCGAGGGCAAGCCGCTCGCCGGGCCACTGCCACTGGACGAGGTCGTCCGTCTGGGCTCGCAGATCGCCGAGGCGCTGGACGAGGCGCACAAGAAGGGACTGGTTCACCGCGACCTCAAGCCCGGCAACATCTTGGTGACGGAGTCCGGCGTCAAGCTGATCGACTTCGGCCTCGCCAAGGCCACCGCCGCGCCGGTTCTGGAAGACGATGTCACGCGCACGCAGCCGTTGACCGAGGCGGGCGTGATCCTCGGCACGACGCCGTACATGTCGCCGGAGCAGGTGCAAGGGCGCGAGGCGGATGCGCGGTCCGACATCTTCGCCCTCGGATGCGTGCTCTACGAGATGCACACCGGACGGCGGGCGTTCGAAGGCGAGAACCGCGCCAGCATCGTGGCGAAGATCCTGGAGGGCGAGCCGCGTCCGGCCCGCGAACTGCAGCCTACAACGCCGGCGTGGCTCGACCGCTTGATCCGGCGCTGCTTGCGGAAGAAGCCGCGGGAGCGGTGGCAGTCCGCGCTGGATGTCGCGATGGAGTTGCGGGATCCGCCGCCGGAGTCCGCGCCCGCGCCGGTCCGCCGTACCGCGCCGTGGATCGCGGCTTGCGGTGCGCTTGCGGTGGTCGCGACGGCCGGCTGGATGCGCCGCGCGGAGCCCGCCGCGCCGGGCTCGTTGCGAATGTCCGTGACGGCGCCCGATGGTGCGCGATTCCGGTACGCCGGACTAGCCATCTCGCCCGAAGGAACGCGGATCGCATTCTCGGCGGTCAAGGACGGCGCCCCCCAACTCTGGATCCGCGACCTAACGACTGGCGAGGATCGCCCGCTCGAGGGGACCGGTCAGGCGGTCAATCCGTTCTGGTCGCCGGATGGCGAGCACCTGTCGTTCTTCGACGCCGGGAAGCTGAAGCGGATGGAAGCCAAGGGCGGACTAATCAGGACCCTGTGCGACGCAGGGGCGGACGGCAACGGCTGGTGGGATCCGAACGGCGGCATCTATTTCACCGTCCGGGCCGGACCGGGGATCCTGCGCGTGGCCGCGTCCGGGGGCGCGCCCGAACTGGCGTTTCCCATCGAGGGGCGCGCCGGATTTCCCAGCGTCCTTCCGGGAGGTAAGACCGCCCTGTACGCGGCCTCTCCCGGAGGGGTCCGTTCCACCGCGTCTGGCGAGACGCCGATCGCGGAGACTTCCAAGTACGCACTGCTGCCGGACTGGAGAGGCACGAGTTACCTCTTCTGGATCGAGGGCGGACGCCTCCGCACGATTGCCGGCCAGCGATTCGACATGGGCTCTGGCCGCCGGGTGGGGGAACTCACTGGACTCCGGGCCACGTCGGAGGCCGGTTCCATCGGGCTATCGTCGTTGTCGATCAGCGCGGCCGGCACGCTCGCCTTTTGGGGCGCCGCCCCTCCCTCCGCGCCGAGATCCGTGTCGGGATGGCAGGATCGAAACGGCGGCCTCCGGCCGTTCGACGGTCCCGGATACCTCAGCCCCGATCTCTCGCCCGATGGATCCCGGGTCGCCTATGCCGGCGGGGTAGCGTTCTCGGGAATCGGCGTGCAAACGGTCGGCGGCGCGGCGCCGGCCGGCACGGTCGTCTCCGACGCGGCGGGCCGGTGCTGCCATCCCTGGAGCCGCGACGGGAAGATGGTGGCCAATTACAATTCCAAATCCCGCGGCGTCCAGGTGGCCCGACCCGACGGTGGCGGCCAACCGCGCGTCGTGCTGTCCGGGCAGCACGGACCGCTCGACTGGTCAGCCGGCGACCGGTTCCTTCTCGTTTCCAGCGCGGCCGCGAAGAGCGGAAACGATCTCCGGCTGCTGCCGGTCAAGGACATCCTCGACGGCAAGGACGGTGAGCTCATCGACTTTTTAGCGACGCCCGCCAACGAGCACTGGGGCAAGTTTTCGCCCGATGGAAGGTGGATCGCGTACGTCTCCGACTCATCCGGAATCGACGAGGTCTATATCCGTCCCTTCGACGGCGGACCCGCCCAGGGCGTCGCTGCCCGGCTCGTGTCGGCGGGCGGCGGTTCTTATCCCCATTGGAGCCGCGACGGACGCGAACTCTTCTACCTGTCCGCTGGCGAGAAACTGATGGCGGTCGTGGTCAACAACCCGGGCGGCGAGATCTCGTTCGGTGCGCCGAAGCCGCTCTTCGACATCCCGTCTATCTTCGGCTTCTCGGGGGCCTACCCCTACGCACCCGCTCCCGGCGGCGACCGCTTCCTTGTGACGCGTGAGCCGCTCGATACGCCGCCGCCGGTGATCCAAGTCATCACCAACGCCCCGGACCTTGTCGTCCGGCGATAACGCCCCTCGCTCTGGCAAACTCAGAACGTGGGCCACGCCCGGGAGCGGAGAAGGGACCGCGGCGGCGGCGGACGAGCGGCAATGCCGGTTCGCGCCCCGCGTGAGCTTCCGAGCCGCTCAACGCAGCCAAACGTAGGCGGGGCCGGACTCGGACTCTCCGGCACCGATCCGAACCGGGATGTACCCGCGTAAGCGGAGCTCTGGCGGCATGCGGACGCGGACCGCGTCCACTCCCGGCGCCGCGGCCGGCTCGACGCCCAAGACCTCGACGGGCTGTTCGGCGAATGTCGCGGTGACGGGACCGGCATTGCCGAGTCCACCGGCGAGGATCGTGAACTCGCGGATGTTCTCGAACGGGAGCGGCTCACAGGTCCGCGCCGAACAGATCATCGCCGGTTGGGTGGTCCCATCGGAGCGAATTCCGGCGATCGCGCCGAAGCTGGCGGGCCGCGCATCGGCGGTAAAGATGCCCGGGACGGCGGGCCGGATCGTCAACGGCGCCGAGACGCTCTCGCGGCCTGGCGGCGACACGATCACCTCAGCCGGACCGAGTGGAGCGTCATCCGGTATCCGGGCGTTGACCTGCCCAATGGACGCGTAGCCTACCTCGAGTTCGAATTCGCCGCCGCCCGCGCGTAGCGCGACCTTCACCCCGCTCGAGACGAGGTTCACGCCGAACACGCCGATCCACGAGCCGGGCGCGGCCTTGCCCGCTTCGTATCCGGCCGAGGCGAAGACGCCATCGGGAAAGATCGAGGGCCGCGTCAGATCCACCTCGGCGGGCGAGCCGGAATTGCCCGCGCCATCTTCCACCGAAAGACACAGCCGGCGCGCGGACGCTCTGGGAATGAACCACGGCGCCGGATAGATGCGCCGGTAGCTGGCGAGATCGGCGCACGTGCTGAACTCCGCTTCATCGGCTTTCACCGCGATCCCGGTCGAAAGGCTGGAGCGCGGAATGAACGTGAAGCCGTTCTCGCTCTGGATCAGATCGAAGCGGGGCGGTTCCGCGGGCGGCGTGCCATCCACTCGCAAAGGGACCACGCTGGCAAACCGGGCGGGCTGCCACGTGGCGTCCGGCGCCGGCGAGACACCGGCGGTTACGCACAGGAAGTAGCGGCCCTCTCTCTCCGGCAGAGGGCTGGACACGCGGCCTGGGATGGGTTCGGGCCGCCCGTAGCCGGACTCGGCGGCGCAGTCTCCCTCTCCCTGCGCGAACGTCTTGTAGCGGAAGTATCGAAGCGTGCCGCTGGTCACGGCAGTGTTCCAGGAGGAGCCGGGCCGCGCGGAGAGGCGCTGCTCGAACACGCGAGCCTGCGTCCCCGGATCCAGGCCGCAGCCCGGCGCGGCGAGGTCGAACACTCCGGCCGCGTCGAAACAAAGGGCGGCAGGAGCCGTTGCGGTCGCATAGCTCGAATTCCGGCGCCAGACGCTTTCCGCGCCGCGCAGTTCGCACGGATCGTTGCGTCCGCAGAGTCCATCGGATGAAGGCGGGGCATTGCCCACGTTGGTGGTTCCGATCACGGCTGTCACGGCTCCGCTCGCGCGGTCGATCAGCGGCGATCCCGACGCTCCGCCCGAGATATCGGAGCAGTCGTGGCGGACCTGCCCGTGCCACAGCCAACGCCATTCGAGCACTTCGGCGGATCCGGAGGTCTCGCATGGAGCGGTCCGCAAGAAGCGTTCGTCGACCGGCACGCCGGCGGTGGGAACGCCCGCCCACTACACAGCCGTGGACGCGGACGGCGTGGATCGAGCCAATCGGAAGGCGGCCGCGCCGGTGGACTCGAGTTCCGCGGAAGTGGAGTCGAGTTCAACGATCGCGATGTCCACCTCCTTCATGGTGGAATAGGCGATGCGGCGGGATCGCGCCTGAATGGGCGGAACCGAGGCCTTCTGGAGCGGCGCGAACTGGACCGTGCGCGTGGCGTCGGGCCGGCCGGTCAACACGTCGTTGGCGCCCAGGTCGATGCAGTGGCCCGCCGTCATGACATAGGCGGGAGACGAGGGACCGGCTCCGGCGGCCTTGAAGAAAAAGACGGTGCAGCCGCCCATCCGGCCCACTCCGGAGAACCGGCGAGCCTCCGGCGTTCCGGGTTCCACCAAAACGGTTCCGCCCACCGGTGGATTCGCCGCGAACGCGCTCGCGGCCGCCAATAAGGCCGGCGTGAATCTCATCCGTCTTGATGATCGGGCATTTTCAGTCGACGGGGCAAGCGTCCCCGGCCGCGATCCACCAGTTGAATTTCAGCGCGAACGCACCAGCCCGGGAGCCGCCGCGTCGTTCCGGTTGGTGTTCGGCGTGGAGAACTACGCGATTGACATCGCGCCGCCTGCGCCGGTGACCGTTCCGGCGATGGTGCAGTCGTATCCCAACCCGCCGTGAGGCAGGCATCCCCGCCGAGCCGGTACAATCGGAAGAACCCTCTCGAAAGGCGCCATGGCCGAAAACGAACGGCGAGACGACGTCAACTACATCAAGGAAGCCTTCAAGTGGCAGTACAACGTCATCGGACTTGTCGGAGCCGCCGCTTTCGCCGCGGTGTCGGGATCCGCGCTGCCCGTCATCCTGGGCGCGGGACTCGAGTTGATGTACCTGGCGGTGGTTCCCAACAATAGCCGCTTCCAACGCCTGGTGCGATCCTGGCGATACGACGAGCGCAAGCAGGAATCCGCCGTTTCGTTGTCGAAGATGGTCAACGAACTGACCCATGACGACCGCGGCCGCTACCTGGCGTTCGGGCAGATCTGCAAGGCGATCCGCGAGAACTACCGCCGCCTGTCGTCCACGTCCCAGATGCTGGTGGCGCAGATGGAAGACAAGCTCGACGGACTACAGCAGAGCTTTCTCCGCCTGCTGAACGCCGGCCACGTGCACCGCGAGTACATCCGCGGATTCGATCCCATCGCGATCGACCGTGAGATCGGCTACCTCAAGAAGAATCTCGAGCGCGATCCGGACAAGGTGCGCGAGATCAACGCCAAGCGCATCGAGATCCTCGGCAAGCGGCTCGAAAAGTTCCAGAAGATCCGCGAGAACGCACGCGTTCTGGATGCCCAGTTAAACGCCATGGAAGACGTGCTCGAGCTGATCCGCGACCAGTCGGTGACCATGCGCGATCCGCAGGAACTCAGCGTCCATCTCGACGGCTTGATCCAAAACGTCGAATCGACGGAAAAGACCGTGCAAGAGATGGAGTCCATCATGGAGCTTTCCGCCGTGACCACGAGCGGGTTCGACGCGCCGCCCGATCGCGGCGCACGCAGCCGGAGTTGATTCATGCCGCAAGCACTGCCCGCCTGGGCGCGCGACCTTTCCGAAAAATACTATTCCCGCACGCTGGCGATGTTCGTGCTCAGCGGCAACGTGCACGATCTGCAGCCGATCGAGCGCAATGGCGCCGTCGACTACCTGCCGCTGTACAAGTTCCTCGAGGAAGCGATGTTCGGCCGGCGCGACATCATTGTCCGCTACGACCGGGGCGGCGGGCTGGCGTTCGCCACTCCCGAAATGCAGCTCGACTTCCGGCGGTCGCTCGAAGCGTACGACAGCTTCCACGGGACGGCTTTCTCCAAGGGGCTGCCACGTAATCCCGATAGCGTCCTCACGCTGCTCGAAAGCTACCTGCGCGTGCGGCTGACAGACGGCAAGAAGGTCGCCGTCGTCATCGACTACGCCGAGACCATCGTGCCGGCAAGCGGCGCGAGCGGCTCGAGCGCGGAGGATCGCAACGCGCTGGTCATCCTGAAGCGGTGGGCGCAGAATTCGCTGTTCCTCAAATCGGACGCGACCATCGTGCTGGTGACGGAGAACCTGTCCGAGCTCAACCAGAGCATCGTGCAGAATCCCGGAGTCGCGGTGGTACCGGTCTCCCTTCCGGACGAAGCCGGCCGGGCCGAGTTCGCCAAATGGCAACTGGCGTTGACGCCTTTGCCGGAGGGGTCCGACGTGACGCCGGAAGCGTTGGCGAAGCTCGGATCGGGACTGCGCCGCGTCCAGTTGCAGCACTTGCTGTCGCACGCCCATCAGAACAAGCAGCCGCTTACCCTGAAGTTCCTTTCGCAGCGCAAGAAGGAACTGATCGAGGCCGAGTCTGGCGGGCTGCTCGAATTCATCCAGAGCAAGTACGACCTGTCGATGGTGGCCGGCAACGACGCCGCCAAGCAGAAGCTGCGGGACGCGGCGGCCGCGCTGCGGACCGGGCGCACCGATGTGCTGCCGATGGGCTACGTGATCTGTGGCCCGGTCGGCACCGGCAAGACCTTCCTCACCAACTGCTTCGCCGGCGAGGTGGGCATCCCCGCCGTGATCCTCAAGAACTTCCGTTCGATGTGGCAAGGCCAGACGGAAGGCACCCTCGAGCGCGTGTTGACGCTGCTGAAGGCGATGAGCCCGATCGCGGTGATCGTCGACGAGGCGGACGCGCAACTGGGCGATCGCGACAACTCGGGCGATAGCGGCGTCGGCAACCGCGTATTCGCGCAGATCGCGCAGTTCATGGGCAACACCGAGAATCGCGGCAAGGTGATCTGGTTCCTGCTCACGTGCCGGCCCGACCTGCTGCCAGTCGATCTCAAGCGCCAGGGCCGAGCCGAGGAGCACATCGCGCTCTTCTATCCCGACACCGGCGAGGAGCGCCTGGCCATGCTTCGCGCGATGCAAACCAAGACCGGCACCTCGTTGAAGTCGGACGAAGTGGAGAAGGCATTCCTCGCGCAGGCGCGCCAACTGAGCGGCGCCGATATCGAAGCGGTGCTGGTGCGGGCGAAAATGCGAGCCGTGTTGCGCGGCGAGGAAAGAGTGGATGCATCCGATCTCACGGCCACTCTCAAGGATTTCATTCCGCCCGCCTATCCCGCCGAAATCGAACTGCAGATCCTGGCGGCCGTGGTGGAGTGCACCAGCAAGAGCCTGCTGCCGAGGAAGTATCGCGAGATGGACCGCGAGGAACTGGCGCGGCGCGCGGCGGCCGCCGGGCTGTAAACTAGCGGCGATATGCGCATCGCAATGTTGCTGGCTTCGGCCGGCGCGATCATGGCCGGTCCCGTGGACGACAAGGTGAGCGCCGCGCTCTCGCGCGTCACGGGCGGCGGCTGGATTCGCTCGGCGGCCGGCGTCACTCGATCCGGCGCGGCGATCCCCGTCCTGATCTCGCGCGACGACTTGGATTACTCCACCCGCAAGACCCGCGTCCTGCTCGTTGGCGGCATGGATGGATCGGCCGCATCGGTGGACGCCGTGCTGAGCCTACTGTCGAAGACCAGCGGACGTATCGCGCTGTCGGCGCTGCCCATCGCCAATCCCGAAGCGTTCGCTCGAGGCGGCGGAGCCGCGGTGTCCGGATTCCCGCCGCAAGGCGAGCACTACGGCGGCAAGGACAACGCCGAAGCGCAGTATCTGTGGCGGTGGATCGGCATGCACGCGCCCGACGCCGTGGTGGTGATCGGCGCGGGTGGCGGATTGGCGGACGCGCTGTCGGCCCACAAGGCAGGCGGCACGGGAACCATCCCCGCGTTCGAACTGCCCGTGGACCAAGCCGGCGCCGCGCTCGCGCAAGTGCGCAAGCGCGGCATTCGCTCACCGTCGGCGGCGCGCGTGGAGATCCAGCGGCGGGTCGGCCGCAATCCGCTCGAGGTGGCGAGGCAGTTGTCCGCCGTCTATGGAAGGGAATTGCCGGAGGCCGTGTACATCCCGGCGATGGCGCTGGTCGCGCGGCTGCGTCTCGGCGAAGCGGCGGGCGGCGTGGAGCAACTCGCGATGGTGGAAAAGATCGTGGAGCCATATTTCACCGGGGCTCGCGATTCGATGGCGAAGGCCACGGGCAGCCACTTGTCCGGCCACTTGTTGTTCGGTGAACTGTATGCCGCCACCAGGAAGCCGCGTTATCTGGAACTCGCCCGCAAGGCCGCCGATACGGGCTTCCAAGCCGGAGCGATGCTCGAGTCGATGCCGATGCATTCGGAGATGAGCGACGCCGTGTTCATGGGCTGTCCGATCGTGGCGCAGGTGGGGCGGCTCACCGGCGACCGCAAGTACTTCGACATGGCCCTGCGCCACATGCGGTTCATGCTGAAGCTGAATCTCCGCAAGGACGGGCTGCACCGCCATTCTCCGCTCGACGAGACCGCCTGGGGCCGTGGCAACGGATTCCCCGCGTTGGGCCTCGCGCTGACTCTGTCCGAACTGCCGGAGAGCTTCGAGGGCCGCGCCGAGGTGCTATCGGCGTTCCGGGCGCACATGGCCGCGATGCTGCCGCATCAGGATCCCACCGGCGCCTGGCATCAGGTGGTGGATCGTCCCGAAAGCTACCGTGAGTTGACCGTGACGTCGATGATGCTGATCGCGATGCGCCGCGGAGTGGCGCGCGGCTGGCTCGACAAGGCGCGGTTCCAGCCCGCGATCGATCGCGCCTGGTACGCGATCAAGACGCGCGTGGCGGCGGACGGGTCGCTCGTGGATGTCTGCACGGGGACGGGAAAGCAGAAGAGCCTGCGCGACTACTACGACCGCGGCGCGATTCTCGGCCCCGATCCGCGCGGCGGCGCGATGGCGTTCCTGGCCGCGATGGAAATGGCCGCCAAGCCGTGACCCGGCGTCAGGGACGCGGGACCGATCGCGCGACGCGAATGCCGTACCAGATCTGCCGGCGATCCTTGCGATCGGCGTGGCGGAAGCGCGGGTCCAGGTCGGCGAGCGAGTCCGCGTAGCCGCCGCCTCGCAACACGCGCAGTTCGTCCCCAGTCGCATCCTCGCGGCCGTCCGGCGCGTCGTACGGATAAGGTCTCGACGCGCTGGAACACCATTCCCACACGTTGCCGAGCATGTCGAACAGCCCGAGCGCATCCGAGGCCAACCGGCCCGGTGGGTGCGGCGAGTACGCGTCGATCTCGCGGAACGCGCCCTTGGCGGGCGCGGCCGAATTCTCGCGGTGCCATGTATTCCGCGCCGAGGCGCCCGCGCCTCCACGCACCGCCGCCGCTTCCCATTCCGCTTCGGTGGGAAGGCGGAAGCCGCCACCGGCGATCTTGTCGTTCAGCTTCGCGATCCACCGCCGGGCATCGTCCCACGAGACGCCGTGAACCGGTAGCGCGGGGTCCTTCTTTGCGCTCGGGTTCTCGCCGTCGATCGCGGTCCATTGGAGCTGCGTCAGTTCGAGCCGCGCCAGATAGAAAGCGTCCACGCGAACCGTGTGCACCGGCCTCGAGCCTCGCCAGCGCTCCGAGCCCATGTCGAGATCGGCGGCGGGAACCAATGCCATACGCAGTCCGAGATCGGCCACCGACACGTCGAGAGGCAGCCCTGTCCCCGGGTCGAACTTCTCCGACAGCCTTCGGAATCCAGGGATATCGGGATTGGCGCGCCGCCATGCCATCTCGCGCCGTGCGGCCGCTTTTCGATTCGAAGGCAGCAGCGCCAACGCGGCCTCGAACTCAGCGAGCGCTCCCTTCCAATCCGACTTCGCCGCGCTGGCCTCGCCGGACCGCATGTGTCCGTCGTACTTGCGAACGCGATCGTCGTCCTGGAACGTCATCTGCGTCAGCTTGCCCGGAGCGGGGTGGATCAGCGCGTGCGGATGATGGCACGATTCGCACTTGGCCGCCTCCTTTGTCTTCGGGCATCCCGCCGTGTGGCAACTCGCGCACAGTCCGGCGATCGCGGCGCCGTGCGGCAGGCGGTCCGGCTTCACCTGATTGCGCTCGTTGGCGACATGCCCTTCGCTGGCGCCATGGCAATCGCGGCACGCCACGTTCACGTTCGGATGCTTGGACGTGGTCCACTCGAGCACCTGCGCGACGTGGCAGCGCGAACACACGCCCGCCGCGCGGAACTTCGCCGTGTCCGCTTCCTGCGCCCACGCCGCCATCGCCGCGGCGGCCAGCAGAACTAGCCTTGCCACTTGTCGAGCCAGCGGTAATGCGACGGCAGCCAATCGCGCTGCGTCGAGCGGGCCAGAATGGCGGCCGCGTCCAGCGCCGCGCGTTCGTCGGCGGAAAGCTCCAACTGGCGCGTCATGCCCGCGTAGTTTTCGTCGAGCGTGAAATCCTCGAACATTCCGGGCATGGCGGCGGTCATGAATTTCCGCGAATAGACGAAGCGAAGCGCCGCCTGGCACAACGTCTCGTCGGGCAACCGTTGCAGGCTCTTGGTGATCTCTTCCACCACTCCCGGCAGCAGGGGACGGTACTTGGCCTGATAGAGCTGCACGAAGTCGCGCTCGGGCCGGGAGGTCTGCCTGGCGCGCGGATCCAGCTTGACGATCGAACCCGCCGCCAGCGGCTTGATCGCGATCAGCCCCACGCCCTTGGCGGCGGCTTGCGGCAGGAACTCGGCGTAGTCGGCGCGGGCGTGAATGAAGTTGTACGGGAACATCACGTAGTCGAGCCCCTCGAGATCGCGCAGGGCCGCCGTCATCAGCCGCTCGTCGTGCGTCGAGATGCCGATCGCGCGCACCTTGCCCGCTTCCTTGGCGCGCCGCAGCACGTCCCAATCCGCGAGTTGCTTGGCGTCGAAACCGGCGCCCTCGCCGAAGTACACGCGATACATGTCGACGTGGCCGAACAGCTTCGCGGCGCGGTCGATGTTCTCGCCGACGAACATCGGGAACTGACGGCACAGCGACACCAGCGTCTTGTCGCGCTTGGCTTTCACAACGCGCGCCACGGGCTCCCATTGCCCCTCGTTTTCGTAGGTGTCCACCATGTTGACGCCGAGGTCGAGCGCGCGAGCCAGAAGGCGGTCGCGTTTGGCCTGGCCTTCCTCGGTGAGCACGTTGCCTTGCGCGGCCTTCCTCTTGTAGCCGGGATCGGTGTGCGACCCGAACGAAAGCAACGAGACGTTCAAGCCGGTCTGACCCAACTGGCGGTAGATCATGCCACCGCGCCGGAATTCGCGAGGAGCCGGCAACTTGGCTGCCGAACCGGGGGAGGCGAGAGCGCCCGCCGCGACGGCGGCGAGGAACTTGCGTCTGCAAACGGGCTTCATGAGCGAATCGTATCACGCGGCGGTTGACGTTTATGCGCCGCGTGGCGTAAAATACCAAATGGTTATGCAACCTATTGGATATACAAGCCCGGCCACCGCCACGCTCGACGCGATCTTCGCCGCGCTGGCCGATCCCACGCGGCGCGCCATCATAGCCAGGCTCGCCCGGGGCGGCGCTTCCGTGGGGGAACTGGCCGCGCCCTTCTCCATGTCGCAGCCGGCGATTTCGAAGCACCTCAAGGTGCTCGAACGGGCGGGGTTGATCTGGCGCGACCGCGACGCGCAGCGCCGGCCCAGCAGGCTCCGCGCCAAGCCGCTAGCCGAGGCGAGCGCCTGGCTCGAGGAATACCGCCGCTTCTGGGAGGCATCGTTTCACCGGCTGGACGGCCTGCTCGAGGAGTTGAAAACCGAAGAAAAGCCCCGTCCCTCCCGCCGCAAACAATAAAGGAGCCCCATGTTTTATCCGGAGAATTTCCATGTCACCGCGCCCGGCGATCTCGAAATCGTGATCTCGCGCGACTTCGACGCGCCGCGCCAACTGGTGTTCGACGCGTTCACCAAACCCGAACTGGTCCGGCGCTGGTTGCTCGGCCCCGACGGTTGGACGATGCCCGTCTGCGAGATCGACTTGAAGACCGGCGGCGCCTACCGTTACGTCTGGAGGCGCGAGGCCACCGGCGAGCAGATGGGAATGGGCGGAGTCTTCCGCGAAGTGGCCGCGCCGGAACGTCTGATCGCGACGGAGAAGTTCGACCAGTCCTGGTACCCCGGCGAAGCCGTGAACACCACCGGATTCGCCGAACGCGGCTCGATCACTGGCGTCACGATCGCGGTGCTGTACGAATCGAAGGAGGCGCGCGACACCGCGCGGCGGTCCGGCATGGAGCATGGCATGGCGGCGGGCTTCGACCGGCTGGAGGCTCTGCTCGCCGGGCGCCCATGAAGAAGGCGGAAGTGGAGCCGGCGCTGGCATGGCTGCGGAGCCGCGCCAGCAAGACGGTGCTCGACGGCATGGCACGCTACGCGATTCCGGCGGACCATGCGCTCGGCGTCCCGGTGCGGGACATCAAAGCCCTCGGCAAAGAGTTGGGCCGCGACCAGCAACTCGCCGAGGCCCTCTGGGACACCGGCATTTACGAGGCTCGATTCCTGGTGTCGTTCGTCGCCGATCCGGCGCGTCTGAGCCCGGAGAGAATGGACCTCTGGTGCGCGCAGTTCGACAACTGGGCGATCTGCGACACGATGTGCTTCCATCTGTTCGACCGGTCTCCGCATGCGTGGGACAAGGTCCGGCAGTGGAGCGGCCTCGAAGAGGAGTTCGTCAAACGTACCGCCTTCGCTCTCCTGTGGAGCCTCACGGTGCACGACAAAAAGTCCGGCGACGCGCCGTTCCTCGAAGGTCTCGCGCTGGTGGAGCGGGCGGCGAACGACGAACGGAACTTCGTCAAGAAGGCGGTGAACATGGCTCTGCGCGCCGTGGGCAAACGAAACGCGCAACTCCGCGAGGCCGCCTCCGCCGCGGCCCGGCGGCTGGCGGATTCGCAAGACCCCACCGCACGCTGGAATGGCAAGAACGCGCTGCGGGAACTGAGCGCACGCCGCTGATCTAATCTAATCCGCTCGCTCCGGCGCATCGGGCAAACCGAGCATCGGCAGTGGATCTCCATCGAAGTCCGTCGATTGCCGCATCGGTACCGGGGACTGGTCCTGACGATTCACGTCCCCCTCGAAGGCTCGTCGAACTTCGGGCGGGGCCGCCGTCCTCGAGAGCTCCGCTGTCCGCGCCGCTCACGCCACTACGCCGTGAGCCTCCGGCGGACCGCCTTGCATACCTCGAATGCAGCCAGACTCGTCAGCGCGATTCCAGCAGTCAGAGCCCACTCGGCGGCCGTCAGGTCCACCGTGCGAAACAAGCGCTGCAGAGGACCCACGTGCACGATCGCCACTTGAAACGCCGTCGTCGCCGCGGTGGCTGCCAGCAGGTAGCGGTTTCCCGTCAGCCCCAACCGGGTCAGCGGCAGCACCTCCGAGCGCATTCCGAACGCCACGGCAAGCTGCGACAAGGTCAACGCGGAGAACACCAGTGTCTGCCACGAGGGGTCGTTCACGCGCCATTGGAACCAGCCCGCCGCCACGGTCACCATTCCGAGCGCGGCGCCCGTTGCGAGGATCATCCAGCCGAGCCCGCCGCCGAGGATTCCCATCGACGATGGACGGGGCGGACGATCCATGATGCCCGGCTCCGGCGGATCCGCGCCCAACGCCAGCGCGGGCAGACCGTCGGTGACCAGGTTCATCCAAAGGATCTGCAGGGGCAGTAACGGAAGCGGCATGCCCAGCAACGGTCCCAGCAGCATCACGAACAACTCGCCCGTGTTGCAGGCCAACAGGAACAGCACGAACTTGCGCAGGTTGGTGTAGATCACCCTCCCTTCGCGGACCGCCTCCACGATGGTGGCGAAGCTGTTGTCGAGCAGCACCATGTCCGACGCCTGCCGGGCCACGTCGGTGCCGCCCACTCCCATGGCGACGCCGATGTCGGCGCGCTTCAACGCCGGCGCGTCGTTGACTCCGTCGCCCGTCATGGCGACCACGTGGCCGCGTGCGCGCAACGAATCCACGATCATCAGTTTTTGTTCCGGCGCCACTCGCGCGTGAACCGATGCCTCGTCGGCGGCGCGGTCGAACTCGGCGGGGCTCAGCGAGGCGAGCTCCTTGCCGGTGGTGACGCGACCGGCTGGAATTCCGATCTCCGCGGCGATCGCCTGGGCCGTCACGGGATGGTCGCCGGTGATCATCACCGTACGGATTCCCGCCGGCACGCAGGCGGCGATGGCGCGAGCCGCGTCCGCGCGGGGCGGATCCACCATGCCGAGGAATCCGAGGAAGCGCGCGTCTCGTATCTCGCCGCCATCCCAGCGGCCTTCCGCGAACGCCAGGATGCGCTGGCCCCGCTTGGCCAAATCGTCGTGGACCGTGCGAAGAGCGGCCAGATCCGCCGGGGGGATGGAGCACAGCGCGTAGATCGCGTCGGAAGCGCCTTTGACGATCGCGGTCCCGTCCGCGTGCGCCGTGATCATGCGCTTGGTCTCGGACGAGAAGGGGACCTCACCGGTGCGGGGCGACGCTGCGCGGAGCGCCTCCACGTCGAGCCCCATCTTCTGCGCGGCGTCGGTCAGCGCGGTCTCGGTGGGATCGCCGTTCCAACCCTCGCTCGACTTCTGTGCGTCGTTGCAGAGCGCGCCGGCCGTCAGCAACCGGAGGATGGCTGGAGTGGCCGAGCCGGGGATGGCCAGCGTTTCGCCATCCGCCGCCGCCGCCACCACCGTCATGCGATTCTCGGTGAGCGTCCCCGTCTTGTCGGAGCAGATCACGTCCACCGATCCGAGCGTTTCCACGGCCGCCAGCCTGCGGATCAGCGCTTTCCGCGCGAGCATCCGCCGCGCCCCCAGCGCCAAGGCGATGGTCACCGCGACGGGAAGCCCTTCCGGCACCGCCGCCACGGCGACGCTGATCGCGGTGAGCATGAGGATGCGCCACGACTCTCCGCGCCATAGCCCTTCGAGCACCAACACGCCGACCAGGAGAAGAGCCACGAACACCAGCTTCCGTCCCAGTTCCTCGAGCCGCTTCTGCAGGGGTGTTTCGTCTTGCGCGGTTTGTCCTAGCAGATGCGCGATGCGCCCGACCTCCGTCTTCATTCCGGTGGCCGTGATCACCGCGACGCCGCGGCCGCGCGTGGCGACCGTACCCGCGAAGACCGTATTGACACGGTCGGCGGCAACGGTCTCCTCGGGCAGCGTGGCTCCCGCGTCTTTCTCCACCGCGTCGGAATCGCCGGTCAGCGCGGACTCCTGCATCGCGAGGCTGGCGGTCTCCAGCAGGCGGGCATCGGCGGGCGCGATCTGGCCCGCTTCGAGCAGGATCACGTCGCCGGGAACCAGCATGCGCGACTCGATCTCGATCACGGCTCCGTCGCGGCGAACGCGGGCGGCGGGACTCGCCATGCGCCGGAGTTCGGCCACCGCCTGTTCGGCCTGATGCTCCTGCACGTAACCGAGGATCCCGTTGAGGAGCAGAATCGCGACGATCGCGATCATGTCCGCCGCGTCGCCCAGCGCGAACGACGCCACGGCCGCCACCGCCAGCAGCGCCGCCATGGTCGACTGGAACTGGGCGGCGAAGATCCGCCAACGGCTCCGCGCCGCGCCTTCCAGCAACTCGTTCGGACCGTGTTCGGCGAGCCGCGCGGACGCTTGTCCGGAAGCGAGTCCTCCGGGACCGGATTCGAGCGCGCGAAGGGCTTCGGCGGCGGGGAGGGAGTGAAAAGACGTTGTCATTTAGATACGCACTCCCATTCTGGCAGACAGTCCGGAACGATCGAGCCGGCGGCGCGCCATGCTACAGTGGGCTTGATCGAATGGGGCTCCCTGTTATGGCATTGCGGCGCATTCTGTTGCCGGTGGATTTTTCGGAAGCCTCCGAACACGCGGCCCGCTACGGCGCGGCTCTGGCGGACCGTTGCGGCGCATCGTTGACGTTTTGCCATGTGCTGACGCCCGGCCACGACGAACCGTACCGCCTGACCGGCTTTCTTCCCGAAATCACGGCCGGGCGCGTCGAACTGCATGGAGATCCGGCGCACGAGATCCTGGCGCAGGCCGGATTACTGCAAGCCGGTCTCATCGCGATGGCCACGCACGGCCACGGTGCATTCCGCCGGTTCCTGCTCGGGTCGGTGGCGGCCAAGGTTCTGCACGACGCGCCGTGCCCTGTGCTCACCACCACGCACGGCGAGGAGAAGCCGGCCTTCGACGGCATGGGCGCGATTCTCTGCGCGGTCGACCTGGGTCCGGCAAGCGAAGCCGTGATCCGTTTCGCCGGTGACCTGGCGAAGAGCCTCGGCGCCGAGGTATCCGTGATTCACGTGTTGCCGCCGGAGACTCTCGGGGGCGTCTCCTATTACGATCCGGAGAAGTGGATCGGCGTTTCGGCGTCGAAGCTGCGGCAGCTTTGCGCGGACGCGAACGTGGAAGCGCACATGATGGTGCGGACGGGCCACTTGGCTGCCGTGCTGAACGCCGCCGCCGCCGAACTGCGCGCGGGTCTGCTCGTGATCGGACGGCATCCGGACGGCGGAGTGGTGGGCCGGTTGCGCGACCAAGCCTACACGGTGATCCGGGAGTCGAGCGTGCCGGTCGTCAGCGTCTAGGAGGATTCCATGGAACGTTTCGACCATATTTTGTTTCCCGTGGATTTTTCGGACCGCTGCTTCGCGGCGGGTCCCGCGGTGGCGGCGATGGCGCGGAGGTTTCGTGCGCAGGTGACGCTGTTACACGTGTTGAACATGCCGCCCGGAGCGTATCAGGACTGGTATGCCTACCTGAACCTGGTCGACCGCCAGAGCATGCAGGCGGAGATCGAGCGCGGCTTGCATCGCTTTCTGGTGGAGCAGTTCAGCGGCGTCGACGCGCGGCGCGTTTTGGCCGACGGCGAACCCGCTGCGGCGATCGCCAAATTCGCCGCCGATCAGGCCGTCGACCTGGTGATGCTGCCGACGCGAGGGCATGGACGCTTCCGCTCGGTGTTGCTCGGTTCGGTCACCGCCAAGGTCCTCCACGACTGCAACGTTCCTGTCTGGACCGAGGCGCATCTCGAGGAGGCGGCGCCGCCGCTCGAGTACCGATCCGTGGCGTGCGCCGTGGACCTCACTTCGAGGACGCCCGGTGTTCTGCGCTGGGGGCGGCGCATGGCGGAGGCGTTCGGCGCGCGGCTCACGGCGATCTACGCGGACGACGACGGAACGCAGGCATCGGCCACGCAAGCCGAGGAGTTGTTCGCCGGCTACGCGCGCGACGCGGGCGTCGAGATCGGCCTCGATGTGGCGCCTGGCTCCCCCTCGGACGCTCTGCTGGACGCGGTTTCCACTAGGGGCGCGGACCTGCTCGTGATGGGCCGGGGAGAGAGCCGGGAACGGCTCGGCCGCCTGCGCACTCACTCGATGCAGATCGTGGGGCACGCCGGCTGTCCCGTGCTGAGCGTGTAGCTACCGGCTGTCGGTCAACTGCCGCAGCCGGTCCAGGTCACGGCGGTCGCGTTTGGAAGGCCGGCCCGAGATCGCGGTGGCAGGCTCGCGATTCATACGGCGCAGTTCCGCCGCTTTGACGCGAGCGTCGCGGCCCGCCTCGGTCTCCGCATACAGCGCCTGAGCCGCGGCGGCGGGGCCGCGCATTTCGCTCAGCGCGAGCACACGGATCTCGAAATCGCCGCCGGGAGTGGAGACGCGCAGCATCGCGCCCGGCTGTACCGGACGCGCCGGCTTGGCGGGCTGTCCCGCCACGTGGACGCGGCCCAATTCGCACGCGCGCGCGGCGAGCGATCGAGTCTTGAAGAAGCGCGCGGCCCAGAGCCACGTGTCCAGCCGGACGGAATTCGGCGCATCCATCTAAAACTCCGGTAAGGTCAAGCCTGGTTCGGCGATCTTGATTTCCTTGCGCCTTCCCGCGTACTTGGCTACCTGATCGCGGATCTTGGCCGCGTCTCCGGTGAGGCAGAACTGCAGGTTGTCGTCGCGGAAGTGGCGGCGGATGGCCGCGTTCGCTTCTTCGAGCGTCACCGCGTCGATGCGCGAGAACAGGTCGTCCACTTCTCCACGGTTCAAGCCGAACAGTTCCAGTTCGGCGATCGCCGCCGCTACCTGATCCGCGGTTTCGAGGCGCTGTGTGGGATAGCCGCCTTTGATGTACGCCTTCGACGATGCCAACTGCGCGGCGTCGAGCCCCTTGGATCGCAGCCGCTTCAAGATGCCGACCGCCAAGTCGATCGCTTTCACCGTGGTCTCCGTCTTGGTGAAGGTCCGGATCGTAATGGCTCCGGGCAGCCGCTCCTGCTGCAACTCGCTGCGCGCGCCGTAGGTGAGTCCGCTGTTCACGCGGAGCTCGTCGTTGAGCATCGAGGTGAAGCGCTCGCCGAAGACGGTGTTGACGATCCACAACGGCACGCGATCCGGATGGGTTCGATGAATGCCGGGCTGCGCGATGGTGAAGTAGGTTTGCGTGGCGCCGGGCTTGTCGATCAGCAGCAGCCGCGCCGCATCACGCGGGGGAAGGGAGGCGGCCACCCAGGAATGAGCTTGGCCGGCGGGCATCGCCGCGAATCTCCGCTCGATCTCCGATTCGAATCCAGCCGGAGTGGCGCCCGCGGCGACGAGGATGAGGTTGCGGGCGGCGAACATTCGGCGGTGGTGCGCCACGATATCCTCGCGGCCGATGCGGGCGAGCGTCAACTCGTCGCCATTGGCCGGACGTCCGTAGGGATGGCGAGGCCCGAAAAAGAAGGGCGCGAAGTAGGCGGCGTTGGCTTGGCTGGGATTGTCCTTGAGGCTCTTGGCGGCGTCGATCTGCTCGGCGAGGGCCTTCTTGACCTCGTCCGGGTCGAACCGCGGGCGGAGGATCGCATCGGCGAACAGATCGAGCGCGGGGCCGGCGTCCCGAGCGAGGCACTCCATTCGCACGACGGCCGACTGCTCGTCCATCGCGGTGCGAAGCGTCGCCCCCATGGAGTCCAGCTTGTCGGCGAACGCGTCGCCGGAGAGCGTCCCCGCGCCGCGTTCGAGCAGGCCCGCCATCGCCGCGCCGAGCCCCGCCCTGTCCGCCGGATCGCCCTCTTGTCCTCCGCGAAACACCGCGAGGAACGAGACGAGCGGGACGTCGTTTTTTGGTAGCACGGCGATGGTGGCGCCGTTCGGCAGGACCTGCTTCGAGTAGGGTGGCAGCTTCACTTGCGCGGCGGCGGCCGCCGCGAGAAGCAACGCCAGAGCCGGGCGCGTCACTCGGCCTCCTTCGAGGGGATCAGCGCCGCCACGGTGCGATTGGCGGGCTTGAAGTACGCGGCCGCCACGCGCTTCACATCGGCTTGGGTCACCTTGTCCAGGTCGTCCGCGAACGACGAGATCTTGCGCCAGTCCCCGTAGTACACTTCGGCGCGACCGAGCAGATTCGCCTTGCCCGCAATGGTCTTCATGCCGCGATAAAGCGCCGCCACCTGCTGATTGCGCGCCTTGCCGAGTTCTTCGGCGGAGACGCCGGCGGCCGCCTTCGCCAGCTCCTCGTAGAGAGCCTTTTCCGCCGCGGCTGGATCCACTCCGGGGCGCACCTGGATGTTGATCACGAACTGGCCGGGGTCGATCGCGTCCTCCAGATCCACGCCGATGTCGAGCGCGAGTTGATCGCGATCCACCAGCCGGCGGTAAAGGCGCGAACTGCGTCCGGCGCTGAGGATCGCGTCGAGAATCCGCAGCGGAGCGCGGTCGGCGTGACGGCTTTCGGGCACGTGATAGCTGACCATCAGATACGGCGACTGCGCCGGTTTCGACAAGGTCACGCGCCGCTCGCCGAGTTGCGGAGGCTCCTTGGTGCGCACCGGCGGGGGCGGCGATTGGCGGGGGACCGGCTCCAGATACTTCTTGGCGAGCCGCAGGATTTCAGCTTCGGTCACGTCGCCCGCGACCACGGCCACGCAGTTGTTCGGAGCGTAGCCCATGCGGAAGTGCGCCTTGAGGTCGTCCATGGTCCAGGACTCGATGTCGGATGGCCATCCAATGACCGGGAAGCCGTACGGGTGCGCGGCGAACGCCGCCGCGTCGAGTTGTTCCCGGAGCAGTCCCTCGTTGTTGTTGTCGACGGACGTGCGGCGTTCCGAATAGACGACTCCGCGTTCGCTTTCCACCATCTTCGGATCGATGGCGAGATCGCGGATGCGATCGGCCTCCATGTCGAACATGAGTTCGGTGGCGGCCTTGGGGAACCAATCGGTGTAGGCGGTGATGTCGCGGCTGGTGTAGGCGTTGTTGGAGCCGCCGTTCTTCTCCATGACGATGTCGAACTGCTTGGGTCCGAACTTTTTCGCGCCGTTGAACATCATGTGCTCGAAGAAATGGGACAGGCCGGTGATGCCGGGCCGTTCGTTGCGGCTGCCGACCTTGAAGAAGAGGTAGAACGCGACATTGGGTACGTCGCGATCCTGGTGGATCAGCAGTTTCATCCCGTTGGAAAGCATGTGCTGGGACACGGCGATCCGCTGCGCGTGCAGCGTGCACGCAACCGCCGCCAAGGCGAGAAGACGCATGGCTTCACCATAGCATCCGGTCTTGCGGCGGCGCGGTCTGGCGAGCCACAATGAAGGTTCGCGGTGCGCGCTACTCTGACTTTGACCCTGCTTCTGGCTCTGTTGGCCGGCGGCGGGTGTTCGCGGCGGAAGCGGTTGCCGCCGGTGGGCGAGGGATTCGTCGCGCCGATTTCGCTCAACGTGAGGCAGGATCTGGCGCCTCGGTCGTCGATCGTCGCGTCGTTGAAGCACGGCGAGCGGCTGGACATCCTGGTGCACCGCCGCCGCTTCGTGAAAGTCCGCACGGCGGCGGACGCGGAAGGCTGGGTCGACTCGCGCCAGTTGATGTCGACGCAGGGCATGCAGCGGCTGCGGCGGTTTCACTCGTGGGCCAAGCGGCTGCCGTCGCAAGGCAAGGCAACGCCGCTCGACTTGTTGAACGTGCACATCGATCCCAACCGGTATGCGCCGTCGTTCAGCCAGATCTCGCCAGAGGGGACGGGTGAAGTGCTGCTGCGCATGGTGACCCGGCGCGGCGCCTACGTCCCGGACGGAGCGCCGAGCCCACCGCCGCCGGGTCCGCACGACGTCAAGGACGATTGGACGCTGGTCCGTCTGAGCGATGGGCGGTCGGGCTGGGCGTTGTCGCGCATGATGACGATGAACCTGCCGGAGTCGGTGGGGATGTTCGCGCAGGGGCACCGGATCACGTCGTTTCATCAATTGGGGTCGGTGAAGGACCGGAACCGGCGTCAGGTGTCGAACTACTTGTGGACGACGTCGTCCGCGCCCCCGGAGGGGTTCAACTTCGACCGGTTCCGCGTGACCGTTTGGAATACGCGGAACCGCCGGTTCGAAACCGCGCACATCGAAAGCAATATCCGCGGGTTCTATCCGGTGACGGTGCACACGAAGCCGGAAGATCCGGTGCAGCGGTTTACGCTCAACTACGCGGAAGGATCGGGGCCGGTGTACGAACGGACGTTCGCGATGGACGGCCGCAAGTTGACGCCGCTCGAGAAGAAGCCGTGGAGGGCTCCGCTGTTGGAACCGGACGAGTCGGATACGATGATCGCCGAAGCGGAGGATCAGCAGGAGAAGAGCGTCTGGGACAAGGCTCGGGAGAAAGTGAAGGGCTGGACGGGCCGCTGAGATCCCCTCGGTGACGGCCCGTTTCACCAATTGGACCGCTTCGCCGCCTTATTGGAACGAAGGGGGGCCGCATCGAAAGAGCGGCTTTGCCAAGTCGCGCTCGCTCCAAGATGGCAAGAAGCCCAGCCGTGTGCTGGGATACGGGATTGCGTACGAGCGCTTGTTCACGAATCTGATCGGCGCCTACGGCGGCATGGCCTTCCGCCGGAATCACACGGGCGAGGCTTGGGTCGCGGGCGGAAGCTGGTATCGTGGCGGAATGTTGATCGAGGCTCCTTGGAGCCGCGGTACGCTCACGTTCCAAGCCGGCGCGATCTCGTCGAGCAAGCTCGCGCGGGCCGCGAACGTGGAGTTCCGCGCCTCATGGACTTTCTGGCATCGCAACAACCGGCGCCGGTTCGGCCGGTTCCATCCGCGCGTCTGGAAAAAGTTCTCCGAGTATTGAGTGCGTCAGCGCGCGAGCGGATCCCAGATGCGCGAGAGATCGAGCACGAAGCCTTCCACGGGTCCCTCGCCGCGCAGGACCGCGGGATTCTCGACGCGTTCCGGCTCGCGCCCGGGGCGGTAGATCTCCACGGCCTTCGCCTCGGTGTCGATGAGCCAGGCCAGCCGTGCGCCGTTGCCGGTCCACTCCCGCATCTTCTCGCGCAGGACGCGCATCCGGTCCGTTTTGGACTTCAGCTCAATCACGAAATCGGGACATAAATGCAGGTAGCGGAGGCGCTCCTCTTCGGCGAGCTCCGCGATTCTGGCGTGAGAGATCCAACACGCGCCTGGCGATCGCCGGGCGCCATTGGGAAGCACGAACCCGCTCGATGCGTCTCCGGCTACTCCGCGCGCGTCCTGTTCCGACCAAGCTTCCAATTGACGGCAGATCCGGGCGCCCTGGAATCCGGTAACCGAGTAGTTCGGCGGCATGACGATGATCTCTCCCTCCGCGGTCATTTCGAAGAACAGGTCAGGGTGCTCCCCGCAAAAGGCGGCGAACGCTTCGTCCGTCATCGGCGCGGAGGTCAAGGTCGCGGGCAGAAGCGCTTCGTCGATCATGAACGCCATGACCGCAGTGTAGCTCCCGTGAGTCGCGCCGCGGCATAATCGAACAGTGCACCGCATCGCCTCGATCCTCCTCTGCGCCGCCGCCCTCACCGCGCAATCCGTCGACCAGAGGCTCCAACGCCTCCTTCGTGACATCCTGATCTTCGACGCGCATATCGACACGCCGCGCTACGTCGTCGACGAAGGCTACAAATTCTCCGACGAGCATCCCTACTACGAACTGGACATCCCGCGCATGCGCAAGGGAAAGTTGGGAGCGGTTCTGTTCGGCGTGTACGTGCAGCCGCAGGACTATCCCGAAAGCGCCTGGGCGCAGCGCGCGCTCGATGTGCTCGACGCGGTCCACGAAGAGGTCCGCCGCAACTCCAAGGACATGGAGGTAGCGCTCACCGCGGCCGATGTCGAGCGCATTCACAAATCCGGCAAGCTCGCCGCGATGGCGAGCCTCGAGGGCGGCCACATCATCATGGACTCGCCCGCGCTGTTGCGGAACTTCCACCGGCTGGGCATCCGGTACATGACGCTCGCCCATTTCCGCACCAACAACTGGGCCGACTCGATGACCGACACCGCGCGCCATAACGGCATCGCGCCGTTCGGAAAAGAGCTGATCCGCGAGATGAACCGCATCGGCATGCTGCTGGACGTTTCGCACATCTCCGACAAGGCGGTGCTCGACGCGGTGGAGTTCAGCCGCGCTCCGGTGATCGCCTCGCACTCCTCGGTCAAGGCGATCGCACCGATTCCGCGCAACATGCCGGACGACATCATCAAGGCAGTGGCGCGGCGCGGAGGCGTCGTTTGCATCAACTTCCACGCGGGATATCTGAATGAGGCCGCGCACGACGTCTACATCAAAAACCGTCCGGCGCGCGACGCCGAAATCAAGGCGCTTCTGGAGAGAGAGAAGGACAACCCGAAGCGCTGGGAGATGGTCCGCGCCATCCAGAAACGGTACTTCGACAAGATGCCGAAAGTGCCGGTGAAGGAACTGCTGCGGCACATCGATCACGTGGCCAAGACCGCCGGCCCCGATCACGTGGGCCTGGGATCGGACTTCGACGGCATCTCCGGCATGGTTCCGGTGGGCATGGAGGACGTTTCGAAGTACCCGGTCATCGTGCGCGGTCTGATGGAAATGGGATACTCTGACACGGACATCCGGAAAATCATGGGCGGCAATCTGCTGCGGGTTCTGAAGGCGGTGGAGGCGGTGGCGAAACAATGATGCAACGACGCGAATTCCTGGCGGCCGCGGCCGCGGCTCCGTTGGCGGCGGCGGGTGGCCGAAAGAAGATCGCCTGCATTTCGAGCACGTATCACGTGCGGTCCCACTCGGACAATTTCATCACCCGGTTCCTGGAAGGCTACTGGATCGGCCCCGATTATCACGAGCCGCCGTTCGACATGGTCTCGCTGTACATCGATCAGATCCACCCGGCGGACATCGGCGTGAAGCTGTCGCAGGCGTATGGATTCCCGGTGCACAAGACGATCGGCGAAGCACTGACGCTCGGCGGATCCAAGCTCGCGGTCGACGGAGTGATCCTGGTGTGCGAGCACGGCAACTACCCGACCAACGAGAAGAACCAGCACCTCTATCCGCGCTTCGAATTCTTCGAGCAGGTGGTGAAGGTTTTCCAGGACTCCAAGCGGTCGTGCCCGGTGTTCGTCGACAAGCATCTCTCGTACGACTGGAAGAAGGCCAAGCGCATGTACGACTGGTCGCGCGAACTGAAGTTCCCGCTGATGGCCGGTTCCAGTGTATCGGTGACGTTCCGCCGGCCGTCCCTGGACGTTCCGCTGAACGCGGATCTGGAGAGCGTGGTGGCGGTGGGAGGCGGGTGGATCGGCGACGGCGGCCTGTTCCACGTGCTCGAGTCGATGCAGGCTCTCGTCGAACGCCGCAAGGGCGGCGAGACCGGCGTGAAGTCGGTGCAGCTCCTGCAGGGCGACGCGGTGTGGAAAGCAGCAAACGACGGACTCTGGCGGCGCGACCTGCTGGACGCCGCGCTGAAGGCGGGGGCCAAAGTGGGCAAAGGCCGCCCGGAGGACGAGAAGCGCCCGGTGGCGTGTCTGGTGGAATATAGCGACGGGTTCCGCGCCGCGTCGCTCGCGCTGGGCGGCATCGTCAGCGAGTATCTGGTGGCGTTGAAGCGGAAATCGCAGCCCGCGCCGGAGGCCGCGATCTGCTACATCCCCGGTGAGAACTCGAACAACTTCAGCATGCTGGTGCACGGAATCACTCGGATGATCGCGACGGGCAAGCGTCCCTATGCGGTGGAGCGCACGTTGCTCACCACGGGCGCGCTGGCGAACCTGATGGAATCCGGCCACCAGGGCGGCAAGCGGATCGAGACTCCGGAATTGAACATCGTGTACAAGGCGCCGGCCAAGTCGTTCTTCGCGCCGGGAATGGGGTCGTGATGCTCGAAGACAAGAGTCCCGAATTCTGGAACCTGCTGAACCGCGACGCGAAGGTCGAAAAAGTGGCGAGCGGTTTCACGTTCACCGAGGGTCCGGTATTCAGCCGCCGCGGGTACCTTCTGTTCAGCGACATTCCCGCCAATCGGATCCAAAAGTGGGAACGCGGCGAGTTGACCACCGTGCGCGAGAATTCGAACAAGGCGAACGGCAACACGTTCGACCACCAGGGAAGGCTGCTCACCGCCGAAGGTGGAGGCAAGGTGACGCGCACCGAGAAGGACGGGTCGATCACCGTGCTGGCGTCGCAAGGGCTGGAAGGGCCGAACGATCTGGTCTACTGCATCGACGGATCGATCTACTTCACCGATCTGCCGAAATCGAAGGTGTACCGGATTTCGCGGAAGGGACAGATCGAGGTAGTGACGGAGGAGTGCGCGGGACCGAACGGCGTCGCGCTGGGTCCGAATCAGCAACTCCTCTACGTGGCGGACGTGAAAAAGCAGATAGTGCGGGCCTACGACATCAAGCCGGATGGCAAGCTCGCCAACGGGCGCGACTTCGCGCCGGTGCGGACGGATGGCCTGAAAACGGACGAAGGCGGAAATGTTTGGATGGCGTCGCGCGACGGGGTCTACGTCTACAGCGCGGCCGGCAAGCATCTGGGGATCGTGCGCACGCCCGAGGGTCCGAGCAACAACTGCTGGGGCAACGGATTCGCGGGCATGTACATCACGGCGCGGACCTCCGTCTATCACGTGCCGACCAAGGCGCACGGGACGCGAACGTTCTGACGCGGCGGCGGCGGGATCGCCGCGCGCGATAATCGGCCCATGCTTCGCCGCCGATTCCTCCAGTTCGCCGCCGCCGCGGCTGCTCGCGCCGCGTCGAGCCCCGTCAGGATCTCGGGCATCGCCACCCACCAGTGCACGGTGGGGCGGCGCGATTATCTCTTCGTCGAACTGAAGACGGACGCGGGCATCACCGGGCTGGGCGAGGCGACCATCGGCGGCCGCATCGATATCGTCGAGCAGGCCGTGCGGTGGTTCGAGCCCTACCTGCGTGGGCAGGATCCGGCCGGCATCGACGACCACTGGAACCGCTTCTACTACGATCTGTCGCGCGCCCGCGAAGGCATGGTGCTGATGACTGCCCTCTCGGCGATCGACATCGCGCTGTGGGACATCGAGGGCAAGCGGCTCGGCCAGCCGGTTTGGCGGCTGTGCGGCGCCAACGGGCAGAAGCCGTTGCGCGTCTACTACAGCCATTGGAGCCACGACCTGGAGCCTCGCACTCCGGAAGCGCTCGGCGAGCTGGTGGCGAAGACGAAGGCGGACGGCTGGAACGCGGTGAAGTGGATCCTCTACAAGGGCGGGACCGAAGCCGAGCGGCTGCGGCGCGCCGTGCGAGAAGTGGAAGCGGTGCGCAAGGCCGGCGGCGACGGCTTCGAGTTCGGACTCGAGATGTACGAGACCTTCTCGGTACGCTCGGCGATCGAACTCGCGCGCGCGGTGGCGCCGTACCGGCCGATGTTCATCGAAGAGCCGGTGTGGCGCGAGAGTCCCCAGGCGCTGGGCGAGATCGCCGCGCAAAGCCCCGTGGCCGTCGCGACGGGAGAAGGACTGCTCCACCGCTACGACTTCCGGCAGTTGCTCGACGCCAAAGGCGCGCGGATCGTGCAGCCCGACGTGATCCACTGTGGCGGCATCACCGAGATTCGCCGCATCGCGAGTCTGGCGGAAACCTACCTGGCCGAGCTGTCGCCGCACATGTGGTACGGGCCGGTGGCGCACACGGCGTCGATCCACGCGGTGGCGTCGTGCCGCAATTTCCTGATCCAGGAGTGGGACGGCGTGAGCGACCGCATGTTCACCGAATGGACGCGCGGAACCTATCCGGTTCCCGCGAACGGCGTGGTGCGGCTACCCACCAAGCCGGGGCTGGGCATCGAGATGGACTTCGCCCTGCTGGCCAAGCGCCATCGGTACACCGGGCAGAGCCTGCGTCCCCCCGGCGGCCGCTGATCCGGCCACGCTACGCGTCGCGGCGGCGGGCGGGGCTTCCGCTCCGGAAGACGAATAGCACCAGCAGCGCGATGCCGGCCGCTCCTGCCGCGGAACTGAGCCAGAAGCTGGTCCAGTCGCGCCGCTCGACGCCGTTCACCACCGTCGTGAAGCGATCCACGGCCCAACCCGAACTCAGCGATCCGATGAACATGCCGATGCCGAAGGTGAGGAAGGTCAGCAGTCCCTGGGCGGTGTTGCGCAACGCCGGCGGCGCGGTCGAGTCGGTGTAGATCGAGCCGGTCAGGAAGAAGAACGTGTAGCAAATCCCGTGCAAAAGGATCGCGGCGTGAAACATCCACATTCCGGACCCGGCGTCGCCGAACGCGAGAAGTACGTAGCGCAGTGCCCACGCCGCCAAGCCCACGACGAGCACACTCTTGATGCTGAGTTTTCGATACACCCATGGCATCGCGAGCGTCATCGCGACTTCCGACGCCTGCCCCAGCGACATGATCCCCGCCGCGTTCTCCACGCCCACCGAATTCAGGTACGGGTTGGTGAACGAGTAGTAGAACGTCAGCGGGATGCAGGCGAGCACCGAGGCGGCGACGAACACCAGATACGACCGGTCCTCGAGCATCACAAGCGCGTCCAATCCGAGAAGCGATCGCCAGCCCGTTCCGCCTCCACCGCCGGGCGGCGTGCGCGGCAACACCAGGCAGAACAGGCCCATCGCGAACGAGCATCCGGCGGCGATGAGGAACGGCGTGGATTCGGCTTCGATCCGCATCTGGCCCACCAGCACCGACACGGCGATCCAGCCGAGCGGCGCGAAGATGCGGATCGGCGGGAACTGCGTCTTCGGATCCGTCATCTGCTTCATCGCCAGCGAATTGGTCAGCGGAACCACCGGGAAGTAGATCAGGCAGTAGAGGAGCATCAACGCGTAGACCTCGCCGAACCCCGATGCCCGGGGCACGAGCAGCAGCACGCCGCCTCCCGCCAAAAACAAAAAGCACAGAACGCGTTCGGTGGCGAAGTAGCGGTCCGCCACCAGACCCACGATCAGCGGCGAGATCATCGACGCGAGCGCGGTCGTCCCGAAGACCGCGCCCGCCTGCGTTCCGGTGAACTTCAGCGCTGTCGTCAAGTACGTTCCGATCGTCATGTACCAAGATCCCCAAATCGCGTACGTGAGGAACATCATCACGGCGAGCCGGGCGCCGGTGGAAAAGGACATAGCCTGAAGTGTATTCGATCGCGCGTCGCGCCGCCGGCGACAATATCACAATGACGCTGAGAATCCGGTTCACGCTTTGCTTCGCGATCGCGGTGGTGGCCATCGGAGCCGATTGGCCTCAGTGGCGGGGTCCGGCGCGGGATGGAATCTCGCGGGAGACAGGTCTGCTCCAACAATGGCCCGCCTCCGGACCGAAGCTGGTCTGGCGAGTCCAGGACGGCGGCGATGGATACGGAGCGGTGGCGGCTGCCGGCGGACGCGTCTACATGGTGAGCAATCGGGGCCTCGAGGACGAGGTGGTGCAGGCGTTCTCGGTGGAAGACGGCAAGCGGCTCTGGTCGGCGCGGATCGGCAAGGTGGGGAATCCCGATCAGGCGCCCGCCTATCCTTCGGCGCGATCCACGCCCACGCTCGATGGCGACGCGGTGTACGTGTTCGGCTCGGACGGCGATCTGGCGTGTCTGGACGCGGCGTCCGGCAAGATCCGGTGGAACAGGAACGTTCGCGCTCAATTGAAGGGCGAGCCGGGCAAGTGGGCGTACGCGGAGTCGCCGATGGTGGATGGAGACGCCGTGGTCGTGTCGCCCGGCGGCCCGGAAGCCGGCTTGGCCGCGTTCCGCAAGCGCGACGGCGAACTCATCTGGAAGTCGGCGATCCCCGGGGGTGAGGCTGCCGGATACGCGTCGGTGGTTCCGCTGGAGGCGGCGGGCCGCAAGCAGTACGTGCAGTTTCTCGCGAAGGGCGTGGTCGGCGTCGACGCGAAGTCCGGCCGCCTCTTGTGGCGCTACGACGACACGAGCAAGGGTCCGGCGAACATACCGACGGCGCTCGCGCACGGCGAGTTCGTGTACACCACGGCGCGGAGCATGGGCGCGGCGTCGCTGATCCGCGTGGAGCCGGCGGGGGAAGGCGCGTCGGCAAAGCAGATGTACTTCGAGCGCGGTCTTCCGAGCACCATCGGAGGAGCGGTCCTGTGGAAAGACGTTCTGTATGGAACGACGAGCGAAGGCCTGGTGGCCGCGGACTTCGCCACGGGCAAGGTCTTGTGGAAGGACGAGACGCTCGGCGCCGGATCGGTGCTGTACGCCGCCAACCGGCTCTACGTCCACTGCGAGGACGGCGACATCGCGCTCGTGGACGCCGCTCCGGACGCGTTCCGGCAAAGGGGACGATTCACTCCGCCCGATCCGCCGAAGCATCCTCGCGGGGCGCGTGAGAAAGCATGGGCCTATCCGGTGGTGGCGGATGGAAGGCTCTATGTCCGCGACCTCGGGACGTTGTGGTGTTACGACGTGCGCGCAACGCGCCGAGCCCGGTAGGCTGGACGGACAACCATGAGGCTCGCGCCGTCCCTAGTCTTTCTCCTGGCCAGTGCGTTGGCCCAGGATCCACGTGGATTCGTCAGTGGAACCGTCGCCGATACCTCTGGCGCCGTGATTCCAAATGCGCATGTCGTCCTGAAGCATGTCCGAACCGGCGTCCACACGAGGGTCTCCACCAACGCCGAAGGCATCTACGAGGCCAACTACATGCCGACCGGCGAGTACACGCTCTCCACCGATTATCAAGGCTTCAAGTCCTTCTCGCGGTCCGGCGTCGAACTGCGCATCGGCGACCGGCTGCGCATCGACATCACGCTCGAACCCGGCGCCGCGGCTGAGAAGATTCAAGTCACCGCCGAGACGCCCGTGCTCGAAACGGCCAACGCCACGGTGGGCCAAGTGATCGATCAGAAGGTGCTGGCGAACATGCCGATCCGGTCCGGTTCCATCGCGTGGCTCTATTCGCTGGCTCCGGGAACGGCGCTGGCGTCGCTGCCCTACGACGGGCCGTGGAACATAGACCAATCGAGCGCCGTGCGCGTGGGCGGTTCGAATCTGGGCGGCATCGACTACAACGTGGACGGCGTTTCGAACAATGCTTACGGGGGCCGCACCGCGTTCATTCCGCCGGCGGACATGGTGGAGGAAGTGCGCGTGGATACGTCGAGCTACGACGCCGCGGTCGGTCACACGTCGGGTGGCCAGATCAACGTCTCGATGAAATCGGGCGGCAACGATTTGCATGGCGCGCTCGGCTTCTCCGTTGCCAGCGGTCCGATGATGACGCGCAACTTCTTTACCAACGGATTCATCTTCAATCCCACCACCGGTCCCATCACGCCGCAAAAGATCAAGGAAAACACGCCGTTCACGCGCTGGCTCCGATATTCCGCGGCGGTGGGCGGACCCGTGTACATCCCCAAGCTTTATAACGGCCGCAATCGCACGTTCTGGATGTTCGGATATCAGGCCCACAACCGGCTGCGAACGGTGGCCGGACCCACGACGGTCCCTACGGAAGCGATGCGCCGCGGCGACTTTTCCGCGTTGCTGCGCGCCGGATCCGCCTATCAGATCTACGATCCCTTCTCCACCGCGGCCGAAGGCGCGCGATTCCGCCGGCAGCCCGTGCCCGGCAACACGATCCCCGCCGCGCGCCTCTCTCGCGACGCGGAAAAGTTCTATCGATACTACCCGCAACCGAACGCGGCGGGCACGGTGGACTTCCTGAACAACTACATCCGCGCCCGGCCCGACAAGCAGGACCTCTATCAGCCGATCGTGCGCGTCGATCAGAATTGGAACGACCGCTGGCGCTCGTTCGGCCGCTACTCGCAGTCGATCTTCCACGGCAACTTCGATCAATGGGTTCCCGGCAGCGATGTTCGCGGACGCTTGCGCCAGCGGCCGTACAAGGGCGTTGCGCTGGATACGGTGGGTGTGCTGAGTTCGACGCTGACGCTCGACGTGCGGTACGGCTTCACGTGGTTCAGCGAAAAGCAGGCGTTCGTGAATCAGGGCTACAACCTATCCGAGTTCGGTTTCCCGGCGGGTCTGGTATCGTCGCTCGATCCGCGCGGCGTCACGTTTCCGCTGATCACGGTGAATGGAGGCATGCTCGCGCTGGGCAACGATGGAGGGTTCGATCAGCGCTACTACACGCACTCGCTGTTGAGCGTGCTCAACTGGACGCGCGGCAAGCACAGCCTCCGCTTCGGATTCGATGGACGGCTGACCTACGACAACTCGACGACGTATGGCAACGTGAGTCCGCAACTCGTGTACGGCGACACATACACGCGAGGGCCGCTCGACAACTCGCCTGCTTCTCCCGGAGTGGGGCAGAGCTTCGCGAGCCTTCTCTACGGCATCCCCACCGGCGGTGGCGTCGACATCAACGATTCGCGCGCCGAGGCGAGCCCGTTCCATTCGCTGTTCGCGCAGGACGACTGGCGGCTGTCGAGAACGTTCACCTTGAATCTGGGTCTTCGCTGGGAATACGAAGGTCCGGTGTTGGAACGATTCAACCGCAACTCCGGCGATTTCGATTTCGTCACGGCCAACCCGATCGAGGCGCAGGCCCGCGCCAATTACGCGCGAGCGCCGATTCCGGAGATCGCGGCGCCGAACTTTCGCGCGCTGGGCGGATTGCGCTTCGTGGGCCGCGATGGAACGCCGCGCCAACTGCGGCCCGCTTCCTACACCGGCTTCATGCCGCGGATCGGCCTCGCATGGAGCGTGACGCCCCGCACGGTGATTCGCGCCGGGTGGGGCCTGTACTATGGGCTGCTCGGCGCCGACTTCACCGACATTTCCCAGCCCGGATTCAACCGCCGAACGAACGTGGTCGCGTCGAACGACAACGGACTCACCTACGTGGCATCGTCGGCGAATCCATTCCCCGTTGGGGTCGACAGGCCGGAGGGCGCGTCGCAAGGGCTCGCCACGTTTCTGGGCCGGTCGCCGGGGTTTTTCGCCGCCGACGGCCGCCGTCCCTACACGAACCGGTGGAGCTACAACATCCAGTTCGAGCCCTTTTCGCGCAGCGTGATCGAAGTGGGCTACCAGGGTAATCGCGCCACCCGGCTCCGCGTGAACACCGATCTCAACCCGGTTCCGCGCCAGTACATGAGCACTTCTCCCGTGCGCGACAACAGCACGATCAATTTCCTGACGGCGCAGGTGGCCAATCCCTTCCGCGGGATCGAGCAGTTCCGGGGCACTGCGTTCTTCGCGAACGCGAATACGTCCCGTTCGCAGTTGGTGCGCCCGTTGCCTCATTTCGGCGCGCTGACCACGGCGCTTCCGGCGGGTTCGGCCTGGTATCACGCCTTCACCGCGCGCTTCGAGCGGCGCTTCGCCAAGGGCTTCATGGTGCAGGCCAACTACACGTGGTCGAAGGCGATGGAAGCGGCGGACTACCTGAATCCCACCGATTCGATCCCCGCTCATCTGATCTCCGACATCGACCGCACGCAACGGCTCACGTTCGCCGGAATGTGGGAACTGCCGTTGTTCAAGAGCAATCGCTGGCTCGGCGGCTGGCAGATCCAGGCGCTATACCAGGGCCAATCGGGACCACCGCTCGGATTCGGCAACGTAATCTACTCGGGAACGTACGGCCAGTTGAACGTCGCGGCGCCGAACGTGCAGCAATGGTTCGCGACCGGCGGCTTCGAACGGCGCGCCAATTTTCAACTCGATCAGAACATCCGGACATTTCCCCTGCGTCTGGGCAATGTGCGGGGCGACGGCATCAACGTTTGGGACATGTCGGTGCAGAAGAACTTCCAGGTGATCGAGAAGCTGAAGGTTCAGTTGCGCGGCGAAGCGGAAGGCGCGACGAACACTCCGAACTTCAGCCCTCCGAACACCGCGCCGGCGAACACTCTGTTCGGCCAGGTGACCGGCACGCAGACAGGGCAGGAAGAGCGGCGCATCTTCGTGGGCCTGAAGCTGATCTTCTGACATGCGCGCGATCCTGCTGCTGATCCCCGCCACGCTTGCCGCGGCGGAGCTGTTCCGCGACGATTTCTCGCGATTCCCGCCGGGCTGGCTGTCCAAGCCTATGGGGCTGCTGAACGGCGCGATCCAGGAGTATCACTACGTCGAGCACCGCGGCGTCCCCACGCATCCGTGGCGCAATCCGATCGCGCATCTCGACTCTTGGCTCGCCGGCGACGAGGAGGGCAAGCCTTACCTCGAACAGCACATGGTGAACGACATGCCCGGCCGCACGACGCCGCTGTTCGTGACGGGCGACGAGGAATGGGCCGGCTACACGGTGGAGGCGTCGGTGAAGCCGCTTTCACTCGACGAACTGGCCGGCGTCGTTTTCCACTATCGAACGTCGCGCCACTATTACTTGTTCGCCCTGCGCGGCGGCAACGAAGCGGCGATCCTGGCGCGGCAGCCGTTGGAGCCAGAGTTCCGCAAGGCGGAATGGCGCACGGTGGCGGTGACGCGTTTTTCCTACGACACCAAGCGCTACCTGCGGCTCAGCGTTGAAACCGATGGCGACGCCATCCTGACCAAGATCGACGGGCAGCGCGCCATAGAGATCCGCGACGCCGAGCTATTGAAAGGGCAGGCCGGCCTGATGGCCAACGTCCCCGCGCGGTTCCAGGACTTCCGCGTCACGGCGGGGGACGCCGCGATGCAGGGTATCCGCCGCCGGATCGACGCTCGCGAAGCCCTCGAACGCCGATTGCGCGCCGGCAATCCCGCGCCGAAGCTGCTGCGCAAGTTCGACACGCCGGGATTCGGGGCGGGCCGCAACGTTCGTTTCGGCGACCTCGACGGCGACGGCCGCATCGACATGCTGATCGCGCAGAACATTCCGCGCGTTCGCGGAGACGCGTTCGACGCGATCAGTTGCCTGACGGCGGTGACGCTCGAGGGGAAGGTGCTGTGGCAGTCGGGCCGGCCAGATCCGCGCAACGGACTGCTGACCAACGACACGCCATTCCAAATCCGCGACATCGATGGGGACGGCAAGAACGAGGTGGTGCTTGCGCGCGATTTCCAACTGCTGATCCTGGACGGCGCCACCGGCAAGATCCGGCGGCGCGCGTGGTTGCCGGAAGCCGCTCGCGACAACAAGGAGCGTCCCCACGAGTTGAACGGCGGCGACTCGATCGCCTTCGTGGGCGCGGACATTCTGGTGAAAGATCGATACCGCTGGTTCTGGGTGTTCGACAAGGATCTGCGGTTGAAGTGGACCGGCGAGGGGCAGACCGGCCACTATCCGTTCGTCACCGACATCGACCGCGATGGCCAGCCCGATTTCGTCATCGGCTATTCGCTGTGGAACGCCGCGGGCAAGCGCCTTTGGAGCAACGACAAGAAGCTGAAGGACCACGCCGACGGAATCTCGGTGGGCAGCTTCGGCGCCGATCCGGCCGCGCCGCCCCGCATCTACACGTGCTCGAGCGACGAGGGGTTTGTCGTCACGGCAGCCGATGGCGCCATCGTCAAGCAGGTGCGGCTCGGTCACGCGCAAACACAGAGCGTGGGCAAGTTTCGCCCGGACCTTGCCGGACTGCAGATCATGATCGCCAACTTCTGGCGCAGTCCCGGCATTGTGACGCTGTTCGACGCGGATGCCAGCATCCTCGCCCAGCGCGAGATGACGCCGGGTTCCACGCACTTGCATCCGGTGAATTGGCGCGGCGACGGGCAGGAATTCGCGCTGCTTTCCGGCAACGTTCGCGAGGGCGGCATGGTGGACGGCCAGTTGCGCCGCGTGGTGATGTTTCCCAATGACGGGCATCCCGATCTCGCCTACGCCGTGCTCGATGTGGCGGGCGACGCGCGAGACGAAGTGATCCTCTGGGACGAGAAGCGCGTCTGGATCTACACGCAGGACCGCCCCTTCCCGGGCTCTCGCGTGTACAAGCCGGTTCGCAATCCCGGCTTCAACGACTCCAACTATCGCGCGCACGTATCGCTGCCGGGCCACTGATGTTTGCCATAATGATTTGTTGCTCTAAGCGATGCATCAACACAAGTTGGAATTCTCCGCCGGACACGATCCGCGCGGCGACCGCATGGAGCGGATACGCTACTTCGGGTTCGCCGGCGCAGTCGGCGTGTTGCTGCTGCTCAACCTGACGGGGATCTTTCGCACGGTCCTCGGCATCGACACGGCCGCGATCCTCACGGTCGCCGCCGGCTACCGCACCTTCTACAACGCGATCCACGGCCTTCTCGAGAAGACCATCTCCGCGGATCTGGCGATCTGCATCGCGGTGATCGCCGCGCTGTCGGTGGGCGAATACCTCGCCGCGGCCGAAGCGATGTTCATCATGCTGGTCGGCGAAGGACTGGAGGGCTACGCCGCCAAGCGGACATCCACCGCGATCCGGCGATTCGTCGAGCAGATGCCGCGGCGGGCGCGGCTGATCCGCGGCGGCGAAGAGGTAGATGTCGACGCGGCGTCGCTGCAACCGGGCGACATCATTGGCGTTCGCGCGGGTGAACGCATCCCCGCCGATGGCGCGGTGGACCAGGGCGTATCGGCGGTGGACGAATCGACCATCACCGGCGAGTCGCTGCCGCGCGACAAGCAGCCGGGCGACGAGGTCTTTTCGGGGACGCTCAACGGCCATGGCCTGCTTCGCGTGAGAGTGACGCGCGCGGGCAACGACACCACGCTTGCTCGCGTGATCCAGTTGGTGGAGCAGGCTCGCGAGCGGCGCGCGCCGGTGGAGCGGCTCGCCGACAAGTGGGCCAAGTACTTCGTCCCGATGCTGCTGCTGGCGGGCGCGGGAACGTACTGGTTTACCCGGGACTGGATGCGCACCGTCGCGGTGCTGATCGTGGGATGTCCCTGCGCTCTGATCCTGGCGACGCCCACCGCCATGGTCGCGGCGATCGGCGGCTTGGCGCGCCGCGGCATCCTGGTGCGCGGCGGCACGATTTTGCAGGAGGCGGCCAAGATCGACACCGTGGTGTTCGACAAGACGGGCACCATCACCGAGGGGCGCTTCGAGATCCTGAAGATCGTGGAGAGCGGGGCGGGCGAGACCGAGGTGCTCGCGCGCGCGGCGGCCGCGGAATCGGGCTCCGATCACATGCTGGCGCGCGTCATCGTCGACGAGGCGCGGCGGCGGAGCCTCGCGGTGGAAACGCCGGACTCGGCCCGCATCCTGCCCGGCCGCGGCGCGGAGGCCACGATAGGCGGCCACATCCTGCGCGCCGGCAACGCGGCCTTTCTGGCGGAGCACGGCATCGCCGATACGGCCGCGTCCATCGAGGAAGCCGACCGCCTCGGCGCTACCGTCGTGCTGGTCGCCGAGGATTCGCGCCTGCTGGGAGGCATCTTGCTGCGCGACCGCATTCGAGCCGGCGCGCGCGAGGCGATCCACGAACTCGAACACCTCGACATTCCGAACCTGACCATGCTCACCGGCGACCGGCGCAGGCCGGCCGAAGCGATCGCACGGGAAGCCGGTCTGCCGTCGGTGGAAGCCGAACTGCTGCCCGAGCAGAAGCTGGAACGCATCCGCCAACTGATCGCGCAGGGCCGCCGCGTGGCGATGGTGGGCGATGGCGTGAAC
>SYLY01000366.1 GCA_005808475.1 Acidobacteriota bacterium
CAAGCACTTTTTCGACGGGCCGGACAGAACACGCATTACAAGCATTGGACTTAGCCAATTGTAAATCCTGCGGCGGACCCCGAAAACGCCCCAAAACGCCGCGAACTGCGAAAGTCAGGTTAGCGGCTGAGGAGTCCGCGGACGCGTGGCTGAGAAAAACGAGCGGGTTCACTTCGGCTTGGCCCCAATACTAGACTATACTAGTTCCAGCAACCGCTTGAACAGGCGGTCGACTTGGCCGGGCTTGGTCGAGTCCATCTAAGGAATCAGTGCGTTTCGCACCCCATTCCTCTCACCACCCCCGCAAAAGACCCAGACTTACCGGATCAGAGTGAACCCGCCGTCGACCCGAAGGATTGTACCTGTGACGTAGGACGCCTGCTCGGACACCAGATAGGCCACCGCGTCCGCGATGTCGGTTGGCAAGCCCATGCGGCCCAGCGGCAGGTCCGTTCCCGCCGCGTCGATCCGGTCGTCGCCGAACGAGATGCGCTCTCCCGGAGTGTCGATCCATCCCGGCTCGATCGCGTTCACCCGAATCCGGTGCGACGCCAGTTCGCTTGCCCAGGTTCGCGTCATCGCGTTGAGCGCCGCCTTGGCGCCCGAGTAGGCGCTCGACCCGGGCGCCGTGTACTCGCTCATCACCGACGTGATCGTCACCACCGCGCCGCCGCGCTTGCCTTCGATCATTCGCCGCGTAGCGACCTGGGTCATGTGCCACGACCCCCACAAACACACCGCCCAGCAACGCTCCACCTCTTGCGCCGGCTGGTCGATCAGCAGATTGCGAAACCCCTTGGCGGCGTTGTTCACCAGCACATCGACGCGGCCCCACCGCTCCATCACACGCGAGAAGCCCAGGTCCACTTCGTCGCGATTGGATATGTCGCAGCGGTGGTAGAAATCTCCGCGCTCGGCGGCTTGCTCCTCGGTCAGGATGTCGAACACCGCCACCGCCATTCCGTCGGCTCGCAGCCGCGCCACCACTCCGCCGCCGATCCCGCGGCCGCCGCCCGTCACCACAGCAACTCTCATTGCTTCCATAATAGGAGCAATGGGCACTCGAATTGTCATCGCACTCGCGGCCGGGGCGCTGCTGTCGGCCAAGACGCACCAAGCCCGCTCGACTTGGGACGAACTGCCGGCCAACCTTGCCGGCAAGCAGGTCCGCGTCGAACCGGCGGACAGGAGAATCGTCAAGGGCAAGCTCGCCAGGATTCGCCCCGATGGGCTGGAACTCGAGCGGCGCGGGGGGCAACAGGATGTGGCGCGCTCGAGCGTGTCGAAGATCTCCTGGTCCGAGCGGAAGCGTGTGCGATGGCAGGCTGCGGGAGCGGTTATCGGAGCGGGCGCCGCTTCGCCGCTGCTCGGCATTACCGAGGGCTGGCGCCAGAACGAGGGGGGCGTCTACTCCAATCGCAACACCGGAATCGCTGCCGCGATCGTCGCCGGCGCGGGAGTGCTCGGCTATTTCGCGGGCCGCGCCGCCGACACCGATACTGAAGTCCTGACCATCGTTCCGTAACCAGCGGGCCTAACTGACTAACGCCGGTAGAGGAACTCGTTCGACACCAGCAGCGCCTGGCAGTACCGTGTCCAAGCCTCTTCGCGGGACTGGCCCCGCGCCTCGAACTCGCGCAGGAAGCCCAGGGCCAGCGCCAGGTCGGGTACATCCGCCGCCCGGTTCAACAGGACGCGAGTCAACCGGGCCACGCGGTCGTTATCCTGCCACGAACCGCGCGCCAGCAAGGATCGCGCCAGCGTCCGCGCTCGATCGCGGACAAACTCGGAGTTCATGAGAAACAAAGCCTGGGTGGGAACAGTAGTGGACGTTCGCGCGCCAGTGACTTGGTTATTATCCGGCGAATCGAACAGGTTCAAGACGTCCAGCGACTGCAATTGGCCGCGGCGGAGATTCGGGAGATAGATCGTGCGGCGAAACTGGAGATCGTCGCCGAGTTTGGCGCGGTCCTCGATGAATTCCGGCTTCGCCGCCAGGTTCGCGTTGCCGGGAATGGAAAGGGGCAGGGAAGGTCCGCCGCGCGCCGGATCCAACTCGCCGGTAACCGCGAGCATGGCATCGCGGATGGCCTCCGCTTCCAGACGCCGGGCGTTCATCCGCCACAACAGCCGGTTGCCTGGGTCGATTCCCGCGGCTTTGGGATACTCCACGCCGCTGGCTTGCCGGTAAGTCCGGCTCAGTACCATTTCCCGGACCAGATTCTTGACGGACCACTTGCCCTCGACGAAACGGTTTGCCAGGTAATCCAGCAACTCGGGGTGGGACGGCATCTGCCCGCGGAGGCCGAAGTTGTCGATGGTCGGGACGATCCCCTGGCCGAAGACCGCGTACCAGATCCGGTTCACGGCCACTCGCGCGGTGAGCGCATTCTTCGGAGACACGATCCAGTTCGCCAGTTCGAGCCGCCCCGACGTGAAGTCGGCGATGCGCGCCATTGGCTCTGGCGACGCTGCCCCGATCGCGCCCCGCGCCACCTCGCCGCCCGTCATGCTGGCATTGCCGCGGATGTTGATCCGGCAGTCTTCCGGAAAGTCGACGTCGGTGAGCGCGTACGCCGACGGCGGATCGGGGCGCGTGTATTCGAGGATGTCCACGCGATTCCGCAACTCGGCGATTTCCTTGGCGGGCCGCTTCTCCTTGTTCGCCCGGGCGGCCTCCGTCTTGGCGTGGCCGATGGCTCGCTCGTACTTCTCCATGGCATCCGAACGCCGGCGCATCTCCTGGGACGACTCGGGAAGGGGCACGCGGTTGATGTCGCTGAAGATGCCCGACACGCGTCCGGACAAAGTTCGGGTCGAGCGGAACATCCCCGCCATCGCATAGTAGTCGCGCTGCGGGAGCGGATCGAACTTGTGATCGTGACACCGCGCGCACCCCAGCGTCAGGCCGAGCACGGTCTTGCCGATCGCGTCCAACTGCATGTCCACCACGTCCATGCGGAGTTGCTCTTTGTCCGCCTGTACGAGAGCCCACGGTCCCAGCGCAAGGAACCCCGTGGCGGTGACCTGGCGTTTGCGATCTTCCGGGGTCGCGGCGGGCATGAGGTCTCCGGCGATCTGTTCGCGCAGGAACAGATCGTAGGGCGTACCCGAGTTGAACGCCGCGATGACATAGTCCCGATACCGCCAAGCCTCGCGCGCCGGAATGCGGCGGCCGATCTCGATGTTATCCGCGTAGTAAGCGCCGTCGAGCCAGTGGCGGGCGAATCGCTCGCCGAAGCCGGGGGTGTCCAGCAGCCGGGCCACCACTTTGTCGTATGCGTCTGGCGAGGCATCGTTGGCGAAGGAGTCCATCTCCTCGGGCGATGGCGGGAGCCCCGTCAGATCGAAGGTGACGCGGCGCAGCAGCACGTGGCGGCCGGCTTCGTTCGCCGGCGTCAGTCCGTCTTTCTCCAGCCGGGCTAGTATGAAGCGGTCGATATCCCCACGTGGCCACTGGCCGTCGCGGACGGAAGGAACGGCCGGCTTGGCGACCGGCTGGAAAGCCCAGTGGTCCTTTCCCTTCGCCGCCGCGGCGGGAACCGTAGCGGCCGGTGCGGACTCTTCCGGCCACGGCGCGCCTTTGGCGATCCACTCGGCGATCGCTCCGGTCTCCTCCGCTTTCAGCCGTCCCGAGGGCGGCATCTTGACGGTTCCCGTGTATCGCAGAACCTGGACCAGCCGGCTTTCGTCCGGCTTGCCCGGCACGATGGCGGGACCGGAATCGCCTCCCGCGATCAAGCCGGCCCGCGAATCGACGCGGAGCCGTGCGAACGGCGTCTTGGCCGAGGCCGAATGGCAGCCGTAGCACTGCGTCGCCAGCACGGGCCGCACTTTGGTTTCGAAGAACGTAAGATCGGCCGGACTCTGCGCCCAGGCCGCCGCGGCAATCAGGACAGTAAGCGTTCGCATCGGTTATCCTTTCGACAGCGCGGTGACGTGCGCGGTAACCGCCGACGCCAAGCCGGTCAGGCTATACCCGCCCTCGAGCACGGAGACCAACCGCCCTCCGGCGTGATCGTGCGCGATATCCAGGCAGATTCGAGTAAGCTGCGCGAAGTCGGCGTCGCCGAGGTGGAAGCGGCCGAGTGGGTCGCCTTCACGGGAGTCGAAACCGGCCGACAGGATCACCAGTTGCGGCCGGAACGCCTTCATGGCGGGGACCAGCCTTTCGCGGAACGCCCCCACGATCTCCGCCGCGCCCGATCCGGCTGGAAACGGACAGTTCATGATCTTGCCCTCGCCCTTCCCTTCGCCGTTCTCGTTGGCCGCGCCAGTGCCGGGATACCACGGCGACTGGTGGGTCGAAAAGAAGAACACCGAGCCATCCTCGTAGAAGATGTCCTGTGTGCCGTTGCCGTGATGCACGTCCCAGTCGGCGATCATCACCCGGTCGATTCCGTGCTTCTTCCGGGCATGCCGCGCCGCGATGGCCACGTTGTTGAAGACGCAGAACCCCATGCCGCGCGCCGGGGTCGCATGGTGTCCGGGCGGCCGGACCGCGCAGAACGCGTTCGACGCCTTGCCGGAACATACCAAGTCCACGGCGTTGCACACCCCGCCGACGGCTTGTAACGCGACATCCAGGGATTCGGGGCCGACCACCGTGTCCCCCGTCGAGAGATCGCGCAGATAGCGCGTGCCCGCCAGCGCGCCAATCTCCCGGAACGCGGTGTCGACATAATGGCCCGTGTGCGCAAGCGCGGGCTCGTCGCGATCCGCCCTGCGAACGGGGATTGCCGGAAGTGTCTTCGCGAGGCCCGGCGCCCGCAGCGCCGCGATCACGGCGTCGTATCGTTCCGGGCGTTCCGGATGCCCGTTGCCGGTGGCGTGGCGCTTGAAGACGGGATCCAGCAGGAGATGGGTCGCCATGGAGAGCAGTATACTCAATGCCGGCGCGGCCTTATCAATGCCGCGGAGGTTCGGTGATCAGGTAGCCGTCCTCCCGGCGGAACCCGAACAGCCTCGCCGCCAGATTGTTGGGAAACAGCTCCAGACTGACGTTGTACTTCTGGACCGCCGAATTGTATTTTCGGCGCTCGCTGGCGAACCGGATCTCCACCTCGCGGAGCCGCTCCTTGACCTTCTCCCTGGCAGGCCGGTCGGGCTCGCCCTCCACCTCCACCAGCCATTCGCCGACCGCGTCGTCGACGATCGTGCTCGCCGCGCGGATCTCGGGGCGCGACTTGGCGGTCCGCAGCGCCTCCTCCGCCCGCCGCAGGCTGCCCGCCGAAGCGGTTCCGGCCGCGGCCAGTTCCGGCAGGATGCGCGAGCGGATTCGCAGCGCTTCGCCCGCCGAGACCCATGCCGTCTCGATCGCGGCCCGTTCGGACGACAGCAAGTCGCGCGCGGAAGAGAGGGCGAACCACGTCCAAACCGCGGCGGCCACCATTCCTCCGGCGTACAGCAGCCGCTTCACGATCAACTCCGCGATTCCGCGCCGCAGGCGGCGCCCACCAGCCGTTCCACCGTATCGAGGTATCGCGCGAACAGCCCGGCGGCATCGAGCGTCTTTCCGCGAAGGGCTCCGTCGCGAACGTCCATTAGAGTCCGGAACGCGCCCGTGTCCAATGCGAATCGCGATTCCAGGGCGGCCAGCACCTCGGCGCGCGAGGCCGGAGGATCGCCGGCTCCGAGCGCCACCGCGTGGCGGCCGAGCGCAAGAAACGTGGTGAACGAGTCGGCCATTAGACGCGTCAGTAACTGCTTGTCGTGATACACACAGCCGGCCCGCTGGCGCAGCCTCAATAGTTTCGACCGGAGCTCTTGTTCCACCTCGGCGCGGTAGTAGGCGTCGTCGAGTTCGAGCCCAGCCACCGGATCGGAGCCATGGAGAACGCGGCGGCTTCGCTTCAGGTCCTTGAACTCGATGGGAAAACAGCGGGCGTACCCGGCCAGTTCGGCCTCCGCCACCAGCACGGGCAGCGTCTTACGCCTGGCGCTCCACCACGAAAAGGCCGGACCCGCCGCCGCGAGCGCCGCCGGATTGGCCGCGCGTACCACGCACAACAGGTTAACGTCGGAAAAGTGATCCGAATACTCGCCCGACGCGGCCGAGCCGAACAGGATCAGCGAAACCAGCTCGGGGCCGAGGTCTTTCGCCAGACGTTCCGCGAATCGTGCCAAGTCCTTGTCGATCACGCGGCCGAGCCCCCGAATCCTCCACGCCCTTGGCAGCGGAACGCATGGCCGGCGCTCCATCCGCTGGTTCGTCGTTCGCGGCGGATCAGCAGCCAAGCCACCGCCGCCACGGGCGCCAACCAGCCAGCGTATCGAACGAAGGGGAACGGGCGGGGCCGGGCGGCGCGGCCGCCTGTCTGGTCCACGACGGATTGCACGGCGGCGGTCAACGCGTCGCCGGTCCTCCGGCGCGACAAGGGGCCGCTCATGCGCTCCAACAACTCGTCCTCGTCCACACGCAGTCCTTCCCGGGAAGCCACCGCCACGCGGCGTTCGCCCATGGCCATTAGGATCAGAATGTCGTCGCCCCAGGCTTGGCGGATCGTTTTCGCTACCGCGCCGGAAGGCTCGCCGTACAGGCCCGGGATCACCGCTACCGCGACGGAGGGGCCTCCCGCCGTCTTGGCCTGCTCCGCCAGCCGCGCGATGCGGGCGCGCGAGGCCGGATCGATCGCATTGGCATGATCGCTCACTGGGCCGAGGCGCCGCAAGGCGGAAAAGTCGTAACCGAATGCCGCCGGCCCGGCCAACAACGCCGCCGCGATCAGGGAGCGAGTCAGCAATCGAGCTCCTCGCGGCGGATCTTCAACCCGCCCAGCTTGCCGAGCACCGTGAGCGCGATCCGGTCTGGCTGGAAAAAGTCCCGCGCCACGCCTTGCACGTGGTCCGCCGTCACTTCGTCGATCTTCTGGATCACTTCGTCCATCGTCGCGAAGCGGTTGAAGTAGAGCTGCTGCCTGGCGAGGTTCGACATGCGGCTCGACGTGGATTCCAGACTGAGCATCACCGAACCCTTGAGATGGCTCTTGGCGCGGTCGAGCTCCTCGGCGGGCAGCAGGTTGTTTTTCAGATCGCGGAACTCGGCGAGCACCAGCGCCACTACTTTCTTCACCGACGCGAGAGACGTTCCGGCATAGACCGCCAGACAGCCGGAATCGCGGTAGTTGTGGACCTCGGAGAAGACGGCGTACGCCAAGCCCCGCTGTTCGCGCACCGTCTGGAACAGGCGCGAACTCATGCTACCGCCGAGCAGCACGTTGAGCACGTAGGCCGCGAACCGGCGTTCGTGGTTCACCGGATACGCCGGAACGCCGAGCATCATGTGGACCTGCTCCAGCGCCTTCTTGTCGCGAATGATGATCTGCGCGTCGCTCTTCGGAACGGCGGGCTTCGGCAGCGCCTTGCGCGGCGCGAGCGATTCGAACTCACGCGCGGCCAGTTCCACCAGCCGGTCGTGCGAAAGGCGGCCGGCCGCGGTGATCAGCAGGTTCGCGGGCGCATAAACGCCGCGGTAATACTTGGAGATCATCGCGCGGTCGAACCCGTTGATGCTTTCCTTGGTTCCGAGGATCGAACGGCCCAGTGGATGATCCTTCCAGAAGCTGCTCGAGAAAGTTTCGTGGATCAGATACTCGGGGTTGTCCGTCTCCATCTTCAACTCCTCGAGCACGACGCTCTTCTCCTTGGCGATGTCTTCGTCGCGGAAGGCGGGGCGAAGCACCATGTCGGAGAGGACCTCGAATGCCGTGGGCAAATGCTCGTCGAGCACCTTGGTGTTGAAACTGACCAGTTCCTTGCCGGTGAAGGCGTCGATGTGGCCGCCCAGCGCGTCGGCGGCTCGTGCGATGTCTTCGGCGGAGCGGGTGGCGGTGCCCTTGAACACCATGTGCTCGATGAAGTGGGAGATGCCACAGCGCGGAACATCCTCGCGCCGCGATCCGGAGTCCACCCAGATGCCGACGGAAACGGAGCGAACGTGGGACATGGACTCGGAGACGATTCGAAGTCCATTGGGAAGGGTGGTGGTGCGGATCTCGCGAGCCGCGGTTTTCGAACGACGCATGTTGTTGTGTAATTCGATTCTAACAGCCGCTCTTCACCGCCACCAGCCCCAAGGACTCCCGTCCGTCCAGACGCAGGCTCTCCGGGAGATCGGGGCGGGTGTGAAGCAACGCCCACTCGACGGCGAATCCGGCGGCGGCGCACTCGCGTTCGAGCACGGGCAGGTCCAGCAGATGGATCGCGCGGGGCATCTGCCCGATCTGCCGGTGCCGGCAGTATTCGCTCAACTTGGCGATCCAGCCGGGCCACTCGGCCGCTTCCGCCACGCGCCGCTCGTACTCGGGAAGGAAGGCCGCGAACGGAGCCTGATACGGCGTTGCCGCTTGCACGAAGAGCCTGCCTCCCGGCCGCAGCCAGCCGTGGATGTCGCCGAGGCCGAGCCGGATTTGCCGGCCGTTCAGAAAGTGAAATACGTTCGAGGCGAGCACCGCGTCGAGCGGGCCCGGGTTTTCACCCAGCCCGCCGGGAAAGCGTCCGGGAAGCAGCCGCAGCCGGGCGCGGCGATCCTCCGGCGTCCGGAGCCACAAATCCTGGAGGTGCCGCTCGTCCAGATCGTTGGCCAACACGACCGCCCCGCGGCCGAGCGCCGCCAGCGACGCGGTTCCGTAGGCCGCTCCGATATCGAGAACTCGAGATCCATCTCCGCACGCGGCGGCGAAGCGTTTGGCGGCGGGGTTCAGCACGGTGGACGCCCAACCCATGCGGTTGCGCGTCATCACGCGCCGCGGGCTAGCGGTAAGTGGCATTCCGCGCGCTGAGGTTCGACGCCGCCGCGGCGCCGAAGCGGATGCCATCGGCGTTGAACCGGACAGCGCTCGAATTCGCTACTCCCACTCCGAGCACTCCGGCGCTCGCGCCCGGCGGCAGCGCCGACACCACCCACTCCGGAACGGTAAATCGTCCATCGGCGACCGGAGCCGCGCACGAGAATCCAGCGGTAATGCCGCCCCTCGCGGGGACGACTCCATAAACCACCGCGGTCTCGCGTTCGGCGGATCCGCCCGTCCAAGTGACCGTCAATTCCCGGTCGCGCGCGACGACCGCGACAGCGTCCGCGTTGGTCCACTGGATTCCGGCCGGAACGTTGACCGTAACTCGAAATCCCTTCACTTGCGCGCCGCCTCCCGCGTTGTCCACCGTGACCGGTCCCGGTTCGAGGAAGCGGTTCAGGTCGGCGGTGTAAAGGCCGGGCGCGCCGAAGCGAGCCAACAAAGGCCGGGAGTTGGACCCTACTGTAACGCTCACGGAAGATCCCGCGTCCAGCCCATCGTCGACTCTCGCATCCGCCGCGGCCGAGCCGTTCCGCTCCCACCGCACCGAGCAGGAACCGGGAGGAAGCGACCGGGCCGAAGGCGCGGCGGTCCAACCGTCCACCGAACCGCGAGCGAAAAGCGCCTCCGCGAAGTCCGCGAACACCGCCCCGAACGAGAGGCGTGTCGCTTCGACGAGACCGAAGGCGAGCGACCCGGAGGCGCGCAGGAAATCGAGGTCGTCCGCCGAAGCTCCGTTGGGATCGGAGCAACTCCGGCCCGTCTCGTCGATCGAGATCGTGGCGAAGTTACTCACGGATCCGCCCGAACGAATCGCGACCGGAACGTGGCATCCCACGGCGCCCGCCGGGATCGCGAAGGAGACATGGTCCACGCCGGCGCAGCAGTTCGAACGGCCCCGGTAGGACACTGCCGCGGGCAGGCCTCCCACAAAGACCTCAACGCTGGACGCCAGATCGCCGGGAAGCGGGCCGCTGGCCTCGTCTCTCGCGGCGGGACCGAGCCCTGTCCCCCACAACGTCACCGTCTGTCCCGGGCGCGCGGGCTGCGTGAGAGCGTTGAACGGAAGGTTCGCGCCGCCCTCGGCATTCTGGGCAACCGCCGGCCCGGATCCCGCCTGATTCCGGGTGAAGATGCCGAACGCGGACTCCACGACCAGAATGTCGAACGGTGGACTCGACTCGCCATCCCTCGTCACGACGACCTTCGCTTCACCCACCGGCGCCGCCGATGGCAGGATCGCGGTCAGTTGTCCCGCAGCGGCGTAGGTGAGCCAACAATCGACCGAAGCGCCGCCCGAGGCGACTCGAACGGAAGTTCCACCCAGGCTGACGCTCAGTGGCGGCTCCGCGTGCGCCGGTTGCGACGGGCCGAGTTCCAAGCCCTCGATCGTGAACAACGAACCTCGAGCGATGCCGCTATTCGGCAGTTCGGCGGGGAGGTGGCTGGCCGCGTTGACGGCTGAGACGATCGCCGGGGCCGCATGCAGCGTGGCGGCGGCTAGCATCGGCAGAAACCGCCTCACACCTCCTCCAGCGTCTCGCGCAGCCGCTCGGCCAGGTTCCCGCCGGACTCCGACCATAGCAGCGCCTTCTCCACCGGAAGCGCCGCGCGGAGGTCTTCGGCGTACCGCAGCAGGCTGCGAATATTGGACTGGATCGCGAACAGGTTCGAGTCTTCGTCCGGCATGTAGAGCGAGTCGGGGCCGAACTCCACCCGGATCTGGTCGCCGTACTCGGTCTCGAATTCGGGCGCGAAGCAGGTGATCGTCACCGGCGCCGGACGAAGGCGCCAATCGCGGCGTTCGTACTGCAACAGATCCCAGGCCGTCTCGATCAAATAGGCGCAGTCGGCGTTCTCGAAGTCGTGCGCGGCGTCGACGATATCGGCCGCTTCCGTCTCCTGCTCGAACCTCTGCTCGAGGAGCGGCGGTTCCGAGAACGCGATCGCGTGGACCCGCAGCGTCGCCGCCGGCGCCAGCCGGGAAAAAGGAAACTGGCTCAACGCCACTTCGAACGCGGGCAGCGCTTTCCGTTCCGTGAAACCGCGCAGCCAACAGGATAGGTAGACTTGATCGGCCACCTACCCGGCGATCTCCTTCACCGCCGCGACCGCCCGGTCCACCTCTTCCATCGTGTTGTAGATGTGCGGCGAGATTCGCAGCCCGCGAGCGTCGCCCTCGGGAGTGCTGGCGATCGCCATCCGGTGCCTTTGCCAGAGCAGATCGTAAGCGGGCTTGACCGCCATGTTCTTCAATTCGAGCTTCACCACGCCGGCCGACAACAGCGGATCGGAACTGGTCTTCATGACGATATTGGCGTGCTCGCCGAGACCCTCGATCGCGCGGCGGGCCAAGGCTCGCATGCGCGCCTCCACATGTGGCATGCCGACCAGGGCTAGGAAGTCGAACGCCGATTCCAGCGCGACCAACCGCGGGTTATCGCGCTGGCCGAACACTTCGAGCTTCCGCGCTCCCACCAGTTTGTCGGACCAGCCGGCGGTCACCACGGACGGCCAAACCTCGGGGATGCGACTCGCCCGCACGAACAGCACGCCGGCCTCGAGCGGCCCCATCGGCCACTTGTGGGCGCTGCCGGCGAAGGAATCGCAGGGGATATCGGCGAGATTGACGTCGAGCGCTCCCAACGTCTGCGCGCCGTCGAGATGCATCCACAGGTTACGCCGCCGGGCGAGTTCCGCCAGTTCCCGCGCGGGGAATTCCACGCCCGTGGTGCTGGTGACGTGGGTCACCGCCAGGACTTTTGTCCGCGGCGTGATGGCGCTCTCGTACAAGTCGAACAACTGCTGGCGGCTCTTGGGCGGAACGGGATACGGCAGCGTCTTGACGACGAGTTTGTCGCGCCGCGCCCGGATCTTCCAGGAATCGAGGTTCGACGGATGGTTGTGGGAAGTGACCAGGATCTCGTCGCCTGGCGCGAGGTCGATGCCCTTGACGATCGTGTTGGCGCCTTCGCTGGTGTTTCGCACGAAGGCGATTTCATCCGGCGATACGCGCAGCATGGCCGCTATCTTCTTCCGGCACCGTTCGGCGAGCCCGTCGTATTTCTCGCGGTTCTGGAACGATGGGTTCGACTGGAAGTCCCGCAGGTACTCGAGGTGGCGGTCGAGCACGCCGCGCGAGGCGGGGCACACGTTGGCCGCGTTCAGATAGAGGAGGTTATCCTCGAGCGGGAACTGGCGCTTGACCAGCTTCCAATAATCCTCGTTGTTGGGCGACGGCAGGCCGGGCGCGGCCTGGATCGCCTGGACCATGGCGGTCCATCCGGCCACGCGACCGGCCGTCTGGGGAATGGTTTTAAAGAAGTCGCGGCGCGATCGTTCCATGGCCTCGATTGTACTCTAATAGTATGGTCACCGATTTGGTGCAGATCCGGCGCCTGGGCGAAAAGAAGCGCGCCGAGAACGAGTCGTTCCGTAAGCATTTGAAACGGCACGACTTCGTCGAGAGAAACTTGCGGCATATCGCCGAGGAGATCGAAGATGGGATCGATTGCAAGCAGTGCGCGAACTGCTGCAAGGTGGCGACGGTCCGGCTGTTGGATCGCGATGTGAACCGTCTCGCCAAGGTGATGCGATTGACCGTGACGAAATTTCTGGCCGGATATTGCGACCAGTCCGAGGACGAAGGCACGATCCTTCGCCGGGGCGCAGGCGGCTGTACTTTCCTCGCGGGAAACCTGTGCTCGATTTACGAGGACCGTCCGTCGATGTGCGTCGACTTTCCCCACCTGGTGCGTGGCGCGGGATCGATTCCCAGCCGCATGTGGGAAATGATCGATCGCGCGGTCTACTGCCCGATCGTGTATAACTCGCTCGAGGCGTTCAAGGTGGAGACGAGGTTCTTCGAGAAGTCGGCGCAGTTGAAGTGAGGCGTCAAAAGCGGAAGCGCACACCCGCCTGAATCAGGCGCGGAATCGTGGGCAGAATCCCCCGGCTGCGGTCCACGATCGCGGTCCGGTCCGTCACGTTCTTCGCCGTCAGGAAAAACGTGGCTCGTAGCGCTTCCACCGGATAATTCGCCGAAGCGTTGAACAGCACCACGCCGGGGATCGTCCCACGTTGCCCATCGGGCGTCGTGACGCGCCGATTGAGGTCGTCCGCGTACTGGAATCCGGTGTGAACGCCTTCCACCATCGCGTGAAATCCGCCCGCGTGGTTGTAACCCAGTTGCGAGTTCAACAGATGGCCGGGAGCGTAAGGAAGCCGGTTTCCTTCGATGGAGGTGGCGCCGGAACCGGGCACGGAGCTGAACCGGCGGCTCTCGTAGCGAGCCTCGGGCAGCCACGTCCATGCGTTGCGCAGGTAAAAGCCATGCCGCGACCCGAAGGCGTTCCGCCAGTCGTACCGGCCGGAGATTTCCGCTCCGGAATGCAGTGTGCGGCCGCCGTTGGTGAGCGTGGCGCCGAGCCCTCCGGCGACGCTGGCCGGTACGATCTGGTTGGAGAAGTCCATGCGGAACCACGCTGCCTCCATCGCCCAGGCTCGGCGCGGACGCCATCTCGCGCCGGCCTCGGCGTTCCAACTCGACTCCGGTTCGAGTTCGACGCTCGCGCCGGTGGAGTTATTGATGACGTCCTCCACTCGCGGAGGGGCGAACCCACGGTGAATCCCGGCGAACAGCGACACTCCGCCGCCAGCCTGGAACGCCGCTCCCACGCCCGGGATGACAGCGGTCAACGCGGTATGTCCGGCCGCTCCGTTGAGACGGTTCCACCTGCGATAGGCCACGCGTTCCACGCGTACGCCCGGCGTGATCGACAGCCTGCCGAGTTCGACGCGGTCCTGCAGGAAGCCGGATGCGGCGCGGGCGGTTCTGCGATTGTTTTCCACGATCGTTCCCGTGCGAGCCGTTGGAGCGGCGCCGTTATCCTGCCGGCGCTCTTGTTCCTCGCGGTGGAATCGGAAGCCCGCGTCGATCTCGTGGCGCGCGCCGGCGATCGAGAGCCCGGCCCGGAGCTTCGGCGACAAGCCCCACGTGCGGTAGCCGCGCAGGCGTCCCTCGTTTCCGCAAATGGTATGCAGATTGACCATGCCGCCGCATCGCGGATCGTTGGGCCGCTGGCCGGAGTTGCTCGATTGACGCCACCAGTCGCGCTGGAAGCCGGCCCCGTAGGCCTGCGTGGTGAGTGTCGCGGCGGCGCCCAGGACCGCGGTGTGCGTCACGGAGGCTCCAAAGCGCTCCGCGTAAAAGAAGTCGTTCTTGAACGGATTGCCTCGCGGGTTCGCGCGATACTCGTCCTCGCGAAGTCCGCTGTAGGTGAGGTTCGACTCTTCGGTGTAGTAGTTCACCTTGGCCGACAGCGTCTGGCGCGATCCGAGCGGTGAGAGCGACTTCAGATTCACGTCGTTCAGCAGGGTGCTCGTGTTGTCGCGCGCCATGTCGCCTTGCTTGCGCATCGCATCGAACAGCAAACCTGTCCCACGAACGGCGCCGCCGTAGGCGAGGTGGCCGTTGAAGTAGTCCCGATTCCCACCGAGCAAGGTCACTTCTCCCTGCCGGCGGTCCGGAGGCGGTGGCGTGACGTAGTTGACGACTCCGCCGACGGTCATGGGTCCATGGACGATTTGGCCCGAGCCCTTCAGTACTTCGATGTTCTCGAAACGCTCGATGGGGGGATGGTAGTAGGATGCGTTGTCTCCGTACGGAGCGTACGAAAGCGGCGCGCCGTCCTCGAGCAGCAGCACGCGGGACGACCGGGTGGGGTTGAGGCCGCGAATGCCGATGTTCGGCCGCAAGCCAAAGCCCTCCTCCGAACGCGCGTGCACTCCGCTCACCTTGCGGAGCGCCTCTTCGGTCGTCATGACGCTGGCCAGACGCAACGTTTCGCGATCGACCAGTTCGGCCGAACCGGGGATCCGGGAGAGCTGCTCGGGAACCCCCAGGATCGACGAAGCGCGTACGGTGACTTCGGCCGCCATCGACCTGGGCTGCAATTGAATCGCAATCGCCGGGCCGGGAACTCGCGTCGAGATCCGCTCCACGCCGAAGCCGCCGGCCGACACGGAGACGGCGTATTCGCCGCGCGGAGCAGCCGGAATGCGAAAGTCCCCATTTGCGCCGGTAATCGCCGTATAGCCTGCGGAACCGGTGCGGTTCTCCGCGCGAACGCGGGCCCCGGGGACCGCCAATCCAGCCCCATCCGTCACCCGTCCTTCGATCGCTGTTTGCGCGATGGCCGCGCCGGCAACCGCGATTAGAATGCAAACCAGTTGCAACACTACGGCTAGTGTAACACTACTCCGCGGGCCGGTACGCCACCCCGAACTCTCCCGCGAACCGGGAGCCGCCGGGCGGCCTCGGACCGCTGACAACGGCTCCGCGAGCATCGGACCGGAGTTCGAACCAGTAGGTTCGCGCGGGATCCAGCAAACGCGCCGGCGCCGGCGCTTCCGCCCAGCCTCCGTCGAACCGCGCCGCCACAACGCCGAGTCCGGCGCCGCCGGGGCCCGTGCCAAAGCGAACGGTGAGTCCGGCCCCGGGCGCCGCCGGACGAGCGCGGAACCGCAATCCTCGAAACCGGGGCGAGGCCGTGCCCACTCGGAATTCGCCGCGCACCCACGTGAGCGGATTCGCGTCCACCGTGTGCTCCACTTCGCCCCAATCGGGGAACAGCCGGGACGACGGCTGTTCCGGCCGCAGCCAGCGATCCAGAAAATCGAACGCGCCGATGCCGTGAATCTCGTGGATGCCCGAGAAGCGGTCGCGCACCATTCGGTCCGTCGCGTTCCACGCCCGGGCGATTGTCTCGACCTCCGCCCAGGCGCGTTCGTGCCAGGCGGGATACGTGGTGCCGTCGTGTTGCGCGAACTCCACCATCACCGCGCGCGGCCAGAACGACGCCAGCAGTTCCACGTGCGTGAGTCGCGGGAGCACATTCCAGTCCGTGAAGTCCTCGTCCGGATGCTGGAGGTAGCTGGTGCGCTCACGCTCATTAGTGATCTTGGAGGTCCAGTCATTGAAGTGGCCGGACACGACGGTCGCCTTGAAACGCGGCTCCAGCGGCCCCATCCAGACCGCCGAATACCCGCCATAGGACAGCCCGTAGTAGCCGAGCCGCGATCCGTCGACATAGGGTAGAGACTGGAGGAAGTCCACCACGCGGCGCAGCTTCGCCAGTTCGACGCTGGTGCGCATGCGGCCGGTGGACCAAGCCATCCTCACCAATGGGTTGATCAGTTCCACCTGTGGAATCGGAACGGTGACGTAGGGCGCGAAAACGACGTAGCCATGATCGGCGAGGCGGGCGGCGTATCCATGATAGGCGGCGTTGGGCTCCGGGCCTTGCAGCGTCAGGTCCTTGGGTTTGCCGCCGAGCCCGTGCTGCGTGACGACCGCGGGCGCGCGGCCCGCGATCCGGTGAGGCACGAGAAGATGGCCGTACACTTCGAGATCCGGCAGTACTTCGATCCGCGCCTCGTGCGCGGTGAAGCGGCTGGTGCGGCCGATCTCGGTGACGCGGGCGTTCAGGGCGGCCGCGGGCTTCGGTGGCTCACCCATGACGTCGCGCAGGCTGGCGAGCAGCCTGGGCACGGCGGCTTGGGGTGGCGTGGCGGCGAGACGATGCAACCGGCGCCGCTCGTCTCCCGCGCGTTCGATCCGGCCGTGCAAGTAGGCGATCAGAGAATCGAAGTGGCGGTTTCGGCGCTCCTCGATTTCGACGGGCAACAGCTTCTCACCCACGCGCAGGGGAGCGCCGGGCGCGCCGATCCTGGCCGGCGGCAGCATGGGCTTGGGCAGGCCGGCGCGGAGGTGGTCGAAGACGGCGCGGTCGACCGGTTCGCGCCACAGTTCGGAGCCGGGCTCGGGGAGGCGGATCACGTCGAGCGACGCGAACCGGCGGTCGACGGCGGCCGCATGCGTGGCGATCCACGCGCCATCGTCGTGGCCGTACAGCCCCACCGGGACGTTCAGCCAGGCGGCCAAGCCGCGCACCTCGGTTACTTCCAGGCCGGTCACCGAGCGGCCGGCCGGAAAGCCGAGACGATGCAATATGTGGCGTCGCTCCTTGCCCCGCGTCGACTCGGATAGCGGATGGTCCTTGGTTCGCTGGACTCCAATAGGGAGGCACACGGTGTAGCCTCGCTCGAGCATCGCCGCGAGCCATTCCGCCGGCTCGGCCTTGCCGGTGAGACCCGCCCATTCCTCCGCGGTGCGATCGGCCGGTCCCAGCGCGATCATCGCCGCGCGGGCGGGGCGGGGAGGCGTCAGGATCAGGGCGTGGGCGAAATGCCCGGGTTCCACCTCCAGGCGGATCTCCTCGATGCGCGCGTCCGGCCAAACGGCTACGAGCGCGCGCGCGTCCAGGCGAGGCGAAGGCGTCACCGTACCCAACCGTTCGGCGAGCAGACTTGGCTGGTTCGCCGCGGCTCCGGCGGCCCGGCGAATCTCGCCGAGCCAGTATCGCTCGATCTGATCGCGTTGATCGGAGAAGACATCGGCCCCGAGGGCGGCGGCGAAGAGGAAGAAGAAGAGAAGCATGAGCCTCCTAAAGAGAATGCCCTAGGTGACCGATACAAAGCTAGCCTTATGCTGCCGACCGTAAACGCCTCCGAAGCCATAACGACCGTACCCGCCGAGAAGGAGGTGCTCGCGCACCTGGCGAGGGCGGTGTCCCACCACCTTCGTGGAAATACGGAGCAGGCGCTCCGGGAACTGTCGGTGGATCCGCCGCCCGGGGAACTCTCGGCGGAAATCCACGCCGCGCGCGGCCACCTGTACCTCGAGAATCAGGCGTTCACCGAAGCGGCGGCCAGCTTTGCCAAGCTGCTGGAACTGCAGCCGGAGAACCCGTCGGTCCAATATCACTTGGCCCATTGCATGCAACAGCAGGGATTGTGGGCGGAGGCCGAATGGCTATTTCGCTCCGCGGCGAAATCGGAGAAATATCAGTTGGCGGCGATGCTGGGCGCGGGCATTTGCCTGCTGCATTTGAAGAAGCCGGACGAAGCGGTGAAGGCTTTTGGCGATTGCCTGGAGAAGGCTCCCGATCACGAACAGGCGCTGCTCGGCAGGGGCGTATCGCTGCAACTGATGTGGGATTTCGACGGAGCCGCCGAGTCGTACCGGCGGATCCTGGCGAAGAACCCGCGGTCGAACGAGTCGCTGGTGAACATGATCACGCTGGGGATGCAACGCAAGGACGCCGGCGTAGTGCGTGACTTTTCGCAACGGCTCCTCGAACTGGATGCGAATTCGGAGCCCGGTCTGGAAGGATCGGTGTTCGCCGCGTTCTTCCAGGAAGAGTTCCACTTGGCCGCCGACGGCTGCCGCCGGTTGGTGCAGCTACACCCGGACCGCTTCGACCACTGGTACAACCTCGGCGTGGCGCTCCAGAACAGCGGACAGCCGGATGCGTCCGAGCGTGCTTACCGGCGGGCCCTCGAACTGCGTCCGGAGTCCGTGCAGGCGTTCGTCAATCTGGGAGTGTTACTGCAGGACTCGGGCCGGCTGCCCGAGGCGCTCGAGGTTTTCGACAAGGCGCTCGAAAAGTCGCCGGATCGCGAGGATCTGCGCCTGCAGGTGGCGCTGCTGGTCGAAAAGCAGGGCAAGCTCGAGGATGCCGAATCGCGCTATCTGCGGCTGGTGGAGAAGAACCCGACGCTTTCCTATGTGTGGTTCCGCCTGGGATATCTGCAATTGAATCGGGCTTCTAACGAGGCCGCCGCCAAGGCGTTTGGAGCATGCTTACGACTGCGGCCCGAATGGCCGGAGGCCGAGACCAACCTCGCGTTGGCACAGTGGCGTCTGCAGAACTACGAGGTGGCCGAAGCGGTGCTCGACAAACTGGTGGATCGCGAGCCGAACAACCTGGACGCCATTCGCGGCCTGGCCTCGGTGTGCCTCAGCCGTCAGAATGCCGAAAAGGCGCACTACTATCACGAGCGGCTCACCGAACTCGGCGACCGCGGAGCGGATGTACTCTACAACAAGGGACTGCTGGCGCAACGGCTCGGCCGGCGCACCGAGGCGATTTCGAGCTACCGCGCCGCGCTCGAGGACAACCCGAATTTCGCCGAAGCCCTCATCAATCTGGGTCACGTGCTCCAGGAAGAAGGCCACGGCGAAGCCGCCAATGACTGCTGGGACAAGGCTCTCCTCCTACGTCCGGAACTGGCCAAGGGTTATTTCAACCCGGCGTGCCGGACGCAGGCGAAGACCGATTCCAAACCCGGCGTCACCACCAGCTACAACGACGATCTATTCGGACGGATGTAGCCGGCTGTCTAGGTCTAGGCCTTTTCGAGAACCTCGCGGAGCCGTTTGGCGACCACGCGGTGCTCGGACCCGCGCATCATCCAGACCGACACCATCACGTGGCCCTGGCCGTGCCCCAGAATCGCGATGGATGGGTCGCCGCCTTCCAGTTGCTTCATCAAATCCTGGGTGGAGACCTTGCGCCGCTGCTCGTCCCACTTCACCACCAGATGGGGGACTTGGTTGGCGATCTCCGGAACCATGCGCGCCGTCTCGACGCCTTCCACGCCCGATAGAGTCTTCATCATCTCCGACACCCGCCCGTCGAGCATCTTGAACTCGGCGTCGTGATCCACTCGCAGGTAGCGCTCGATCGCCGCCAACAGCCCCATCATCTCTTCCTTGCCCACCTTCATGCCGCGTCCGACGCCGCCATTAGGGCTGATCACGGCTTGGCCCGCCGCGATGAGGTCCTTGCGGCCCAGAAGCACGCCCGTCGCCTGAGGACCCATCAATCCCTTGCCGCCGGAAAAGCAGACGAGGTCGAAGCCCTGCGCCAACACGTCCGTCAGCCGCGACTTGGGCGGAACGTCCGCGGCCGCGTCGTTGAACGTCGGCACGCCACGCTTCTTGCCCACCGCGATCCACTCGTCGCGCTTGATCTTTCCGTCGGGGTCGTTTTTGTTCAGGAAGAACAGCATCGCCGTTCGCTCGTTGATCGCACGATCGAGCTGTTCCCGCGTTTCCACCTGGATCACCTTGGCGCCGCACAGCGTCATCTGCGCTTCGTAACCGCTACGGTGCGACTTCTGCTGGATCACCTCGGTCTTCATGCCCTCGAGGTCCGGCAGCCGGCCCACTCGCTTGGCGTCGCCAACCGCCATGCATGCGGCGGTCGCCATGGTGATCGCGCCGGCCGCGCCGGTGGTCACCATCGCGGCGGGGACGTTTAGCAATTCGGCGATGCGCGCGCCGACCTTCTCCTTCAGTTCGGGCATGCGGACGTAGAATCGCGAGGCATCCTGCATCGCCTGTACGACCTCGGCCGGCATCACCGATCCACCGAGCACGGTGACCGTGCCCATTCCATTGATCACCGGTTTCACGCCGACCTTGGCGTAGACGCCGGCCGGCGACATCGCCGTGAATTCGGCGCCTTTGGCGGCGGCGCGGGCGGCCATCGGCGCGGACGCGCCGGTGACGAGCATGATTCTGCGGGAAAGTTTCGACATCGAGCGGATGAGACCTCCGCTTGCGATTCTACACCGGATTGCCGCCCACGATCGGCACGTGGATGACGGTGACCTCCCGCGACGCGATTCCGTCCGCGATCGCCGGCGCGATTCCGGCGGCGTTCTCGACCCGAACTCCGCGCGCGCCCATCGACTGTGCCAGCAGATCGAAGCGGATCTCCCCCAACTCCGTCCCGATGCCGCGGCCGAACTGCCGCTGGTGACCCGAATGCGTGATTCCCCAGCAACGGTCGTCGGCGACCACGGCGACAAACGGCAACTTCTGCCGCACCGCGCATTCGATCTCAGCCGCCGTGAAGGTGAACGCGCCGTCGCCCGACAGCAGCACCACGGCCGCTTCGGGCCGTGCGAGCCGGGCCGCCATCGCCCCCGCCAAGCCATAGCCCACAACGCCGGAGCGGCCGCACGTCAGCCAGTAGGGAGGATACCGCCGGTCGCACAGAAGCTGATGCGCCCACTGGCCGATGCTGCCGCCATCCACCACCAGCGTCCCATCGCCGGGCAACGCAACGCGGACCGCCTCCACGATATCCACGGCATGGGTTCCACCCGCTGCCTGCGCGCGGCCGGTCGCGGCGATCTTGCCGGTGTAGGCGTCGCGTTGGCCCCGCGCGTCCGCCAGCCACGCGTCGAACGGCGCGCCTCCCGCGTCGACAAAGCGGTCCTCGAGCTGCCTCCAGCCGCGCGTCATGCGATGAACTCCGTCCCGCTGGAGGTACCCGAGGCGGTAGTCCGGCTCGGCGCCCGCCACCAGGACGCAGTCGGCCTGGGCGAGCAGATCGGGGCCGCCAGTGGCCGCTCCCACCACTCCCACGAAAGCGTCGTGCGGTTCGGCGAACACGCCCCGGTCCCAGATCGGAGTCTGGACAGGAATGTGGAACCGCGCCGCGAACGACGCCAGGTCCTCACCCTCGCCCGAATAATAGACGCCGCTGCCCGCCACGATCAACGGGCGCTTTGCCGCCAGCAGTGCCTGGACCGCCGCCGCCGCGCGACCGCTCGAAACGCCCGCGCCCTCGCGGTCCCCGCCGCTGGGGCGCACCAAATCGGCCTCGTCCACCAGTGTCCGCTGCACGTCCATCGGCAACAGGAGATGCACCGGACCGGGCGCCGGACCGCTGGCCGTGCGCCACGCCTCGTCGAGCACTTGTACCGCCCGGTTTGGAGTATCGAGCACTCGCGACAGGCGCGTCACCGGCGCGGCCATCTCCACGTGCGGCGAGTCCTGGAACGAGCCCAGCCCCAGCGTGGCCAGATCCGCCGAGCCGCTGATCGCCAGCATCGGCGCGCCGTCGAACCATGCGTTCATGGCGCCGGTAAGCAAGTTGGCCACGGCCACGCCACTCGACGACGCGCACACTCCCGGACGGCGGGTGAGCCTACCCCAGTAGTCGGCGATGTAGCCTGCCGTCTGTTCGTTGCGCACGTCCACGATGCGGATGCCGCTCCGGTCCGCCGCGTCGAACAGCGGATCCAGCCCGTGCCCGCACAGTGCGGAGATCCACTCCACGCCGCGCTCGCGCAACCCGTCGACGAACCATTCCACCGCGCTCTTTCGCATAAGCGCGATTGTATCCCGCCGGCGGCTAGCCGCGGGAGCGCAGCCAGGCTTCCACGTCATTTCGGCCGCCGTGGATCGCCCAGCCGAGCGGCGTTGCGTCCCACAGCTTGTCGCGGATGTCGAGCCGGGCGCCGCGTTCGGCCAACAGGCGCACGGTCTCGAGATGACCCGCCAGAGCCGCGTGGTGGAGAGGCGTCGCGTGAGCGTGGAGGCCGGCGGGATTGTACCGGTCCGGATCTTCTCCCGTGTCGAGCAGAAGCCGCGCCGCCTCGGTATGTCCCATCTGACCCGCGAGCGCAAGCGCGCGGTGGCGGCTGTCCGCGTCCGATTCCGGCAGCAGGCGGCGCATCTGCCCGACCAGGTTCAACCCGGCGGCCGCCGCGACGTGATCCACGCGCGCGCCGCGGCGGACCAGCGTCCGAGCCGCGTCGAGATAAGAGAACGCGAGCGCCGCCATCAACGGGCTGGTCCAGCGGCCTTCGCCTCGCGATTCCACCGCCGCGCCTCGATCCACCAACAAGTCGATCAACGCGCACTGCACGCCGGCGTTGGCCGGATGACAGCTCGACACGAGCATGCTCATCACCGTGCACTCGCCGCCATACAGGCTGGCCGTGGCGTCCGCGTCAGCGCCCGCGTCGAGCAGCGCGGTTGCGATCGCGGCGGCGTTGGCCGGCGTCCGCTGGCGATGGCTTTCGACGCCGTTCGCCGCCACGTAGTGGAGTAGTGTCGCGCGGTGAACCGGCGGATCGAAGTGCGTCACGCGCTCCGACCGGGCGCGCGCGAGTCCGGGATCGCCGCGCAGCATCGCCTCGAGCCCCGGCTGGTCGCCGTCGACCACCGCTTCCACGGCCGCTTCAAACGGACGCGGTTCGCGCGTGAACTCCCGGAGCGCTTCCCAGTCGAGGAACGAGTACCAGCGCGATGGCCAACCGCGCGTCGTCGATGTCGAAGGGCGCGGCCGCGATCGCCTCGGCGGTCAGGGGCAGCGGCTTCCATTTGACCTCGGAATCGAGGAATCGCGGGTGATTCTCTTGGATCGCACGGAGCGCCGCCGGATCGGCGTTCGCGTGTTCCGCGAGGAGCGCCGCCGCCTGCATGTCGTATTCGCCGATCGGCGCGTCGAATCGGAGCCGGATCAGAAGATGTACTTGCCGACCAACTGGATGCTGCGCGGCGGCGCCGCTCCCGTGATTCTTCCGTAGGTTGCCGGCGCGTTGATGCTCGCCGCCGGACCGCCGAAATTGACCCGGTTGAACGCGTTGAAGAACTCCGCGCGCAGTTGGATCGAATGGCGCTCCATAAACTTCACGTTCTTGTGGAGGCTCAGGTTCTCGTTGCGGCCGCCGAAGGTGCGCATATCGCCGTAGTTCGGCGCGGCGGTTCCCAGCGTGAACGCATCGGGCTGCGAGTAAGCGTTGATGTCCAGATAGCGGTCGCGGCCCGGATCGAACGACCCGTGGGAGATGCCGGTGAGCGCCTTCGAATTGGCCACCCGATTCGGACGATTGCCGCCGCCGAAGATCGGGATCGGACCGCCTCCGCCCACGCCGAAAGGCGTTCCCGAGCGGTACTCGTGAATGCCGTTCAACTGCCAGCCGCCGAGGACCATGTCCACCGCGCCGGGCATCGATCCCAGGAACCGCTTACCCTTGCCGACCGGCAGTTCGTAGTTCCAGGACAGAACCAGGTTGTGCGGCGTGTCGAACTGCGCCAGGCGCTTTTCGATCCGCCGGTTGGCGGTGTCGAGCGGGCGCGCCCCTGAGGCGTCGTCTCCCCAGCCGGTGAAGCCCGGTCCGTGGATGAAGTTCTTCGAAAGCGTGTAGGCCACCAGCATCGAGAAGCCGTTCGAATAGCGGCGCTGCAAGCGGACCTGAAGCGACTCGTAGTGGTTCCAGCCGGTGGATTGCAGCAGGTTGCGGATGTCGGTGAACTGGGGGAACGGACGCAGCGCCTGAGCCACCGATCCGTTGAAGCCCGCGTACGGAGCCGAAATACCGGCGTCGCGCGCCGCCTGCGAGCCGATTCCGGCGTTCAAGGTGTTGCCCAGCCGCAACTGCTGGACCGGGAGCTGATTCAGGTTCTCGAGACCGGCCGGCAAGCCGACGCTGCGCTGGCCCACGTAGCCGACATCGGCCAGGAACTGCATCGGCAGTTCGCGCTGGACATTGAAGGTCCAGCTATTGGTGTAACCCGGCTTGTTGGCGCCCGGATTCATGTAGTCGATGATGTTGTTGTTGAGCAGGGTCGGCGACGTGTTGGGGAGCGTACCGGTGAAAGGAGTGGGGCCGTTGTCGAGGATCAGCGCCGGTACGCGGCCGGTGGTCAGATTCGGGAAATCCTGCGTGAACGAGAATCCGTTGTTGAAGTAGCGCGACAGGCGGCCGATGCTGGTGGCATTGGTGGGCGACCAGAACAGCCCGAAACCCGCGCGGATCACCGTCTTGGAGTCGATGCTGTAGGCGAGTCCCACGCGGGGCGAAATCGCGCGCCGGTAGGTCGGAGCCAGGCGTTGTCCCTCCTTCAGGAACGCGAGCGCTCCCGGACGGCCGCCGGCTCCGGAGTTGGGCAGCGCGAGGTCGAGGTACGACTGCCGGAAGTTGCGCTCGAAAACCACCGTCGGGATCTCGTGCCGGTAGCCGAGCGTCACCGTCAGCTTGCGCGTCAGGCGCACCACGTCCTCGGCGAAATAGGTGTAGAACTCGTGTTGCATTTCGCGCGTGGGCGCCGGGATCAGGCGCTGCGCGCTGAACACCTGGCCGAGATAGAAGCTGGCCCATCCGTTGCCGATCGTGTTCTGGCGCGGATCGGTGAGGTTCGACGTCGAGAGCGCGCTGAAGTTATATAGACCGCTCAAGCCGCCCGTGTCGGTGCCGGCGAAGTTGTTGAATCGCATCACCCGGAATTCGCCGCCCATTTTGAATTGATGCTTACCCTTCAGCCATGTCCAGTTGTCCAGGAACACGTAGCTGAGGTTGGCGGAAGGATCGTTCGGCTGTTGATTCGAGTTGCCGATGGTGAGTCCGCCGTACGGATTCCCGATCGAGAACGCCGGAAAGCCTGGCGCGTCGCGCGCGACGCCGGGGAGTTGAATGGTCTCGTTGCCGCGGCGGGTGTCGAGCTGCCGCGTCGGGTTGGAGAACGTGTACCCGAAGCCCATGTGATGCAGCAGCGTGGGCGTCACCGTGTTGTCGAGGTTGATGCGGTAGTTGTGGCCGCGGATGTTGGACAGGAACAACAGGCCGAGTGGACCGCCGGCAGCGCCGAATTCGGACCGCACGAAACCGTCGTTGAGCGAATGCCATGTCGAAAAGCTCAGCCGGTGATTCTGGTTCAGCAAGTGGTCGAGCTTCAGCGACCAGATGTCGTCCTCGGTATAGTTGGCGCCGCGATGCACGAAGTTGTTGAAGTAGGCGCCGGTGTCGGGATTCGGCAGCAGCGGGAACGTACGCTGCGCCACTTGGCTCGCCCGCGCCGTGGGGATCACGTTGCCGGCGAACGGAAGACGCGTGCCGTTTTCGAGCGTGGTGGCGGGATCGAACACCGGGATCAGCGCGCCGGCGTTGTCGACGTACCGCGAGAAGTCGCCGCGCTTGAACTCGGCGGTGGGGACGCTCACCAGATTGCCGTTGATCGGCGGAGCGTTGCGGACGAGCGTGTAGTTGAAGTTCCAGAACGTCTTGTCGCGGCCGTCGTAGACCTTCGGGATCCGCACCGGTCCGCCGAGCGATCCGCCGGTTTCGTTGAAGCGGACGATGGAGCGGCGGGCCGCGAAGAACTGGCGGGCATCCAGTTTGTCGTTGCGGAACAGTTCGAACGCTCCGCCGTGGAACTGGTTCGTGCCCGATTTCATGGTGAAGTTGATCACGCCGAGTCCGCGGCCGAATTCGGCGGGGAACAACGTGTTCTGCATCTTGTACTCTTCGATCGCCTCATACGGCGGCGCCGATTGCGCCAGGAATCCGGGGTTGCCGGCCAATTGCGCCGACACGCCGTCGATGAGCATCTCTTGCGTGAACTCCGGGCTGCCGTTGACGCTCTTGCCCCACTGGCTGCCGGTCACGCCGGGCGTGAGGAAGATGAATGCTTCCGGCTGCCTGCGTCCGGAGGCGGCCGTGGTGATGGCGCCGGTGCCGACCTGGATGGGCAGGTCGAGAATCTGCTTGCGCTCGAGCACCGTGGACACTTCGGGCGACGTCGTCTGCAGCGCGATCGGATTGGCGGCTACGGTCACCGATTCCGCCACCGAGCCGACGTCCAGCCGGATCGGGAGTTCGATGTTGGTCGCGGTGAGGATGCTCACCTGTTCCCGCACGAACTTCTTGAAGCCGGCCTTCTCCGCTTCCAGCCGGTACAAGCCGGGCGGAATCGCGCGCAGCGAGTAGCCGGTGTCGTCCGACGTGGCGCGCGAGACTTGGTTGGTTTGGATGCTGCGGAGCGTGATCGCCACGTCCGGGATGGATGATCCGGAGGTGTCGGTAACGCTTCCAGCGATGCCGCCGAGGTTGCCTTGGCTCCAACCCAGAGTGGAGGCCAGGACGAGAGCCGCGAGACGAAGGGGAGAGACTTTGCCCAGTGTCATCGCTACATCATATCAAGAGTCGGGCGGCGCTGGCTGGCGGCCCTGCCGGTGGCTACTGTCCCGCGGAGGCGAGCAACTCGCCGATCGCCTCGCCGGTTGAAGCGGGCGGCGTCGACCCCTGCGCCAGGGCGGCGTTTCCACCTCCCCGTCCGCCGAATTTGGCTACCACCTTCTTCAGCGCCTCGCCCGCCGCGAACGGTCCGTCCGGCGAGACCGCCAGCAACAGCGCGCCGCTGGATTCCGCCGCGGCCAGGTACACCGCGCGGCCTCCGTGCACGAACGCTTGCGCCTCGGCGCGGATGTCTTCCTCGAGGGCGCCGGACGCAATCCGGCGAACGTGCGTCTTCCAGCCCGCGGCATTGGGTTCGGCCGACCGGTGAAGTTCGGCGCCTCGCAATTGCGCCAACTCCATCGCGATCTTGCGCCGAGCTTTGTCGCTCGCGGCCAGCTTGTCGATCTGCTCCGCCACCAGCCCGGGCACTTCGTCGATGGGCGCCGAGAAGGCGCGAGCCGTCTGGCTCAACGCGTCGAAATCCGCGCGCGCCCGGGCGGTGGCGCGGGCGCCGCAAACGAACTCGATGCGCGTGATCCCCCGGATGCGGTCGGTCTTTCGCAGCGCGATCGAACCGATCTCCCCCGTCGCGCGGACGTGCGTCCCGCCGCAGGCGCTGCGGTCCAGATCCGCGATCGTCACCACGCGGATCGTGCCTTCGCGATCGGAAGGCCTGCGCAGCCCGATGTCCTCGCGCGAATCGCGATAAGAGACACCGACGGGGCGGTTCTCGGTCACCACCGCGTTCACCCGCCGCTCTACCTCGGTCATCAGCGCCGGGGCGACCGAAGCCGCGTCCACATCGATCGTGCAGGTATCGGTTCCCAGGTGGAAGCTCACCGTGCCGATCCCGTGCTCTTCGGCTAGCACCGCCGATAGAAGGTGCTGGCCCGTATGCTGCTGCATGTGGTCGAAGCGCCGCCCCCAATCCACGAGGCACTCCACTTCGGCGCCCACGGCGACCGCTCCGTCCACGCGATGCGCGACTCGGTCCTCCTGGCCGGAGACTTCGATCACGCCGCGGCCACCGATCGAACCGAGGTCGTGCGGTTGGCCGCCGGACGTGGGATAGAAGGCGGTCCGGTCGAGATAGACCAGACCGCACTCCACCGAGACTACGCGGGCGGTGAACCCGCGCAGGTAGCTATCGTCGTAATAGAGCCTCGCGGTCATTCCACCGCGATGTAGCCGTATTCGCTCGAATGGCTGTCGAATAGCGCCCGGACCGCGACGTCGCCGGACGGGGAGTCCTCCGGGACCACAACCTTGACTTGGTACAGACCGGGGAATCCGGCGGAAATGCCGGCGAACAGCGAATCGATGGGGAAGCTACCCGCGAAGCTGGGTGCGAGCGTCGCCGACTGGGCATCGACGCGAACTCCGCCGAGCGGTGTGATGCAGCCGAAGCAGACACGCGCCAGTCCGGAATCCACCGCTTGCGGCGGGTCGGAAGCCGCTGCTCCCGCAACCGCCGGGGGCCCGGTCGCGCCGAATCCCATCCCGTAAACGGTGATCGCCTCGCCGCGCTTGGTCGGCCGGCTGTTCGGCACGTTGAACTCGACTGGGAGCGACAACGATCCATCGGCGTGCACGGCGACGCCGTAGTAGTCGCGGAATTCGGGGATGTTCAGCCCGCCTTCGCGCAGCCGCAACCGCAGGATCTTGGCGACCGCCGGCCGGATGATGATGCTCGAGTTTCCGCCGCGTTGCCCGTCCCGGTCCACCCGGACCACCGCCTCGCCGGGCGGTGCGTCGTAGGGGATCTGGAAGTTGACCCGCCCGAACGACGTGTAGTAGATCGGGGCGGGGAGGTCGTTGACAAACACCGTTGTACCGCCCAATTCGTTGGGGAGCGGAGCGCCGCCGGCTGGTTGCGCGTCCTGATAGGTGAAGCCTTCGCCGAACACCGTAACCGCGCCGCCCTGGGCGAGAGTGTCGCCTTCGGTCAGCGTCGCCCCATCCTGCACGCTCGAGAACCGGATCTGCGGCGCGCGTTGCGCGACAACTTCCAGGTCCACCGTCAGCGCGTACGGGGAATTGGCGGCGTTGCTTTCGATGGCGATCGAACCCTTGTAGACTCCGGGAGCGACGTTGGCCGAATCCGCGGTGACCTTGATGATCGTGGTATCCGGCTGGATCTCGGCCGCCAGCCAATCGCCGCCGCTGGCGGTTGTCACGGGAGCGCCGGACAGCGCCAGCATCCCCATGCCGCGGTTGGAAACGCGAATGGACTGCGTTACCTTGCCGCTGCCTTGATGAACCCGCAACCGGACCACATTGGCCGGCGGAGCCGCGATCGGACTGCGCGTCACGTTCAACGTGACGGCCACCGATTTGTTGTCGGCGGCCAGACGGGACCCGGTCACCGGCACCGCGCCCTGATATGTACCCTCCGCCAAGCCGCTCGGGTGGACCGCGCGGATCTCGTACGGCCGCACGAAGTCGAAGCTGCCGAGGCCGCGGAACGTGGCCGAAAGCCACCCACCACCGGATACGGTGCTTGCATCCAGACCGACGGGGTTATTGGTGTGGAACCGGTAGGAGTCCTCTGAACCGTTCGGCGCCACATAGAGGTTGACGCGATCGGGAATCGTGGTGCCCACCGACAGGAGAACGAGTATGTTCTGTGGCGCGTCGGTCGCGGCGGGATCGCTGACCGTGATGGAAGCGGTGTATTGTCCCGCGGCGAGCGACGTGTTCAGGAAGTTGATCGATACGGGAATGCAGAGTCCCTCCCGGCGGAGGCACGGCCGCGGTGGCGCCAGTGTGGCGTTGACCCATGGCGCGGTGGACGAAAACGTCAGCCGCAGCAACTCGGTTTCGGTGTTCGCTCCTCGCTCGGCGGTAACGCCGTAGGCCTCTAAGACCTGCGTTTGCGCGTTCGCCCCTTGGGCCGTCGTGATCGGTCCGACGACGGTGTTGTCGAACCGGAGTTTCGGAACCGCCCAAGCCGGTACGCTGAGTACGAGCATGCCGGTCATCAACGCTGCAATACGGGAAAAGAATCGGGTATCCATTCGGATGGGAGGCCTTCCTTTGGACGCGTGGAGGGATTTTCTGTTGAAGCGAGGCGGGTTGGCCGCGCATCCATAATGATAGCACGCGGCTCCCCCGGAGCCCCTGCCGCGAGGGCGGCCGGCGTGATGGATAATGGAGGTCGGATGCTATCGGCGATCCGGGAACAGTTCGACACGATCTTCCGTGAAGATCCGGCGGCCAAGAGCCGTCTCGAGATCGTCCTCTGCTACCCTGGCTTTCACGCGATCCTGCTGCACCGCGCGGCGCATTTCCTCCACCGGCGGGGTGTCCCGTTGATCCCCCGGATGATCTCTCAGTGGAGCCGCTTTCTCACCGGCATCGAGATTCACCCTGGAGCCAAAATCGGACGCAG
>SYLY01000045.1 GCA_005808475.1 Acidobacteriota bacterium
AAGCCGACATGCTCGGTATCCTGCAAGATCACCAGGTTGGACTCGCCCGCCTGGATCGGGATGCTGCCCGCGGGGAACAGCTTGACCGGCTGCAGCTTCTCGCAGCCGAGGCTCACCACCAGCGGAGCGCCGCCGAAATTGGCATGCCGCGCGATGTGGCCCAGTGTGCGAATGGGAATCGCCGCGCCCGGCGCATCGATCGCCACGCCGCATCCATAAGAATGCGTGATCGCGGCCACGTCGTCCACGTTCGGATACCGCGGCAGCAGTTCCTGGCGAATCCGGCGCACCGCGAAGTCGACGGTGGGCGCGACGCATTGCACCGTGGTCGCGATGCCCAGCAGGTTCCGCGTGCCGGCCGAACCGTCGGCGTTCCGGTAGCCGTCGAAAGTGAAGCCGTCCAGCAGTGGAAGTGGAGCGGGAACCGCCGTGGCCAATGGCAGTGAGTCCAGTGGAGGCGCGGCGGGCAGGTCGAGCATGTCCTCGCGGATCCACGAGCCGGGCGCGATGTCGCGGCGGGCTCGCCCGATGACCTCGCCATACCGCCGCACGGCGCCTCCCGCCACGATCGCCTCGAGCGCGACCTTGTGCGACTGCGGAACCGTCTCCGCGGCGCGCAGCCCCGACGGGAATTCCGCGCCGGCGGCGACTCCTTCCGGATTGACGACGATGGCGGTATTGTCGGCCGCATGGACGCGAACGTAAAGAGGATCCATGCGATCTACCTCCGCGCCACGTCCCTGACGTTGAACTCGAGCTTCCACCGGCGCCCGTCGCGCGCGACGCACCAGAGCTGCAACTGCCCCGTCTCGGTGATCTCCGTTTCGAGCTTGACCGGAACCACGCCCGCCTCGACGCCCTCGGCGGGCAGCGTCACTTCCACCGGAGCCAACTCCTCGAGCGTGGAATCCACGGCGTCGAGGAGTTCGCCGTGTGGGTCCTCTTTCCTGCTCACCGAACTGAAGAAGCGGAAATCGGCCGCTTCGCCGATCAGTAGTCCAAACTCGCGGCCCGGGAGGGTCTGCTTGGTTCCCTCTTCCATTCCGAACGGCGCCACCGTCAGCGCCTTCAGCGAGGGTTTCAATCCGGGCACCGCGGGCATCGACGGCTGCACGCCGATATAGTAGGTCCGCGACGTGCCGGCGCGCATGCGAATCGCGCGGCCCGATCGAGCCAAGCCATAGTAGGCGGCGCCACGCGCCACCGCGTGCATCAGGTCCTCGCCCTCGAGCGGAATCGCGGCGGGAAAGCCATCCTTGGCCAGCCACGAGTTCAGCGTGTCGAGAATCCGCGCCCGCACCGGCGCCGAATGGAACACGCCGCCGTTGAACAGAATGTGCGTCGGCGCGGCCACTCCGCTCGGTCCACGCCGGGCGGCGGCATGACCCGCGCCCGCCGCCGGCATTCGCAGGAACTTCGCCAGGTGGCGCGTCACCGCGGGCTCGGCCGCGTACGGCAGCCCGATCTCGGAGAACGCCGCGCGCCGCACGGGCGCGGGTACATCGGTGCTCTCCACGCACGGAAAGAATCCGTCCAGCACGATCCGCTCCGCGTTTTCGCGCCGCAGCTTCGCCTTGATCGAGCCGCCGATCAGCTTCGAGCCCCGGCCGGGAATGGTCACCGAAATCTCGGCGGCCGCTTCGGAGCCCAGCATCTTCTCCTTCGCGTTGCGGCAGTTCTGCCACAGCGAATGGAACTGGAACGCGTCGATCTTGTGGCCCGCGGCCGTCAGTCCCTCGAGCACGGAATGGGTCAGCGCCAGGTCCATGTTGTCGCCACCCAGCAGGATATGTTCGCCCACCGCCACGCGTTCCAGCTCCAACGCCCCGGCGTTCCCGGTCACCGCGATGAGGCTGAAATCGGTGGTGCCTCCGCCGACATCGGCGACCAGGATCAGATCGCCCGCGCGCACCTTGTCGCGCCAATCGGCGTGCCGCTCCAGCCAGGCGTAGAACGCGGCCTGCGGCTCCTCGAGCAGTACGGGATCGCGATAGCCGGCCTCGTTGGCGGCGCGCAAGGTGAGGTCCCGCGCTACCGCGTCGAACGACGCGGGTACGGTGACCAACAGCATTTGCTCGTCGAACGGAGCCTCGGGATTCGCGTGATCCCAAGCTTGCCGCAGATGCTGAAGATAGTGCAGCGACGCCGCCACCGGAGACAAGCGGGCCACGCCGTCCGGCGCGGTCAACGGCAGTATCGGCGAGAGCCGGTCCACGCCGGAATGACAGAGCCACGACTTCGCCGATAGCACCACGCGGTCCGGCACTTCCACGCCGCGAGTCTTGGCCAGTTGCCCCATCACGTAACGGGGCGCTTCGTCCCAGGGAAGGGCGGTGGCGCCTTCCGGGAAATCGCCTGGACCCTGAAGGAACAGCGCCGATGGCAACAGCGGCAGCGGGCGCGGATCCGCCGGACCCGCGAGCTGCATAACGGACAGCGTTTGGACGGGAGCGGATTCCGCCGCCAGGTCCACGTAGGCGAGAGCGCAATTGGTGGTGCCGAGATCGATGCCGATCGCGTAGCGGGAGGTTGCGGACATGAACTTCCATTGTCGCGCGGCCCGATCAGAAGCGCGAGAAGAATCCCTCGTTGTTCAGCCGCTTGGAGGCCAACGCGGCGCCGATGACCACCGCCCCGGTTACCGCCGCGATCGCGATGTACTTCTTCCTGGATCTCTTTTTCACGGTCCCCGGCTTGGCCGCCGCGTTCACGGCCGGCGGCCGCGGCGCGGCGAAAGCATCCCGCCCTATCAGCAACGCCGCGGCCAAACTGGCGGCTCTCATCGTTCGTTTCATGTTCACCTCTGCTCCGGAACGCGGAAACGGATTGGCTTTCGTATCCGGCATTGTAGTAGTATGCAAACATACTACTAATGACCACCGGTCATCCAGCCATCGAAACGCTCACGGGCCTCGGTCTCAACCGTCTGGAGGCGGCCGTCTACGTTCACCTGCTGGCGAATCCTCCGATGACCGCGTATCGAATCGCGAGGGGAATCGGCGCGGCAACGGCGAACGTGTACAAGGCGGTGGAATCGCTGGCGAACCGCGGCGCGGTGCTGGTCGAGGACGGCGCCAACCGCTTGTGCCGCGCGGTTCCGGCTCGCGAGTTCCTGCGGCAGATCGAGACCGGATTCCTCGAGCGCGGCCGCGAGGCGGAGCGCGCGCTCGCGGCGATCGAACGGAAAATCGACGACGAGCGCTGGTACAAGCTGGACTCGGTTCCGGCGATGCTCGAGCGCGCGCGGAGCATGCTCGCCGGGTGCCGGTCGGTTGCCGTCGTGGATGCGTTTCCCGCTCTGCTCGCGGCGTTGGTCCCGGAGATCGAACGGGCGGCGGAGCGCGGCGTCGCGGTTCACGTGCAGGCCTACGCACCCGTCGAGATCGCGGGCGTGGCTGCCGCCGTTCCATCCATGGCCGCGCGTTCGCTCGCGCTCTGGGATGGAGAACAGCTCAACCTCGCCGTCGACGGACGCGAGTGCATCGTGGCCTTGACGGAGAAGGACCTTTCGCGCGTCAAGCAGGGGATCTGGTCCAACAGCCGCTACCTGTCGTGCATCGTGTTGGCCGGCGTGAAAGCCGAACACACGATCCATCGCATGCGCGCCGCGCTGGGACAAAAAGACGAATCGCGCTGTCTGAAGAAGATCCTGCTCGAGCACGGATTCTTCACCGGCGGCGGCGTTCCCGGCCAGCGCGAACTGAGAACCAGGAAAGCAGGGAGGAGCAAGTGACCGGACGAATCGTTTTCTATGTGGTGGCTGGATGGCTGATGTTCGCCGCGGCGGGAGCGGGGAGGAGGCTACTGCCGGCGTCGCCCGTGTGGTTGGGACAGGCGGGGCTGAAAACGCTGATGCTCGCGTTCTCGCTCGCGGCGATGCGGCTCTCCGGCCGTCCTTGGGCGGACTTCGGATTCCGCGCGCCCACCGGCGTATGGAAGCGGCGTTCGATCCTGCCCGGCTTGGCGTTGGGCGCGGCGGCGGTAGGGGACTGCAACCGATGTTGAAGGATTACCGCTTCTATCAGATCGTCCTCGTCATCTGGTTCTGGTCGAGCGTAACGGAAGAGGTCTTCACGCGGGGATGGCTGCAAAGCTCGCTGCCGGCGTGGCGATGGATCGTCAGCGGGCTCTTCTTCGGATCCATGCACCTGACCGTTTGGTGGGCGGGGGCCGACCTGGCGACGTCCGCGATCCTGGTCGCCGCCACGACGCTGCTGGGACTGCTGTGCGGCCGCCTGCGCGACCGTCACGAGAGCCTGACCCCAGCGATCGCCGCCCACATGTCGTTCAACGTGGGAGGCCTCTTGGGCGGTATTCTCTACACCGCCGGATATGCGATTCGGCACGGAAAACCGCCGGCGATGTGAGTCAGATCGAGCGCATGCGGTTGTTTCTCGGATTCTCCTCGACTTCCGCCAATCCGAGCTTCTTCAGCACCGGCGGGACATACATCCCGAACCGCCCGCGATAGCCTTTCTTCAAGCCGTACCATCCGCCAACGGGGTTCTCCGCCGAACGGCCCCACGCTTCCACCGTACCCTCGGCCGCCGGCTTTTGTTCGTCGGCGCTGCCCAACGGCATCCAGTCTCCATGCGCCTTCAACATCGCGCGCAGGTCCTCGATGCAGCGCAGGTGGTAACGCAGTTGGGTGGAACCCACCTAAACCACCAGCGCCGGTGGATCGGCCGTTTCGTCTTTCCACGCTTCGAACTCGGACGTTCCAGGCGGCGTCTGCAGTTTCCACGGGCTTCCCTTGACTCCATCGATTGCCATTCTTGTCTCCTCGGGCGGATCCGCCTTCCGATCGGGCGGCGGGAGCGTCCATTTTCGCTCCGCCGCGGGGCTGGCGTCAACGAACCGGACGCAGTTCGCGGGTGGTGGACCATGCGCCGATGGCCGATTCCTATCACGTGCCGCGGATCGCGCCGGGGATGCGCGCCAACCAGATTCGCCCGTCGTCGATCACGATGTGCGGATCGTTGCATAGTATTATCTCCCGGCGCGTTACGCGGAGACGATCGAGCGGAGGTGGTTCGCTTCGAATTGACGAACTGACCCGGGGATGGACGCGCCGCGCGGCGCCGTCGTGTAGAATCGGACAGAAACGTCATGGGAGCAAGTCCGGTTACTGCGTGGATCGAATCCGCGAGGCGCAAGTTAGAGGACTTCGTGCGCGACAACAGGGCTCGGAGCGCCACGCTCTACGTTCGCGATCCCCATTGGACCAAGGGGTTCCGTCTGGTGGCAATGCACGGCGTCGAATACACCGAACCGATGCACGGGTTCAATTTCCCGCTGGGACTGGCGCTGGATGGCGGCGCTACGCCGCGCGAGTATTTCGGGCCGCCCGGCGGGCAGAGGCGAAAGCTGCCCAGGGACCCGCCAGCCGGTCTCGATCCGGTCAAGCAGCGCCTCTTCTCCGACTTCGTGGGCCGCGAGGAGGTGCGGGCGGTAGCCCGGCTGGTGTTCCCCACCGGCGGCGAGGAGCCAGCGGCATTAGTGCTGTTTCTCAATTTCGACCGGGAGTGGAAATTCAGCGATGCCATCAAGGCCAAGCTGCGCGCGTTTGTCAAGACCGAGATCGCGCCCCTCTGCCCCGGGCTCGTGCGGGAATTGGAGGCCGCCGATGCGCCCGCGCTGTCGAAGTCGGTCCGCGTCCTGTCGCCCGACAAGACGATCGCCATTCAGGATGCGAGTCTTTTCTCCACGGGGCCGGGCCGTTACCTCGATCGAATCCTGCTCAATACGTTCGACGCGTTCGGATTGGACAGGAGCCACGACACCGGTGCTATCTATCTCCACGATCCCGAGGATTCCCGGTTGCGGCTGGAGGCATCGACCGGCGCCGGTTCTCCGGCGAAGGAACTCTCCGTCGCCCAGGGAGAAGGCATCGCCGCCTGGGTGGCGCACCGGCAGACTGGATTGCTGATCGAGGATGTCCAGGATTCGGGCTCGAGGTACCGCTCGATCTACTCTGGAGACAAAGGCGCGGCGCGAAGCGTGATCGCGGTGCCGATGATCCTGGGGGAGGAGGTCGCGGGAGTCGTCGTGCTCGAGGCGGCGCTCGAACACACGTTCACTCCGGCGGATGTGCGTCCGGTCTGGTACGCCGCCAATCGCGCGGCCGCGGCGGTATGGTTCTACCGCCAGCAGTCGCTGAATCAGGATCTGATGAGGTTGTGCGTCAAGGCGTCTGGCTCCGGCGTGGACGCGAGCGCGACGTTAAACGATCTCGCCGGCCTTGCCAAACAGCATCTCTTCGCCGTGGATTCCGATATCTGGACGTTGGACCGGCACACCCGCAAGATCGAACCCGGCGGCGCCAGCTACGTCGAACCCATTCGCGCGATCCGGCCAGGGGGGTGGACCAAGTTCATTCTGGACCACAAGACTCCGGTGTGGATCCACGACATACGGTCCGCCACCGATTTCAAGGTTTTGTATGGCTCGGATGCCGGATGGTCGCCCGAGCACCCGGCGTCGTCGTCGCGCCCGAAATTGAATCCCGCCGCGATCGCACAGGGAATGAGATGCGAACTCGGCATCCCGCTGATCTCCGGCAAGGACGCGGCCGGTGTCGCCTGGGTCCGTTACCGCCAGGGAGAACGAGAGCCACCCAAGCCGAGCGTGATGACGCTGGCCACCGGAGTCGCCGCCGAGGCCGCGCTCGTCATCGAGGCGCTTCGGAACCGGAAGGAGATCCTGAGCCGGGCCGGCGCCGAAGAGCGAATCCAGCGGAAGATGTTCGGCAACTGGCAACTCGCCCGGCCCGAATCGATCGAGGTGGTGGTGAACACCCAACCCGCGGAAGCCAACCTGGGCGGCGACTTTTTCGCGGTCGTCACGCTCGAGGGCGGACGGACGGGCATCCTGATCGGAGATGGCGAGGGGCACTCGGTTCTCGGTTCGCTGAACATGCTGGCGCTGTGGAGCGCCTTCCAGGCGTCGCGCGATTCCTGTTCCACTACCTACGTGATGGAGCGCATCGCCCGGATGGCTCGCGACGTCGGGGTGAAGGGCACGGGTCTTTACGGGATTCTGACGCCCTTCGACGGCGGGTTGTCGCTGTCGGCCACGTCGGCGGACCACGCCTCGTTCCTGATCCTCCGGCGCAAACCAGGCGGAGACTACACACGGTTCGACGTTCCCGGCGAGGGCATCGCGCACGGGCCGCCGTTCGGCGACGCGAATCATCTGGGCGAGGACCGGTTGACGCTGTTGCCGGGCGATGTGGTGGCCTGCTATACGGACGGCATCTGCGAGGCCTCGTACCGGCCGCAACTCCAAGCCACCATCGCGCGTGGACTCGAGAAGGACAAGCCGCTCACTCTCGATGCCATCGCCGAGTCCATTCTCGCCGAGGCGCTGTCGCGTCAGGCGGCGGACGAGCGGGATGACGCGACGATCCTCCTGTTTCGCGTGATGGAGCCACCCAAGCCGCGAGGCGCCAAGTGATCCGCTGGGCGTGGCTCCTCATCGCCGCCGCCGCCTTCGCGCAGCCGCGCATCCTCTACGTCACCCACTCGGCCGGATTCCGGCATGGCAGCATCGAGGTCTCGCGCCGCGTCCTCTCCCAGTTGCCCGGCCTCCGCGTCACCACCACCGAGGACCTCTCGCTCCTCTCGGCGGACCGCCTCCGCGACTTCGACGCCGTCTTCTTCTTCACCTCCGGCGAACTCGAAATCGACGAACGCCAGAAGCGCGACTTGATCGATTTCGTCCGCTCCGGCAAAGGATTCGGCGGCGTCCACAGCGCCACCGACACGTTGTACGGCTGGTCCGAGTACGGCGAGATGATCGGCGGCTATTTCGATGGCCATCCCTGGACCGAGCCGGTCACCATTGACATCGAGGACCCGGGCGACCCTGGGTCCGCCGCCGTGGCTCCGTCGTTCCGCATCCTCGAGGAGATCTATCAGTTCCGCGCCTGGGACCGGTCGAAGGTGCGCGTGCTGATGACGCTCGACACAGGCTCGGTGGACATGGCGCGCGAGGGCGTCAACCGGACCGACTCCGATTTCGCGCTCGCGTGGCGCAAGCCCTTCGGCGCGGGCCGGGTCTACTATAACGCCCTCGGCCACTTCGACGAGACATGGCTCGATCCCCGATTCCAGCGGATGATCCAGCAGGCGTTGCTCTGGCTGGCGGGAGCGGTCGAAGCCCCGTCCGAGACTCGCCGGGCGATTCCCCGCCCGCGCGAACCGGAAGCGATGTCGCCCGGAGCGGTGGCGCGGATCGAAGGGGAGGCGTTGACGCTGGGCTCGCGGTTGGACGCGGCGGGCGCGCCATTGCCGGTGAAACTCGCCGGTTCGGCGGTGAGCTTCGCCGGGCGCGCGGCTCCACTGTTCTCGGTGTCGCCTTCGGAGATCCTGCTGCAGGTTCCCTACGGATTGCCGCCGGGCCAGCCGCTCGATCTGGTGGTGGCTGCCGGCTCGGACCGTGTCACGATCCCTGTGCGCCTAGCCACATCCACGCCACGAATCGGCGCGGTGTCGGCGCCGCCGGGCAGCGGAATGGTGACGATCTTCGCGATCGGGCTGGGAGAGGTGGACCCGCCCGTGCCCGCCGGAAGTCCCGCGCCGCTCGTCCCCCTGTCGCTCACCCGTTCGGCTCCGGTGGTGCGCATCGGCGGCCGGCCGGCGGATGTGCTCTTCTCGGGGCTTGCGCCCGGGCTGACCGGAGTGTACCAGGTGAACGCGGCGATCCCGCCGGGAGCGGACGCGAGCGACGTCGCCATCGAAGCGGCTCGATAGGCCGGGCCCGGTTGGTTGGCGCGAGCCGCCGATGATATCATTTCCCAGTAGCGTCATCAGTTTGATCCAAGGGGTGATCCATGTCTCGCACGATCCTCATCGCCACGCTCGCGATCGCCGCGGCCGCCTGGGCGCAGGACTTCCGCGGTTCCATCCAAGGTAACGTCACCGACCCGAGCCAGGGCGCGATCGGCAACGCCGCCGTGACGTTACGCAACTCCGCCACCGGCGTGGAGCGAACCGCCACGTCGGACGACAACGGCTTTTACATCTTCCAGTTCCTGCCGCCGGGCGCCTACTCGATCGCGGTCAAGGCGGCGGGCTTCAAGTCCGTCACGCGGCAGGGCATGGAACTCGCCGTCAGCCAGAGCCTGCGCGAGGATATCGCGTTGCAAGTCGGCGACACGGCGGAGACGGTCAACGTGGTCGCCGACGTCGCGGTGATCGACACCGACTCGACTTCGCTCGGCACGGCGCTGCGGCAGGAGATCCGCGACAATCTGCCCCTCAAGGGCCGCAGTTCGCTGTTCATGTTCACATTGACTCCGGGAGTGGTGAACAACCGGTACGGCGAGGACACGCGGCCCAACGACACGATCACCAACGTGCTTTTCTCCGCCAACGGCGCTCCGGTCGCGGCCACCGACGTATTCGTGGACGGCACGGCGAACACGGTGAACGTGAATCGCGGCGTCAATATCTCCCAATGGGTGCCGGCCGTGGACGCGATCGGCGAGTTCAAGCTGGAAGTGGGTTCCGTGCCGGCCGAGTACGGGAGGTCGGGCGGATCGGTGACCAATATGGTGATCAAGTCGGGCACCAACAGGTTCCACGGATCGATGTACGACTTCCTGCGGAACTCGCGCCTGGATGCGAACCTGTTCTTCAACCGCGGCGCCGGGCGGACTCTGCCCGCGTTTTCCGCCAACACGTTCGGCGTGGCCGTGGGCGGCCCGGTCTACTTCCCCAAACTGTTCGACGGCCGCAACAAGACCTTCTGGTTCGCCAGCTATGAGGGCGCACGGGAGGGGAACGGCACCAGCCCCACCAATACGGTGCCCACGGCGAAGATGCGGCAGGGCGACTTCTCCGAGGTCTCGAGCATCATCTACGATCCCTACTCGGTGGCCACCGTGAATGGAGCGCCCACCCGCACGCCGTTCGCCGGCAACATCATTCCCCCGGCGCGCCAGGATCCGGTGGGACGCGCGGTGATGGCCTTCTATCCCGCGCCTAACCGCGCGCCCGCCAATCCCGCGCAGCCGTGGGTGCAGAACTTCGGATTCTCGGCCAAGTGGCCGCGCAACTACAACACGTTCGTCACCAAGATCGATCATGTGTTCTCGCAGAAATGGACGACATTCTTCCGGCTGAATCACGGCACGGCGCTGCTGATCTTCCCGCACGAGTTCGACGGCATCGCGACGCCGGGCCGCGACATCGTCAAGCGCCCCCATGAAGGTTTCTCCTGGGGCAACACGGTGCTCATCAGCCCGCGCACCACCTTCGACTTGCGGACCGGCTTCGCATGGGGCAAGGAAGACCGGGAACCGTTCTCGACGGGCTTCGACGTGGCGACGCTCGGATTCGCGCCGGGCTTCGCGAACCTGCTCCAACACAGATCGTTCCCCATATTCTCGGTGCAGGGCTTCCAGCAACTGTCGAACAGTCCCAAGCAGCTCCAGCCCGGCTACACGTGGACCTTCCAGCCGAGCCTCTCCCACCAGCGGGGCAAGCACGTGATGAAGTACGGCGCCGACGTGCGGCTGCTCTACGGCCACTTCCTGAGCCTCGGCGTCCCGAGCGGAAGGTTCAACTTCAACCAGGCGTGGAGCAACGGTCCGCGCGCCGACACTCCGCTTAGCACCACCGGCTTCCCGATGGCGTCGCTGATTCTGGGGCTGGGATCGGGCCAGGTGGACACGGCTCCCGCCGTCTCGATCGTCAACAACTACTACGGTTTCTTCGTGCAGGACGACTACCGCATCACCACCAAGCTGACCTTCAACATCGGACTACGGTACGAATACGAGACGCCGCGCACCGAGCGATTCGATCGCGCGACGCGCGGGTTCGACCGCTCGGCGCAGAGTCCGCTGCGCGTCCCAGGCCTGGACCTGCGCGGAGGTCTGCTCTACGCGGGCGTGAACGGCCAGCCTCGCGGCATCAACTTGCCCGACCGCAACAACTTCGCGCCGCGCTTCGGCTTCGCCTACTCGCTGGCGCCGAAGACGGTGTTACGCGGCGGCTACGCGGTCCACTACATTCCCATCGTCGGGTCGGTGGAGTCGTCCGGGTTTTCGACCACCTCCCCCCAGGTGACGTCCACCGACGGCATCACGCCGCGCGACCGTTTGAGCAATCCGTTCCCGCAGGGCCTGGTTCCGGCGCGCGGAAACCAGGACGGACTGGCGACGTTCGTGGGTCAGAGCGTCACTTTCGTGGAACCGAACGACGCGACGCCGTTCATGCACACCTGGAACCTGAACGTCCAGCGCGAAGTGTGGGCGAAGACGCTGTTTCAGGTGGGCTACATCGGATCGCGCGGCATCCGCCTGACGAGCGAGGAGTCCATCGGAAACAACATCGGCGAGAACCTGAATCAGGTCGATCCCGCCTTCCTGTCGCAAGGGCGCGCCTTGCTCGACGTGGTGAACAACCCGTTCTTCGGCGTCCTCACCAGCGGTCCATTGTCCGGCCGCACGGTGCAGCGGAATCAGTTGCTGCGGCCTTACGCGCAGTTCCAAAATATCTCACGCAACCGGCCGACGTTCGGCAACTCCCTCTACCATTCGCTCCAGGCGAAGTTCGAGCAGCGGATGTGGCGGGGCATGTCGTCGCTGGTTTCGTACACGTGGTCGAAGAACATGTCGGATCTGCAACCGATCCAGAACTTCTACAACCGGCGGATCGAGCGCGGGCCGAACGCGTTCGACGTGCCGCAGCGGCTGACCGTGACTCTATCGTGGGACACGCCGGTCGGACGCGGCAAGGCGCTGTTGCGGAACGCGTCCAAGCCGGTGGATCTGGCGCTAGGCGGGTGGACGATCTCGATGTTCGACACCTTCCAGTCGGGCTTCCCGCTGGCGGTGGGCGTATCGCAGAACACGCTGTTTCTGGCAGGAGCGGGCGGACAGCGGGCAAGCGTCGTGGGCAACCCCTGGGAAGGGATCTCGGGCAGCATCAACAGCCGCCTGAACCGGTACTTCAACACGCGGGCGTTCGCGCAGCCGGCCGACTTCACCTTCGGCAACACAGCGCCGCGGCTGGGATGGCTTCGGAATCCGGGGATGAACAACTGGAACCTGACCCTGACCAAGCAGTTCGCGATCAACGAGCGCTTCAAGCTGAATCTGCGTGCGTCCAGCTTCAATCTGATGAACACGCCGGTCTTCGGCGGCCCGGCGACGACGTTCGGGGTCGGGAACTTCGGCGTGGTGCTGAGCCAAGCCAACATCAGCAGGCAATCCGAGGTCGTGATGCGGTTGTTCTTCTAGCCGCCCCCCCCCGGTGAGCCCAAAGAAAAGGCGGCCCGGGGGCGGGCCGCCTCTCCGCAAGGGCGGATAGGTTAGCGGGGTGAATCAATCAAAGGGGCCGGCAAAGGCCCCCCAGCGCGGTGGAACCACGGGTACCACATGGCGCCGACATCTGATTAGCGCCGTCCTTTGGAAAATAGGGAAACGAAGATGCTCTTTTTTTTCGCCAATCTGGCGAGCGCGGTATTTTATACGACGGACGTCTGGCGAGTTTCCAGCCGGCGCGCCCGATGCCACGCCAATCGGTCTTTCCACTCCCGCTGGAGCGTGGAGAACGCGGCCCACCAATAGCCGGCGACCATGATGCTCAGCAGCGGAACCGCCAGCAGGTTCATGGTGTCGATCGAGTAGAACACCATGAACGCGAACCAGGTTCCGATCGCCAACTCGACCCACGGCAGCCAGCCTGCCTTGCCGCGATACTTCGAGGGCGTGTCCTTCCTGCGCTCGCCGTTGGCTGCGATCGCATACTTGGGCGTTCGCGCGAACGCCGTTTGCACTCCCAGCAGCGCCTCCACCACGGCGCGCGTGTTGATCACGGTGAGAGCCGCGCCCGCCGCCATCAACACCGGCATCATGAGAATCGCCCGGAACAGGCTCTTGCGGTCCCGCTCCCACTGAGCGAAGACGTAGAAAACCACCACCGAACCGAAGGTCGCCATCAGAAGCGGCACGTCCACCAGCAGCATCTGCTGCCAGCCGATGTAGAACCGGACGATCATTACCGGCAGCATGAGCGCCGTCACCACGATCGTCAGCGGATACGTCAGGTTGGGCGTCAGATGGCAAAACGCCTCCATCTTCACCTTCAGCGGCGCGTCCGATTTCAGGATGCGCATCAGCAGTTTGATGGCAACCTGGGTCAGTCCCTTGGCCCAACGCGATTGCTGCACCTGGAATCCATGCGTGTCCACCGGCAGTTCCGACGGGCACTCGACATCCGGCGCGTAGACGAACTTCCAGCCTTTCAACTGCGCGCGGTAGCTGAGATCGGAATCCTCGGTCAGCGTGTCGTGCTCCCAACCGCCCGAGTCGCGGATCATCGACTTCCGCAGAACTCCCGCCGTGCCATTGAAGTTGAAAAACAGGCCGGCGCGAAACCGCGCATTGTGCTCGAGGATGAAGTGGCCGTCGAGCAGCATTCCCTGCACTTCGGTGAGCAGGTTGTAGTAGCGGTTCAGGTAGCTCCAGCGCGTCTGCACCACGCCCACTTTCGGGTCGGTGAAGTAGTGGATCGTGCGCAGCAGGAAATCGCGGGGAACGACGAAGTCGGCGTCGAACACCGCGACGAATTCGCCGGACGCCACCTGAAGCCCTTCCTCGAGCGCGCCCGCCTTGAAGCCGTGGCGATTGGTCCGGTGGATGTACTGGACGGGATGGCCCTGCGCGCGATACTCGCCGCAAAGCCGCTCGGCGAAGGGATGGGTCTCGTCGGTCGAATCGTCCAGCACCTGGATCTCGAGCAGTTCGCGCGGATAGTCGATCTTGGTGGTCTCCTCGAGCAGCCGTTCCACGACGAAACGCTCGTTGTAGAGCGGGAGTTGGATCGTCACCCGCGGCAGGCGCTCGAACAGCGACGCGGGCCGCGGTTGCGGCTCCTTGCGATGCCGCAGGTACGTGATGATCACCTCGTAGCGGTGGAGCCCGTAGATGGCGAGAACGCAGAGCAGGATAAAGTAGGGGATGAGCAGCGAGTAGTCGAACCAGGACAACTGGTGAATCCCGTCGAAGGTGTCGTCGAAAAGCGCGCGCTCGATTCGCTCGCGCCAAGAGACGGCGAGCAGGAACGCGGACGGCGGGCTACTCCAAATCATCTGATGAATGCGATCCCCCTGGTATTGCTAGGCCTCGGGCTAGAGGTGTGCTGTCTGAGCCTTCCCTGGACCGGCGGGGACAGGCTGGCGTCGACAGTCGCCATCCTCATCCTCAGCTTCCTATTTTACATTCTGGCGTACTACCGTTACCAGCCCCCCTCCGGCGCCGGCGGGAGCCGCCCTTGGGTGATCGCCTTCGCGCTGCTGTTCCGCCTCACGCTTTGGCCCGCCGAACCGCGGCTTTCCGAAGATCTGTACCGGTACCGCTGGGAGGCGCGCGTGCAGGCCGAGGGCGGGAATCCCTACCTCGCGCGGCCGAACGACGCCGAGTGGGCGTCGCTCCGTGACGAGACGTCGCCCCGCATCCCCGCTCCCGATTTTCGGGCCGGCTACGGTCCGTTGCTCGAATTGGCGCAACGGTGCTCATTCGCGGTTGCGCGCGCCGTGTCGGCGGACCCGGCCACGCAGACCCTGTGGATGAAGCTGCCGGCCGCGTTGGGAGATCTCGGCGTGCTGGCGCTGCTCGGCCGGCACCCGCTGTTGATCGTCTACGCGTGGAATCCGCTGGTGCTCTCCGAGTTCGCCTGGAGCGGACACAACGATGCGCTGGTGGCGTTCGCGGTGCTGGCGGCGTGGCGCCGGCGGAGCTTCGGCGCGTTGGGCGCGGCGGTGGCGCTGAAGTGGTGGCCGTTGGCGCTGGCGCCCGCGCTGCTGCGCCACGTCCCCTGGACGCGCGCGCTGGCGATTCCGGCGATCTTGGCGCTGGCGGCGATTCCCTTCATTCCGCCCGAGCCCGCCGAACTGATCGAGAACGCACGCTTCATGAGCGGATTCGCCGGCGGCTGGCGGAACAACGACAGTCTGTTCGGCGCCGTGCTATGGCTGGCCGGCGGCGACATGCAGACCGCCAAATACGCGACGTTCGCGCTGATGGCGGCCGCGGTGCTCGGGTTCGCGCGATGGCCACTCGAACGCGCCTGGACCGCCACCACGGCGGCGATCCTGTTGCTGGCGGCCAACTGCCATCCCTGGTATGTTTGCTGGCTGGTTCCGCTCTTGGCGATCGGCACGCCATGGCCGCCGCTGTTGCTGTGGACAGGGCTCGCCCCGCTTTCCTATTCGGTGCTGGTGAAATGGCGCGTTTTGGGCGAATGGGACGGCTCCACGCCGGAGCGTTGGTGGATCTACGCTCCGGTGTTCGCCGCGATGGCCGCGTGGCGCGTCTTCGCGGCGAAGCTACACTGAGGGTTCGCATGGATTTTCGTACCTTGGTGATTCGCGGGCTCCGCTACTACTGGCGGACGAACGTGGCGGTGGTGCTCGGCGTGGCGACGGCCGCCGCCGTGCTGGCGGGAGCGCTGCTCGTCGGGGGTTCGGTGCGGTCCAGCTTGCGCCGTCTGGCGCTCGAACGGATCGGCAATACGGGGACCGTGGTGCAGTCGGGGACGCTGTTCCGCGAAGCTCTAGCCAAGCCGATGTCCGGCGTTCCGATGATTGTGCTGGAAGGGCTGGTGGTGCATCAACAGAGCGGACGCCGCGCCCGCGCGCTTCCGGTTTATGGCGTGGACGACCGATTCTGGCAATTCCACGGCAAGCCCGCGCTCGGGCTCTCCGGACGCGACGCCGCGATCACCCGCGCTCTGGCGGCCGAACTCGAGGCCAAGGAAGGCGACACGCTTTTGCTGCGGATCGAGAAGCCGTCCGACATTCCCGCCGAATCCCTGTTCGGGCGCAAGGACGAGTCATCGCCCACCATACGGCTCAACGCGAAGGCGGTCACGCCGTTCGAGTTTTCGCTGAAGCCGCAGCAGAGTTCCGTAAAGGCGGTGTTCGTTCCGTTGAGCCGCCTGCAGCGCGATATCGGGGCCGCGGGCCGCGTGAACACGCTGCTGCTGCCGCCGGGAGGCGACGACGCGGCGGCCAGGCTGCGCGCGGCGGCGTCGCTCGAGGATCTCGGCATCCGGCTGCGGGCGATGCCGGAGGCGGGCGCGGTGCAACTCGATTCGTCGAGCGGAGTGCTGCCGCCGCCGGTCGTCACGGCCGCGACCGGCGCCGCGTCCGATCTAGGACTGAAGACGCTTCCGGCGATGACCTACCTGGCAACGTCGATAAAGGCGAACGGACGCGAACTGCCGTACTCGCTGGTGGCGGCCCTGCCGCTCGAGGCGCTGGGCGTGGCCAACGCGGGGGAAGATGCCATCGTTCCGAACGAGTGGTCCGCGCGCGACCTCGGTGTCAAAGCGGGCGACACGCTCGTCATGGAGTACATGATCTGGCACGACGACGGACGGCTGGGCAACGCCAAGGCCGAGTTCCGCGTCGCGGGCATCGCGCCGATCCGGGGTCTGGCCGCCGATCGCGATCTGGCGCCCGAGTATCCGGGCATCACCGACGCCTCCAATGTCGCCGATTGGGACCCGCCATTTCCCATGGACCTCGGCAAGATCCGGAAGAAGGACGAGGACTACTGGGACACCTATCGCACCACGCCGAAGGTCTACCTGCCGCTGACGCGCGGACAACAGTTGTGGAAGTCGCGCTGGGGCAGCCTGACCACGTTGCGGTTCGCGCCCGCGTCCTTGAAGGACGAGGCGTTGGACAAGGCGCTGCAGGAGATGCGGCTGAAATTGAAGGCGGCGCTCGACCCGGCGGCGAACGGCCTGACGGCGGTCCCGATCCGCGAGCGCAATCTCGAGGCGTCGCGCGGCGCCACCGATTTCGGCGAGTACTTCGTGTATTTCAGCTTCTTCCTGATGACTTCGGCGCTGTTGTTGGCGGGGCTGTTCTTCCGGCTGGGCGTGGAGCAGCGCTACGGCGAAGTCGGCTTGCTGCGCGCCACCGGCTTTTCTCCCGATCGCGTGTTGCGCCTGTTCCTGGCGGAGGGTCTGGTGCTGTCGGTGGCCGGCGGACTGCTCGGTATCCTGGGCGCGATCGGCTACGCCGCGCTGGTGCTGTTCGGGCTGAGTACGTGGTGGGTGGACGCGGTGGGCACTCGCGATCTGGCGTTGGACGCGGGCGCGCTGCCGCTCGCCGGCGGAGTGCTGGGGGCGGTGCTGGCGGCGCTGGGCGCGATCTGGATCACGCTGCGCGGGGCTCGGAGCGTGAGCCCGCGGCGGCTGCTGGCGGGCGGCGCCGAGGGCGAGGAATCGGGGATCGGACAGCGTTCGCGGGGCCGGCGAGTTGCCAAGGTGGCGGGCGCCTTCGCGCTGGCGCTGCTGGTGTTGTCCACGATCGAAGCGATCCCCGCCGAAGCCGGTTTCTTCGGCGCGGGCGCGTTGTTGTTGATCGCGGCGCTGGCTTTTCTGCGTGGAGCGCTGGCGTCGAGTCTTTCCCGGACCGTGACCACCCTGGGCCAGTTTGCGTTCCGCAACGCGGGACACAGGCCCGGGCGCACCGTGTTGTCCGCGGCGCTGATCGCTTCGGCCGCGTTCCTGGTGGTGTCGGTGGAGGCGTTCCGGCGCGGCGCCGAAGGCGATGCCACCGATCCGAAGTCGGGGTCGGGCGGATATCCGTTGATCGCCGAATCGGTGCGTCCGGTCTATTACAACCCCAACACCGCCGAAGCGAGGCAGACTTTGAATCTGCCGCCGGCGGCGGAAGCGATGTTCGCGCCGTTCCGGCTGCGGCCCGGCGACGACGCGAGCTGCCTCAATCTGTATCAACCGCAAAATCCCCGAATTCTCGGCGCGCCGCCGGCCTTCCTGGCGTCGAACCGGTTCTCGTTCGCCGGCCGCCGGCAGAGTTGGGCCGACCTCGAGAAAGACCAGCCCGATGGCGCGATTCCCGCCATGGCGGACGCCAACTCGCTCGCCTATGTGCTGCATCGCAAGGTGGGCGAAGAGTTGACGGTGGGTGGCGCGCGGCTCCGCGTGGTGGGCGCGTTGCGCGACAGCGTCTTCCAAAGCGAATTGGTGATCTCCGAGCGGCACTTCCTGAAGGCGTTTCCCGCCTGGCAGGGCTATCGCGTCTTCCTCATCGACGCGCCGCCGGCCAGCGTGGCGAAGGTCGCCGCGGATCTCGAGAACGCGCTTGCCGATCACGGCATGGACGTGGTCTCGACGCAGGAAAAGCTGGCGGGATTCCATCGCGTGGAAAACACCTACCTGTCGACCTTCCAGACGCTGGGGGCGCTGGGGCTGCTGCTCGGCACGGTGGGTCTGGCGGCGATCGTGTTCCGCAACGTGCTCGAGCGGCGGCGGGAACTGGCGCTGTTGACGGCCGCGGGCTATGGACGCGAAGCGCTGTCGCGCCTGGTGCTGAAGGAGAATCTGCTGACCTTGGGGGCGGGGCTGGGCGCGGGCGTGGCAGCGGCGGCGCTCGCGATCGCGCCTGTGTTGGCGAGCCGGGGCGCGCACTTCTCGGCGCTCGGTTTGGGTGGAATGCTGCTGGCCGTGCTGGTCACCGGCGTGGCGGCGGCGTGGATCGCGACACGATTGGCTCTGCGGCTGCCATTGTTATCGGGGCTGCGCGGGGCGTAGAATCAAAGCCGAAGCCATGCCACACGACCGCCTGGAGCGGCGCAGCCTTGCGATGCATCGCGCCATCGCGGAGAAGCTGCGCGCGAAGCCCGAGCTATTATCGATTCCGAAGGAGAATCTGGACCGTTGGATCGCCCGCGGTGGACGGTCCACTCCCTACTGGGAAAGGTGGCGCGCGATCCTGAATGGTCCGTTGGAGGAGGTGCTCCGGGTGATTCAGGAGGACAGTCCCGGGATGATCGATATGCGGCAGTCGACGCCGTTCGCGGGCGTGCTGACTCCCAAGGAAAGATGGCGCTTCTATGACGAGAGCGAATCTGGAACACATCATCCGAGCGGCCGCGACGATCGCTGACGACGGCGACATCCTGGTCGTGGGAAGCCAGTCGATCCTCGGCCAGTTTCCGGACGCGGATCCGAGACTGCTCGTTTCCATGGAGGCGGACGTATATCCGCGGAACAGGCCCGAGCGAAGCGATCTGATCGACGGGTCGATCGGCGAGGGGTCGCCATTCGAAAGCGTGTTTGGCTACTACGCCCACGGTGTGGATGCATCCACATCCGTCCTCCCGCCCGGCTGGGAGGAGCGGTTGATTCTCGTCTCCAACGAGAATACTCGCTTCTTTCGCGGCTGGTGTCTCGAGGTGCACGATCTTGCTATCGCGAAGCTGGTGGCCGGACGGGAGAAGGACCTCGCCTTCGTGCGCGTGCTGGCGTGCGGTGGCTATGTCGATCGCGCGACGCTCGCGGCTCGCCTGGAGCGCACCGGGCTACCGGCTGATTCGCGCCGGATCGTTTCGGGGAGAATCGACGCCTCGGCATCCACTCCGGCGCCGGGCTACGATGGTCCCGCGGAAGACTGACCGCCGATCCACTCCTCGGCGAAGCGCACCAGTCCGGGGCCGTCGAGGCAGCCCAGTCCGGTTCGTGCTCCATGGATCCGAAGGCGCAACCAACCACCGCCAGGCTCCTCGAAAACGTCCGCCGTGACGATGCCGTCGATCAGCCCGGTTGCCGCGGCGGGGAGCCGGATGCCGTGCCCGCCGGGGGTCGAAATCGCGGGAAACGCCTCGAGACGGAGCTGCGCGGGGCAGACGCACCGCCACCGGTCCCAGGCGGCGCCGGCTGCGTCGCGCGCGGCCGGAAACGGGAGCGCGACGGCCACTTCCGCCCAGAGAACGTCTCCTTTCGAGCGGTACCGGGCGCGAGCGGCGGTGGTTTCACGGACGGTCCACGCGCCGGGTTGGTCGAACTCGGTGTCGCGAAACGCCAGGAAGCGGAACTTGGAACTCATCGCATCGCCCTCATGGGGATACGCGACATTCCGGGGCGAATCAGGTCATTCGCCGACGGCTTTCGCGAATTCGACGGCACAGGAGCTACCGGTTCCCGCTTGCCTCGAGGTGGGAGAGATAAGCCGCGGGCGGGACCACCGTGGCTCCCATTCGGGCGGATTCCGGGAAGTGCTTCAGGTTGCCTGTGACGAGCCAAGCGCCGGCCGCGTGGGCCAAGCCAAGGAACATCGCGTCCTTCGGGTCGGGAAGGGCTCGGGGCCAATTGCCGGCGTCGGTTAGTTGGAGACTCTCTTCGATCAAGAACTCGAGCCAATCTGGCGGGAATCGGTAGCGCTGGAATTTGGGCCGCCGGACGACTTCCCTGTACTCCCGAACGATGCACGGACTGGTCGCGACGTACAGGCGACCTCCAGGACCCAATCCGAGACCAGTTTCGCTGAGGGGCCTTCGCTCTTGATGGCGGCGGACACGATTACGTTCGTGTCCAACACGGCCAATCTCATTTGGTGTCGCGGTCGTGGAGGTGTGCGGAGCGGGCTCCGTCGATTTCCTTGCCGATGTCCTCTTCGCTCATGCGGTCCAGGCCGGAGGCCTTAGCCAGGCGCCAACTCTCTCTGAGGCTCGCCTTGGCCATGGCTCTGCGAAGTTCCTGGTCCTGCAACGCCGCGTCTCCCAGAACTGGGACGAGGAAATAGGCCGGTCCATCTTGGCCCGCGAGCAGCACCGTTTCGCCGCGGGGAACCTCCGCGAGCGCCCTCGCTCCCCGACTACGAAATTCCTGCAAGGATACTTGACGCACGGATCGCCTCCACTTCCATTGTAGCCAGGACGGCATCGCCAGAAGCCGTCACAGCGGCGCGGCTTGGCGATGCTTCGCGCGGCTATTTCGACGGAGGCTTCGGTTGCTGCGGCTTCGGTTCGTCCGCCGCCTCGCCGAAGGTGATCGTGGTTTCCGACTTGAACTGCTTGTAGTTCTCGTACTTGACCGTCATCTTGATCTTCTGGCTTTGGCCGCTGTCGAAGATCAGCGTGTCGTTGGACACGGTGTAGGTGGGGAACCAGTATTTCTTGTCGATCTGTTCGCGGAACGTCTCGAATTTCGGGAACTGGTTGTCGAAGCCCTTCTTCTTCACGCCGACGCCGCGGCCGTAGGACTTCACGATCTGCAGGTCGCGGTCGTCCACCCAGACGATCCCGGCGAAGTACCTCAGGCCGGGCTCGATCTTCTTCGGCTTGACGGCGAAGGCGAAGCACGGGATTTCGTCGAGCGTCTCCTTGCCGATGTATCGCACCCAGTACTTGTCGATGTCCTTGGTGGTCAGCACGAACGGCTGCACGGAGCGGAGATCCTGCTCGTCTTCCGGGGTGAGCCCGATGTTCTTCAGCGTCGGAGAAGGGGCGCGCACCACGCGCTCGGTTCGCTTGCCCTCGCCGCTGAAGATGATGTCGGACACCACCTCGTGCTTGCCGATCACGCGGTTCGACTCGTCCATCTCCTGGATACGGGCGGTTTGGCGGTATGTGTAAGCCTCGCGCGCCTTGAGGAATTCGCTTTCCCTGGCGGCGAAGCGGGAGATGATGCTCGCGACCTCACCTTCGTTCGGCTCACCCTTGGCGGCCGCGAAGGCGAGTCCGGCGCCTAGCGCCACCGTCGAGAGAATGCGTTTGACCATTGTCCTTACCTCTTGGATGCCGCCGCCTCCGGCGCGGTTTCAGCCGAGCAACTGGCGGGCGATCGTCACGCGTTGCATGTTGCTGGTTCCTTCGTAGATGCGGCCGATCTTGGCGTCCCGGTAGAGCTTTTCCACCGGATACTCCTTAGTGAAACCCACCCCGCCGAAAATTTCAACGGCCCGGCTGGCGACCGTCTCCGCGATGGTGGACGCGAAGTACTTCGCCATGGCGGCTTCCTTCAGAAACGGCTGGCCCGCCTCGCGAAGCCGCGCGGCGTTGTAGGTCAACAGCCGCGCCGCCTCCACGTCGGTGGCCATCTCCGCCAAGTCGAGTTGCACCGCCTGGAATTCGCCGATCGCTTTGCCGAACTGCTTGCGCTGCCCGGCGTAGGCGATGGCGTGATCGAGCGCGCCGCGGGCGAGTCCGCACATTTGCCCGCCGATCGCGATGCGGCCTTCGTTCAGCGTTTCAATGGCGATCTTGTAGCCCTTGCCCGGTTCGCCCACGACGTTGGCGGCCGGAACGAAGCAGTTGTCCAGGATCAGTTCGCAGGTGGACGAGGCGCGGATGCCGAGCTTGTCCTCCTTGCGGCCCACCGCGAAACCGGGGAATCCCCGCTCCACCAGAAAGCACGTGATGCCCTTGTAGCCGGCCGCCGGATCCACGGTGGCGAACAGCAGGAACAGCCCCGCTTCCGCCGCGTTGGTGATCCACAGCTTGCGGCCGGTGATCGCATAGCCGCCTTCGCGAGCCTCGGCGCGCGTGGTCAACGCGAACGCGTCGGAGCCGGAGCCCGCCTCCGACAACGCGTACGAAGCGAGCGTGTCCGTGGCCAGGCGTGGCAGGTAGCGCCGCTTCTGATCGTCGTTCGCCCATCGCAGCAGCGCGTTGATCACCAGCGTGTTCTGCACGTCGCAGATGACGCCCGCGGTGGGATCGACCGCCGATAGCTCCTCCACCGCGAGCACCGCCTGGAAGAACGTGCCGCCCTGGCCGCCGTACTCTTCCGGGATTTCGATGCCCATCAGGCCCAGATCGAACATCTCGCGCAGCAGGTCCTCGCGGAAGTGAGCTTCCTCATCCATCTTGCGGACATGGGGCGCGATACGCTCACGGGCGAACTTCCGCACTTGCTGGCGGAAGAGGCTCTCGTCCTCGTCGAGCGCGGTGAGCGTCCGGTTCATATCGGCATCACGCGAACAGTTGATGGATCGGCTCCACGCCGCGGTCGACGAGCGGGATCGGCCGTCCCTGGGCGCCGGGCAACTCCGTCTCGAGGTCGATGCCGAGCCCCTTGTAGATCGTCGCGGCGATCATGCCGGGCGTCACCGGCGTGTCTCTCGGGTACGCGCCGATCTCGTCCGAACTGCCCACCACTTGTCCGCCCTTGAACGGCCCGCCGGCGACGTGCATCGTCCAAACCTGCGGCCAGTGATCGCGTCCGCCGGCGGGATTCACCTTGGGGGTGCGGCCGAACTCGCCGGCGCCCACCACCATCGTCTCGCTCAACAGGCCGCGCTCGGCCAGATCCTCGAGCAGCGACGAATACGCCATGTCGAACATCGGCCCCACCAGATCGCGATAGCAGGAGATCGGGCTGAACGGCTTCGATCCGTGGATGTCCCAGGTGATCTCGTCGAACACGGTCTCGAACATGTTGACGGTGACGAACCGAACGCCCGCCTCGATCATGCGCCGGGCCAGCAGACAGCTTTGTCCGAAGCGGTTGTTGCCGTACTTCTCGCGAACTTTCTCCGGCTCGCGATGGAGTTCGAACGCCTCGCGCGCCTTTTGCGACGACATGAGCGTGTAGGCCTGATGGAAGGTGGAATCGAGCAGCCGCGCCTCGGGCGAGGTTTCGAACTTGCTCACTTCCTTGTCGATCGCCTCGCGCCAGTTCTTGCGCCGGTCGACGCGCATGGCGGAGAGGTAATCGGGCGGCAGCAGATCGGGCACGCGGAAATTGGGATCGGCCGGATCCGCGTTGAGCACGAAGGGATCGTGCGCTTTCCCGAGGAATCCGGCGTTCTGTCCGTGCGGCATGTTGCCGCCGGTGTTGCCGATGGGGCGCGGCAGCAGCACGTGCGGAGGCACGTCGCCCTTGGGTCCCTTGAGCTTGCCGAGCACGCAGCCGAAGTGGGGATGCTCCACGCCGCCCTGGAACAAGCGGCCGGTCTGCATCATCTGGTGACCGGTATCGTGAACGGCGGCGGCAGTGTGGTGGACACTGCGGATGAGCGCGAACTTGTCGGCGTGCTTCGCCATGCGAGGGAAGTTCTCGCTGATCTCGATGCCGGCGACATTGGTCTTGATGGGCTTGTACGGACCGCGGATTTCGACCGGCGCGTTCGGCTTCATGTCCCACGTGTCGAGTTGCGACGGACCACCGACCAGCATCAGCAGGATACAGTTCATGTCGCGCTTGCCCTTGCCGGTCGCGCCCATCGCTTTCAGGCCCATGAATCCGGGCATTCCTAGGCCCAGCGCGGGGAGCGACCCCATGTGGAGGAAGTCGCGGCGGCGAAGGCCGTCGCAAAATGTCACCGGGCGGTCGGCGTCGAGTCGAAACATGGGCGTGGAACTCCTTGGCCGTATCTTATTACGAACGGGGGGCCGGCGACAATCGAAGCGGCGGGGAAGCGGCGGGAACGGCGCACTATCGAACAACGGTCCCAGGTATGATTGGAGCATGCCGTGAGGCAACCGACATGAGCTCAATTTCGAAAATTCGGACGAACGGCAACGGCGAACATGGTAAGGACTCCTCGCGGCACCGCGAGTGGGTCAGCATGCTCGGGCATTTCGAGACGGTGGATGGTGGACTGGACTTCCACGGCTCGGATACCCCACCCTCCGAGCAGCCGCCGTCGCCCAATTCGGGGCGGGCTCCCGAGGAGCGCGGCCCGAGCGTGGCCTTTGGACTCACGGTGTGCGACGAACGTTTCATCGAGGGAGAGATCTCAGTGGAGGTCGAGTTCGATGTGGTGGATCACCGCTCGGTTGCCGAGATCGTGCTGCAACACGATACGCGAACTCTCGAGATGCTAAATGCCGGGTTGAACGCGCCAGTAGGCTTCTTTTCGGTCCGGAGGTGGGTTTCCAAGGACTCTGCGGAAACGGCTGGGGACCACCTTCCGAAGAAGTCGTGGCAGAACTTCACGGCGGGTGGCGATAGGGGAAATCTCCAACCCAACCGCAAGTATCGCCTGCAAGCGTGGCGCCGGGGCTCGTCGGTGACGCTGACCATCAATGGAGTCGATGTAGCCGAATGCAGGGTTCCCCAGCCGGATGCTGGCCAACAGATGGGGCTTTTTTGCGCCAGCCACGGCAAGGTTCGCTTCCGTCACTTTCGCGTCGATCCTGTTCGCCCTCGAGCGTTCGTCGTGATGCAGTTCAACACCAAGAAATATGACGATCTTTACGAACAAGTGATCTCTCCCGTTTGCAAGAGGATGGGACTCGACGCCTTCCGCGCCGACGAGACCTTTTCGCCGGGCTTGGTGGTGGCCGACATCACCAAGCAGATCGCGGAGTCTCGCGTGGTGATCGCGGAGATCACGCCAGCCAATCCCAACGTCTACTATGAGGTCGGCTACGCGGACGCGTTGCGGAAACCTCTGATCCTGATCGCCGACCGGACGGGCAAGGACCTTCCGTTCGACGTGCGCCCCTACCGCACGATTTTCTACGAAGACTCTATCGGAGGGAAGCAGCGCGTCGAGGACACGCTCTCACAATACCTGGTAAACATCATGGAAGGCGCGCCAGCATTGTAGCGCGGCCGCCTCGGAGGCTATCTTGCGAGTGACTCTCTCCGCCGACTTCCTCGACGACAACGGCAAGCCCGTCTTTCCCGACATCGGACTCTCCACCGTCGAGGGCGTCGAAGGCCTGTCCCACCGGTTCCTCGACCGTTACCTCCCCGAGTACGCGCCCGATCAACTGGAGCACGCCGAAGTGCTGCTGTCGCTCAAGCCGCGCGTCACGGCGGCGTCGCTCGAACGCGCGGGCTCGCTCATCGCGATCGGCCGGTATGGCGTCGGATACGACAACGTCGATCTCGCCGCGTGCACGGAGCGCGACATCGCGGTCTACATCACGCGCGACGCGGTGGTGCGGCCCGTGGCGTCGTCCATCGTGTTGCTGGTGCTGGCGGCGTCGCACAATCTGGTGTGGAAAGACCGGCTGATCCGCCGCGGCGAATGGGCGGCGAGCACCAAGGTGCTGGGCAAGGAGCCACGGGAGAAGGTGCTCGGCACGGTGGGTCTGGGCAACATCGCGAGCGAGGCGTTGCGGCTGCTGCGTCCGTTCGGCTTCGCGCGGATCCTGGCGCACGATCCGGCCGTCGCGCCGGAGAAGGCGGCGGAACTGGGCGCCGAACTGACGGATCTCGACACGGTGATGCGCGAGTCCGACTACGTGCTGGTGAACTGTCCACTCACGCAGGCGACGCGTGGGCTGATCTCGGCGGAACGGATCGCGATGATGAAGCCCACGGCGGCGCTGATCAACACGGCTCGCGGCCCGATCGTGGACGAAGTGGCGCTGACGCGGGCGTTGCTCGCGGGTTCCATCCGGTGCGCGGCGCTGGACGTGTTCGAACAGGAGCCGCTGCCGGCCGATTCTCCGCTGAAGGGGTGCGAGAACGCGATCCTCACGTCGCATTCGCTGTGCTGGACCGAGGAGTTGTTCCGCGACATGGGGCGCCAGGCTTGGGCGGGCGCGTTGGCGGTTCGCCAGGGCCGCGCCCCGGATCACGTGGTGAATCCGGAGGTCCTCGCGAGGCCCGGATTCCGCGCGAAGCTCGCGGCTGCCGCGAGGCGCTAGCCCTCGGCGAGCGCCGCCGTCTGTCCCACCAGCCGCTCCAAGACGAGCCTGGCCGCCAACTGGCCGGCCGCTTTCTTCGACGTCCCCTCCGCCCTCTCGGCGTGCACCGGCGCGATCCGCGCCTCCACGGTGAACGTCTTCTGGTGTTCGGGACCGTTCTCCCGAACCGTGACGTAGCGCGGCATCGGCAAACCGCGCGCCTGCGCCGCTTCCTGCAGGGCGCTCTTGTAGTCGACCACCAGCGACTCGTCCTTGCCCCTCGCCTCGTCGAACTCGCCCACCACCGACTTCAACACGAACATCCGCACCGGCTCGATGCCGCCGTCGAGATACATCGCCGCGATGATGGCCTCCACCGCGTTGGCCAGCAGCGCGCGCTTGGAGCGCCCGCCGCTCAGTTCCTCGCCGCGGCCGAGCAGCAGGTACTCGCCGAGATTCAGCCTGCGCCCGGCTTCGTAGAGGTGCGTCGCGCTCACCAGGTACGCCTTCAACTTCGATAGGCGGCCCTCCTCGAAGCCCGGGTGGCGCCTCACCAGCAGTTCGCTGATCAGGAACCCGAGCACGGCGTCGCCGAGGAACTCGAACTGCTCGTTGTCGCAGGGGCGTTCGTCCGGCGCGGCGTGCGCCGTTTCGAACGCCCGCGATTTGTGGGTCATCGCGCGCTCGAGAAGCGAGGGGTCGCGGAAGCGGTATTCCAGCCGCTGCTCGAGCGATTCCAGGCAGTCGATCATCCGTTACTTCTTCATCTTCGCCATCGACGCCTTGACCTTCTCCTGCGCCGCGAACTTGCGAATCGCGGGATCGAGCTTCTGATCCTCGAGCAGCGGGTTCAGCACGGCCAGCGCGTCGTCGTACTTGCCCGCGAAGTTCATCGCCATCGCCATCCGGACCTTTGGGGTCTGCGAGCCCTCCGGACCGGCGGCGTTGTCGATGGCCCCCTTGAAATGCGTGATGGCGTCGTCGTACTTCTTGCGGACCATCGCGCCAATGCCCAACGCTTCATACGCCTGCGACGTCAGATCCTTCTTCACGCCCGCCCACTGCTCGTCGGGAAGTTGCGGATTCGGCTTCGGCGCGGTCTTCAGCACCTCGATAGCGTCGTTGGCCAGTTTGTCCACTTTCTTGAGCTTCTCTTCCTTATCGAAGTCGAACTCCTTCGTGCCGGCGGCGGTGATCCGCGCGATGGTCAGCATGGCGCTGTAGCTCTTTGGATCGGCCTCGAGGCTGCGCTCCGCGTAGATCACGGCCTTCTCGGTGTCGTTCTTCTGCTGCGCGGCTTCCATCGCGATCTGGAGCGCATAGGGCTTCAATTCGGTGTCGGCGAACATGGTCAGCAGACCCTCGACGGCCGCGATTTGCGCGTCCGGACCCTGCGCCGACATGATCGCCTGCCACGCCTCCGCTTCCTTCTTCGACTTGATCTTGGGCTGCGCCAGCAGCACGCAAGCGGCCAGCAAACCGGCGGTCAATACCTTCTTCATGAAATCTCCTTACTTGGGATCTTGTGTCTCCCGCAAAGCCTTCCCGGCCGCGTCCCGGGCCTTCGGCGATGCGCCTTGAACCGCGAGCGCCTCTTTATAACGGGCCGCCGCGATCTCCTTGTCTCCGGCCGCCCACGAGAGACGGCCGAGGTAAACCAATGTCCAGGCCTTTTCCTGCGCGGGCGGGCCCAGTTCCAACGTCTTCTGAAACAGCTTTTCCGATAGTTCCGGATCCTTGTTCAGCGCGGCGATCCGCGCCAGTCCGAAGTAGGCGCGCGCGTGGACGGACTTGTCGTCCGTCATTGGCAGCACGGCGGCGAACGCCTTGCGGGCGTCGTCGAACTTGCGCGCCGCGTACACGTCCTCGGCCGCCTCGAGCTGCTTTTCCCACGGCTTCGGCGCGGGCGGAGGCGGCGCGGCCACTGGCTTCGCCTTCCGCACGGGGCGCGTTTTGGAGAATTCGAGCGCGTCCAGACGGCGGCCTTCCTTGCGCAGATCGATCGATTGGATCAGATCCGGAAAGTACTGCTGCATCGACGTCTCCTGCTTCTCGTACGCCGGCAGTTGATCGTGGAAGTGCGCCGTCAACACGAACGCCTGGCCCATTGCCTCGTCGACCATCCGCTGCCGGCCGGCCGCCGGCGCGAGCCTCGCTTGGATCGCGCGGATCAGCGACGTGGTCGTCAGCAGCAGGAAATCCTGCTTGTAGTGATCCGCCAGAAACGGCGCGGCCTGCACGTAGTCGGAGATGCCGCGCTTTTCCTCGATCTTTTCGCCATGCTTGGTGGCGAGCGGCTCCAGCAGAAAGTGCAGGTACGTCTCGCGAACGTCGTCGATGTGCGGCTCGGCCGAGTGCGTCGCGATCAGGAAGTAGTCGCCGAGAAAGCTCATGCGCAGGATCTGGTTGGGCGGCCCCAACAGGTCCACGTAGATCTGAAACCGCCTGCCGAGAAAGCCGCCGCTGGTGGGAGCCCGCAGGTACGCCGAAACCTCCTGCACCGCCTTGATCGTAGGCATCTGGTATTTCGCCAGGAACTGGTCGTAATACGGGATCGACCGTTTGTGGAGATCCTCGATGCCCGCTTCCTGATAGAACTTTCGCAACAAGGGGATCAGCCCCTCGAGCGCCGCCACGTCCGGCGGAAGTTGGTTGTTCCTCAGACGGAAGTCGAACTTGGGCGCGTCCTCGATCAGCACTGCGAACGACATGTACTGCCGCAACTCCCAAGCCGCGTCTTCCTGCCGGTGCTGGCGGAGAAACGCCCGGATTTCGGGGAGCGAGGGCGGATTGCGGCGCGCGATTTCCTCGCGGACCGCCTTGCGAAGCGGATGGTTCGCCGGCGACTCCAAGCCCGTGTCGTAGCCCGCCGCGTTGACGGCCGCCATCACCGTAAACATTGCGGAACTGTAATCTAATTGGCCGCGTTCCTGTTGCCAGGACAGCGCCGGCAAAGCGGCGGCGGCGACGGCGATGAGGACGCGGATCATCGAACGCGGAACTCCCAGTGTAACCTCAACTCGGCGAGACGCAGAAGAACCCTGCCCCGGGTACGAAAAATCGGCGCCCGCGGAATCGAGGAGAAGCCGCGGCCGGTCAAAGCCGCGGCTTCGAGGAGATCGATCGTTACAGGCCCTTTGCGGCTAGGAACTCGATCAGGTCGACCACGCGGCTCGAGTAGCCCCACTCGTTGTCGTACCAGGCGACCACCTTGAGCAGGTTCCCGTCCACCACTTTCGTCAACTGCGAATCGACGATGGAGCTGTGCGGATTGCGCAACATGTCCGTGGACACCACCGGGTCCTCGGTATAGCCGAGAATGCCTTTCAGCGGGCCTTCCGAAGCTGCCTTCAGCGCCGCGTTCACTTCGTCCGCCGTGCAGTCCTTCGCCGTGATGCAGACGAAGTCCACCACGGAAACGTTGGGCGTGGGGACGCGCATCGCGTATCCGTCCAGCTTGCCCTTCAGCGCGGGCATCACC
>SYLY01000367.1 GCA_005808475.1 Acidobacteriota bacterium
GAGGTGAGCAGGTAGATCTCATCGAAGACCTTGAAGGCGAAGATGGCGCGGAAGACGAAGGCCACGGCCAGCGCGTCGCGCAGCATGGGAATGACGATGCGCCAGGTGATCTGCCAGGCCCGGGGTACGCCGCGCATCGCCAACCGGCTGCTGCGGCGCGTGCGGGATTACGCGCAGGTGCGCGCCTCGGGTCACGTGGATCTGCGGGTGGCGGAGGACGCGCTGGACCTGCTGGAAGTGGATCGCTTCGGATTGGACGAGACCGATCAGAAAATCATGACGACGATCCTGGGCAAGTTCGGCGGCGGACCCGTGGGACTGAACACTCTGGCGGCCGCGGTGGACGAACAGCCCGACACGATCGAGGAAGTCTACGAGCCGTACCTGATCCAGCTCGGATTTCTGGACCGCACCCCGCGCGGACGAATGGGCACGTTGCGCGCGTTCGATTATTTCAAGGTGGCGAGGCCCGGCTTCGGTGGACAAGGTACGCTGTTCGCGTGAAGCGCGTCTTCCTGGGGCTGGGGTCGAATCTCGGAGACCGGGAGGAGAATCTCGCGCGCGCGCTCGATCTGCTGGGAGGCGATCCGAGGCTGCGCATCGCGCGCGTGTCGGCGATCTACGAGACCGAGCCGCAAGAGATCGCCCATCAGCCGTGGTTCCTGAATCTGGCGGTGGAAGCGGAGACGTCGATGTTTCCGATGCAGCTTCTGCGATACGCGCTAGGCATCGAGCGGGAGATGGGACGCGTGCGGCGCGTGGCAAAGGGCCCGCGGCCGATCGACATCGACATTTTGCTGTATGGCAACTTCACGATCCGGACGCCGCGGCTCGAGGTTCCGCATCCGCGCATGACGGAGCGGCGATTCGTGCTGGAACCGCTGCTGGAGATCGCGCCCGATCTGCGGCATCCGGTGACGCGGCTGTCGATGCGCGAGCATCTGGCGGGCATTCGCGGACAAGCGGCGCGAAGGATCGGATAGAATCGCGCATGATGCGCTACCTGATCTGCTTCGCCGCCGCCAGCCTGATGCACGCCGCGGATCCGGCGGTGGTGCGAATCGAGGCGGACCGCGTTCGCGCGACGATCGTGCCGGAGAAGGGCGGCGAAATGGGCAGCCTGCAAACGCGCCATCGCGGCCAGTGGATCGAGACGCTGTACCGGGCGATGGACTATTCGGACAAGCCCGGATGGACCGGCAAGGCTCCGTTTCTGTGGCCGGCCACCGGACGCAATTTTCCCAAGGACGTGAAGCCGAACGAAGAAGCGCGCGGCAGCGCCTGGGACTGGAACGGCGCGCGGCTGCCGATGCCGATCCACGGCTTTGCACGCGATCTTCCGTGGAAGGTGGAAACGAAGTCGCGCCGGAGAGCGGTGCTGACGTTGCGCGACAGCGAGTCCACACGGAAGAGCTATCCGTTCGGATTCCGGCTGGCGGCGGAGTACACGGCGGCGGCCGGCGCGGTGTCGATCCTGTACACGGTGACGGCGGACGAGGGCAACTCCGGTCCGATGCCGTTCTCGGCGGGCAATCACATCACGTTCAACACGCCGCTGGTGGCGGGAAGCGATCCGCTGAAGATGACGTTCGAGACGCCGTCGACGGTGGAGTATCTGAAGGCCGCGGGCGGCATCCCGACGGGCGAGAAGCGTCCGCGGTCGTATGCGCCGGCCGTGCCGCTCTCCCAGATCCAAGCGCTGACCGCGATCTCGCTTTCGGGCTATTCGGGCGACCCCTTCATGATCCTGAGCGATCCGGCCGGGTTGTCGCTGCGAATTTCGCAGAAGGCCGACAGCGCGCCATCGGAGCCGGTCGTGAGGTTCAACGTATGGGGCGATCCCCGCAACGGTTACTTCAGTCCGGAGCCCTGGGTGGGCCTGCAGAATTCGTTCAACCTGCGGCAGGGCTTGGTGTGGCTGGAGCCGGGCCGGTCGTGGAAATGGAAGATCGAGATCGCGGCGGAGTCGAAGTGATCAGCCCGTGAACAGCGTCTTCCAGGTGGTGACGACCAGCGCGTGGGCGACCATCGCGGCGCGGACCCCGCGAGCCTCGATGTAAGCGCGGCCGTAGAAGAGTCCCGCGGCCGAGGCGAGCAATACGACCTTCCAGTTCGGAAACGCGCGGTTGTACCAGAGATGGACGCACCCGAACAGGACGCTGCTCACCACCAGAGCGGGAACGGTTCCCCAACGCGATCGCAGACGTTCGAGCAGCAGGCCGCGGAAGAACACCTCCTCGCCCAGCGCCACCACCCAGAGGATACCGAGGAAAGTGGCTGGAGCGCGCCACCAAGCGCCGCGGACCACGCCGAAGTGCGCGGCGTCAAGCAAATACATCAGCGACACGACGACGGGAATGCAGTAGACGTAGAGCTTGACGCCGATCCGCCAATCGGACGCCGAGGGGAAGAAGCCGAATCCGATCCCTTCCGAGCCGCGCCGCGCCAGGATGGACGCGAGTCCCAGGCGGAACCAGAGCAATTGCCCGAGCGCTTCCGTCGCGATCCCCTCCGCCGGACGGGCGTACACGAACTTGTGCCAGCCGGCAAGGTGTGCCGCCGCGACGAAGGCAAGATAGACGAGATCGGACGCGGGGAGGCGTCCGGTCAACGGCAGCCACCACACGCTCAGCGCGGCGAGAACGGCCAGCACCGCCAGCGCTTCCGGGCGGAACACACCGGCGGGAATCGAGTAAAGGAGGAACGGCGCAAGAGCCGAAATCCACAAGCGGGGCAGCGTCCACGTGGCGCGGCGGGCGACGGTGAAATAGCAGACTAGCTCCACCACGAACGCCGCGAGAATGGCGGCCAACACGTGCGGCGGTATACTCTGGGCAAGGATGGCTTCCACCGCCTTCGGCATTGGCCTTCTCATCGTAGCACCGGCCCTTTTCGGCCAGCCCGCGAACCTGGCGAAGCTGGTGGCGGAGCGCGAGAAGTCGGCGCGCGAGGCTCGCGGCCAGTACACCTACCGGCAGGAAGTGCTGGTGGAGGAGATGTCGTCTCGTGGTGGGCGCGCGGGTTTTTACAAGGAGACGCGGGAGATCGTGTTCTCGGCGAACGGCGAGCGCACCGAGCGGTTCCTGGTCAAGCCGTTCCTGGCCCTGGTCCGGCTGCGGCTCACCGATGAAGATTTCCGCGACATCCGCGACGTACAGCCGTTCCTGTTCACCACGGACGAACTGTGGCAGTACGAGACCAAGCCGAGAGGCGACGAGGTGTCGGATGGCGTGGACTGCTGGCTGCTGCAGGTTCGCCCGCGGCAGACGCACCAGGGCCAGCGTCTGTTCGACGGCATGTTCTGGGTGGACAAGCGCGACCACTCGGTGGTGAAGACGGAAGGCGTCGCCGTCCCACAGATGTTCAGCAAGCGGGAGGAGAATCTGTTCCCGCGATTCACGACGTTCCGCGAAACGGTGGACGGCCACCGGTTCCCCATCCACACACACTCCGACGACACGCTGCCGTTTTCGAGCGGCCCGTTGCGGACGCGCATGACGATCAAGTACCTCGACTACCGCCGGTTCGCGGCGAGTTCCACGGTTACGTTCGGGGAAGAGCCCAAGCGGTAGACGCCAGGCCGGATTACCGGCTTCGCGGCTCGGGTATAATTGGGCAGACTCTTTTCACCTGCCGGAAAGGGGGGATGGATCACGTGTATCCGCGCGTCATTATCGTTTTCGCCGCCGCCTGCGCCGCCATACGTTCGGCGCCAGTCTCCTTTTCGAAGGACGTGAAGCCCATACTCGAGAACCGTTGCATCAAGTGCCACGGCGCGTCGATGCAGATGGGCAAGTTGGGGCTCCACTCACGCGAAGCCGCGATGAAGGGAGGAGAGAAGGGGCCGGTCCTGGTTCCCGGCAAGCCCCAGGAAAGCTCGCTCTACCGCAAAGTGGCGGGGCTCGAGAAGCCGATGATGCCGATGGACGGCAAGCTATCCGCCGGGGAAATCAAGATCCTCGAATCGTGGATCGCCGAAGGAGCGAGTTGGGACGGCGCGGCGATTTCCGGCGGCGCCTCCAACCTGAGCGCGTTGGAGCGGTACACGCCGCCAGACGCGGCGAAGTCGTATTGGGCGTTTCAACGGCCGGTCAAAGCGCCTGTTCCGCCGGTTGAAGCCGAGTGGAGGGCGAATCCGGTGGATGCCTTCCTCAAAAAGACGCTGGACGCTCGCGGCTTGAAGCCGGCTCCGCTGGCGGACAAGCGGGTACTGCTGCGCCGGGCGTTCCTCGATTTGACCGGTTTGCCACCCACGCCGCCGCAAGTGCGCGAGTTCATGGAAGACCAGTCCCCGGACGCCTGGAAGAACCTGATCGAGCGGCTGCTGGCGTCCCCGCAATACGGCGAGCGCTGGGGACGCCATTGGCTGGACGTGGCGCGTTACGCCGACTCCAACGGCTACGAGCACGACTTCGACCGCCCCAACGCATGGCGCTATCGCGACTACGTAATCCAGGCGTTCAACAAGGATCTGCCGTTCGACAAGTTCCTCGAGGAGCAGTTCGCCGGGGACGAGATGGAAGAGGCGACGCAAGACCGGTTGATCGCCACCGGTTTCCTGCGGAATTACGCCAAGGTGGGATTCCGCGAGAAGGACAATCCACAGTTCCGGCACGAGTATCTGGACGACATGATCGCCACCATCGGCCGGGGCGTGATGGGACTCACCGTGCAGTGCGCGCGGTGCCACAACCACAAGTTCGATCCCATCGGGCAGAAGGATTACTACACGCTGCAGGCGTCGTTGTTCGGCGTCGTGGAAGTGGACCATCCGCTGGTTCCGGCGGACGAGGCCAAGCGCTACCAGGACGCCGTGGCCTCGGTGGCGTCGCGCGTGAAGCCGTTGAAGGGCGAGATCAAGAAGATCAACCTGCCGTACGAGGAGAAGCTGCTCGTCGACAAGTACAAGAAGTGGCCCGCCAATATCCAGGAGGCGATCTTCACGCCCGAGGAGAAGCGGACGGCGGGACAGGTGCTGCTGGCCAATCAGATCATCCGCACGACGCGGGTGACCGACGCCGAAATCGACAAGCTGATCTCGGAGGCCGACCGGGTCCGCAAGCGGGAGCTCGAGACCAAGGTACGCGAGATCGAGAAGGAGCGGCCGAAGTCGATCCCGGTGGCGATGGGGATGACCGATGGCGACTATCGCTTCACGCCGGACGGAGCGGGCGACGAACCCGCGCCGGGCAAGGGCATCCAGCGCGAGGTGGAGGAGGGCAGCTACCTGAGCGACGGATCGAAGCCGTACCAGGCTCCGCCTTCTTACTTTCTGCACGGCGGCGACATGCTGAGCAAAGGTTCGGCGATGAAGCCGGCTTTCCTCACCGTGGTGGACGACGGTGGTTTACCCACCGAGTTGCAACCCGTGCACCGGCGGACATCGGGGCGGCGGCTGGCGCTGGCGAAATGGCTGGGGTCGGACAAGAATCCGCTCACGGCGCGGGTGATGGTCAACCGGATCTGGCATCATCACTTCGGGCGTGGCATCGTGTCGACGCTCGACAATTTCGGCAAGGTGGGCGATCTTCCCACGCATCCGGAACTGCTGGACTGGCTAGCGGTGGAGTTCATGGAACGCGGTTGGAGCGTCAAGAACATGCACCGGCTGCTGATGAGTTCGCGCGCGTACCGGATGTCGAGCGGGTTTATCGACGAAGGCAACATGGCCAAGGACGCGGACAACCTCTACTGGTGGCGTTTCCGGTCGCAACGGCTCGAGGCCGAGATCGTGCGGGACAGCATCCTGGCTGTGTCCGGTTCGCTGAACGCGAAGATGGGAGGCCCGGCGGTGTTCCCCGAGTTGCCATCCGAGGTGCTCGCGTCGATGGACAAAGGCATTTGGCGCCGGAAGAGCGACGGGCCGGAGGTGTGGCGGCGTAGCGTGTATGTGTACCGGAAGCGCGGCTTGCCTCTGCCGTTTTTCGAGGTGTTCGATCTGCCGGATCAGAACATCACGTGCGGCCGCCGGAACGTGTCGACGGTGCCGACGCAGGCGCTGACGTTGATGAACAACGAGTGGGTGATCAACCAGGCGCGCCGGCTCGCCGATCGCGTGGCGACGGAAGCGGCGGGCGGTCCGGACGAGCAGGTGGAACGGGCGTATCTGGTGGCGTTGGGGCGTCCGCCCTCGGCCGGAGAGAAGCGCGTCGGGGTCGAGTTTTTGAAGGAGCGCACGTTGGCGGATTTCGCCCACGTGCTGCTCAACCTGAACGAGTTCGTTTACTTGAGGTAGCGATATGCGGCGTTTCGTTTCGCGGCGCGATTTTCTGTTCGAGGCCGGTGGCGGGTTGAGCGGCCTCGGCTTGGCGTATCTGCTCGGCCAGGATGGACTGCTGGCCGCGACGGCTGGCGATTCGTGCTCGGGCGGAACCGCGGCATCGTCGCCATACGCGCCGCGGAATCCGCATTTCAAGCCGCGCGCCAAGCGGGTGATCTCGCTGTTCATGAGCGGCGGCGTAAGCCAGATGGACACGTTCGATCCCAAGCCCGCGCTGTCGAAGTTCGCCGGACAACCGCTGGCGGGCAAGGGCGAGGTGGTGGTGCGGCAGGGCCATCCCGGACCGCTGATGCCATCGCCGTTCGCGTTCAAGAAGCACGGCCAGGGCGGCCTCGAGATTTCGGAGCTCTTCCCCAACGTCGCAATGCACGCCGACAAGCTGGCGGTGGTGCGGTCGGTGAAGGGACGCTCGAACGACCACGTGATGGCGCACTACGAGCTGGCTTCGGGCTCGATCCGGATGGGCGCGCCGAGCGTGGGATCGTGGGTTGCGTATGGGCTGGGATCGGAGAATCAGAATCTGCCGGCGTTCGTGGTAATCTACGACGCGCGCGGAGGCCCGTTCGGAGGCCCGGCGAATTGGAGCGCGGGTTACATGCCGGCCGCGTACCAGGGGACGATTTTCCGGAGCAAGGGCGATCCGATTTACGACCTGAAGGCGCCGCAAGGGATGACGGAAGAGCAGGTCCGTTCGCGGCTCGCGTTGCTCGAGAAGTTGAACAAGGTGGATCTCGAGCGGAATCCCGGGAATTCGGAGTTGGCGGCGCGGATCAGCGCGTACGAGCTGGCTTTCCGGATGCAGGGGTGCGCCCCGGAGGCCGTGAACGTGGAGTCGGAACCGGAGACGGTGAAGAAGCTCTACGGCATCGACAATCCGGTCACCGCGCCGTTCGGAAGGCAGTGCCTGATCGCCAGACGGCTGTGCGAGCGGGGCGTGCGGTTCATTCAGCTCTATCACGGCGGCATCGGAAACCAGGGCACCGACACCTGGGACGCGCATGGCAACGTGGTGGAGAATCACACGCAGCACTGCGCGGAGACCGACTATCCGATCGCGGGTCTGCTCACCGACCTCGCGAAGCGGGGATTGCTCGAGGACACGCTGGTGATCTGGCAGAGCGAATTCGGACGGATGCCGATCTCTCAACGCGGACTCGGACGCGACCACAACCCCGGCACGATGAGCATCTGGCTGGCGGGCGCCGGCATCAAGGGCGGGCAGGCCATCGGGGCGAGCGACGAGTTCGGCTACAAGGCCGAGCAGCAAGTGGTGACCGTGCACGACCTGCACGCCACCGTGCTGCACTTGCTGGGGATGGATCACACCAAGCTCACGTACGCGTACCAGGGCCGGCGGATGCGGCTCACCGACGTCTATGGAGAAGTGATTCCGCAGATCGCCGCGTAGTGCCACGATCCGCTATCCTGTGTCCATAGAGAGGCGGGATGCCGGTCCGGCGGCGTGAATCCGGGAGGTCGGTCTAAACATCGCCGGCTTCAGTTCCGGCTGCTCGTGAGACTCTGGTGATCGGGGTGGCCTGATGTGCTTTTCTGTTCGCGCCAGTACGACAGCGAGGGCCGTACCGCTATTTCAGCGCTTCGTTGATCTCGATATCCCGCTTCAAAACGTCGGTGAGAAGCTGCGAAAGGCCAACCCCCTTGCGTTCGGCCTTGTCTGAGAAATACTCCCAGACACTCCTCTCAATCGACGCAGGTAGGAAAACAGCCGCTTCCGCCGGAATATGATGACGGCCGCGCGTTGCCTTGCTGAAGTCGATTTCCATCGGCATTTCTTCGTCAAGCGGTTGGTTGGTCATTGGTTTTCCGTGTAGTAGCGAATCTCCGTTGCGGTCGACCGGCGCCCCATTGCTCGCCAGTCCGATCGAGAACCAACGCTCCTCAGACTCGCTGTGCGTCGTGTCCGAGCGGGTGAGAATTCGAGGATCACCAAAGACTGACGACGCCAACTCGAAAGAGACGCCGTGTTTGCGAAAATTGTCCGCAGCCTTCGCCTCATCCCATTCGAATTCAAACTGGTGTCCATCCAAGCCGATACTCTCCTCCCATCCTATACCCGCCGCACGCGTCGTGTGCGCCGGGCGCCGAAAGCATCGCTGCCGAGTAAGCCGTTGGTCGCGGGTAATCCGTCAAGCAGCCAGAAAAGCCGCGCCACATCAATGGTTTGGCGGCCGCCCGCGCCGCTTTGCCGCCAAGTCGACGTCGCCCATCCACCGACGGTGCGATTGCAACGGCGCGTTGCCAATTCCGATTTAGCCGGAATTGCTAGGCTACTTCCATGGGACCTAAGCCTGGACACGTTCGCGAGACAACCGTCGCGGCGGCCTTGATCCTGGATCTGGTTCGCTACCTGGAACAGCGCGGCGTCACGCAGGAGGCCACGTATCGAGCCTTTGCGCTCGATCCATCGCCGCTCGAAATCCCCAACGCGCGGCTGCCCGGGTCATTGGCGGAGCGAGCCTGGGAGCAAGCATCGCAGCTGGCGGGTGATCCCGACATCGGCCTCCACTCCGCGGAAAACTTCAATCCTGGCGCGCTCAACATATTGGGTTACGTTCTGTTGAGTTGCCGGACCGCCGCCGAGGCGCTGGGACGGCTGGGTCAGTTTGCGGCGCTGTTAAACGACGGAATGCGTGTGCAGGTGGAGCGCGATGGGGCGCGAATCCAGTGTCACTTTGAGGTTGTCACCGACTGCGACAACTACCTGGCCCGCTCACCCCGCCACGCCATGGAAACCATGGCCTGTGGCACATTGATCACCATGCGACGGCTCACTACGCGACCCATTACGCCGCTTGGCGTCTTGTTTCAGCACGCAAAGCCCGCTCGCATTGATGAGCACCTGCGCGTCTTCGGCGAGGGCATAGTGAAGTTTGGCCAGCCCGCCAACCGCATCGACTTTCGCCGCGCCGATCTCGATCAAGGCTTGCTATCAGCCAGTCCCGCGTTGCTTGCCATGTTCGACACACAGGCCGAAGAACTGCTCGCGCAAATTGAGCGCAGCCGGCCCGAACGCGGCGCCACCAGCCGCAAGGTGCTTGCGATTCTGACGCGACGCATCACGGCCACCGTTCCCTCCGTGCGCGACGTGGCGCTGGAGCTGGCGATCAGTGAACGATCCATGCAACGCGAGCTTCGCGAAGAGGGCACGTCATTCCGGCGACTCATCGAAGACGTTCGCAAGGAGATTGCCCTACGACATCTGGCCCAACCCGGGGCCCTCGCCTCGGAGGCGGCCTTCCTGCTCGGGTTTTCCGAGCCCGGCGCATTCACCCGAGCATTCCGGCGGTGGACCGGTACGTCACCAACGCAGTTCCAGTCGGCCTAGAATGCCCAGCCCACATGCACCGAGGCGTTGAAACCGAACTTCGGCCGATGCAGTTCGAGGCCGCCAAGCGACGTCTGGCCTGACGTCACCGTGTTGTAGGTGTACGCTGCCGTCGGATAGATGTAGAAGTGCTTAGTGAGGTGGAAGTAGTAGCCACCGGTAATGCCGCTGCTCAGTTCGCGGAACTTGGTCTCACCCCCGAACGCACCCGACCGCAGCCGCCAGTTTTGATTGAGCAGGATCAAGCCAACCGCCGGACCACTCTTCATCGGACCCTTGAAACGATACGTCGTACGAAAAACTTGAATCCCGGTAACGGTCGCCTTCCACTTCGCCTGGTCATAGTTCTTGTCGCCGTCCAGCAGGAAGCCGGGCACGTCGTAGCGCCCTTCGCCAATGGCGAACTGCAGGCCATTGCGCAACGTCACATTTACGATGCCCGAGTAGCCTTTCAGGCCATGGGAAAGAGCGTCGGTCTCAAGTGCGAACGACACCTTCGGCCGCTCCTCCTCCTGCATTCCAGCATCCTGCGCCCGCACCGGCATTTGCAGTGCGGCCACGAAGGCGGCCTGCGTCAAAGCAACCGCCATTATCTCGCTGATTTTCATTCTGATCTCCTTGGTGCGCCGTGCTGTCTCTCGCAGCGCAGTACCAGAATGGAGCCAAACGCAGAACTTCTGAATGACCGAACCCGCCAATCGTTCAACCGAATCCGCCACATTGCCTAGGAACCTCGCGACTGGGAATCGTCGCTTGGACGGGAAATCCCGAATGTGCCCCGGCAAGCAGGCGATTCCTTCGACCGGACCCGCAAAGTCGCGCAGTGTAGGGAAGATTGGCACCGGTTCCGGACCCGGCGCCAACCGGCATTTTCGCGGAGGGTTGACCCCATGCGAGCCCCGAACGGAGAGGGTTTTTTGGACAGGGGGGGTGTCCGCGCTTCGTGCCGGACTGTACGCCCGAGTCTCCACACACGATCAGCAGACCCCACCCATGTGGCTCTCGACCATGAGGGACTACGCCAAGCGAAGGACGTGGACGGTTGCCGTGGAAATCCAGGATGTTGGATCAGGAGCGACAACCCGCCTGGAGCGCCAGAAGCTCATCGAGGCCGGCGGCGTGGCGGCTCGACAGGTGGGAGCGGTTCTTGGTGGATCTCGTGACCACCCCGCGGGAATTGACGGGACTGGACGTGGGATTTGTCTCCTCGAGCGAGGGCCTGGACATGACGACGCCGAGCGGCCGAGCACTCGCCGGTATGCCGGCCGTGTTCGCGAGAATGGCGGCCGCATGGGCGGCCCTGACCGCGGCGAAGCTCAACCCCGAGAGGAAGCGTCCTCGCAAGGAAGGGCCGAGCAAACGCGCCATCGCCAAGGAACTGGGGATCCGCCGGACCTCCGTGATTCTGCTTCTTCGGTCAACGAGGCGATCCTGAGGAGTACGCCAAACAAAGCTCACCCACGCGTACCAGGGCCGGCGGATGCGGCTCACCGGCGTTTACGGAGAAGAGATTCCGCGGATCGCCGCGTAATGCCACGATCCGCTATCATGATTCCATAGAGAGGCGGGATGCCGGTCCGGCGGCGTGAATCCGGGAGGTAGGTTTATGAATCGCTGGCTTGGTGCGCTGGCGCTCGGTCCGTGCATGGCGGCGTTCGCGCAGGGCCATGACGTGGAAGTAGAAGTGTTGCCACTGGAACATGCGTCCATCCGCTATTCCAAGACCCCTGCGGTGGATCGCGCGGCGAAGTTCGCCGCCAGATTGAAGGCTGGCGAGATCGGGCTCGCCTATGACGACGAGTTCGGATATCTACCGGCGGTGCTGCGCGCGCTGGACGTTCCCGTGGAATCGCAGGTGCTGGTGTTTTCGAAAACCAGCTTCCAGGCGGCGCGCATCTTCCCGCGCCTTCCCCGCGCGATCTACTTCAATGACGATGTGGCGGTGGGCTGGGTTCGCGGCGGCGACGTGGTGGAGATGGCGGCGCCCGACCCCGTGCTCGGCGCGACGTTCTATTCGCTGGATCAGGAACAGACGGCGCGGCCGGTGGTGGAGCGGCACGGCAACGATTGCCTCCAATGCCACCATTCGCCCGCGACAGCCGGCGTTCCGGGGATGCTGGTGCGATCGGTAGTGCCCGACCGCGCGGGTAAGGCCATGTTTCCGGGGCCGTCGTTCATCACCGATCACCGCAGTCCACTGCATCGGCGATGGGGCGGATGGTACGTCACCGGCACGCACGGAACGATGCGGCACATGGGCAATTCGATGCTCGAACGCGGCGCCGATCCGGAGAAGCTCGACAACGAACGGGGAGCCAACGTGACCGATCTGAAGCCGTTCCTCGACACGGGACTGTACCTGAGCGGGGGCAGCGACATCGTGGCCTTGTTGGTACTGGAGCATCAGACGCGCTTGACCAACCTGCTCGCGCGAGCCGTGTATCAGTTGCGTCTGGGCAAGCCCGCGGAACTGGATGAGATCGTTCGCTACATGACGTTCGCGGACGAGGCCGCGCTCGAGGCTCCGGTGAAGGGGCTGTCCGGATTCGCGGCGGGGTTCACGCGCCGCGGACCGCGGGACAAACGGGGCCGTTCGCTGCGCGATTTCGATCTGTCGAAGCGAATGTTCCGTTATCCGCTCAGCTACATGTTCCATTCGGCGGCGTTCGACGGGATGCCGGCCGGAGTTCGCGATCCGTTGTTGCGCCGGATCTTCGACGCGCTCGAAGGCCGGGCGGGTTTCGACGCCGGAGCGCGCGCGGCCATCGAGATCGCGCGGGAGACGAAGCCGGGTTTGCCCGGGTATTGGCGGCGCGAACTCCAATAGAATGGGATCTGCGCAATGGCCCGGAAGAACGCCGGCGGAAACAAAACGCGTGCGGTCCGGCCCGGCATCCGGGACGCCGGTGGAGAAGCCGCGGCCATCACGCTGAGTGTCCTCGAGCGCTGGCTGATCGCGCCTTCCGAGAACGAGCACCTCGAGTTCAAGGAGGCCAAGCGCCAGTACGATTGGCGGAAAACGCTCGAGTATTGCGTCGCGATCGCCAACGAGGGCGGAGGCCACCTGGTGCTCGGCGTCTCCGACAAGCCTCCCCGTTGCGTGGTGGGAAGCCGCGCGGTGGAGAATCCGGACAAGGCCAAGCAACAGATCTTCGAGAAGTTGCGGATGCGCGTGGAGATCCAGGAGTTGAACCATCCGGCCGGACGCGTGGTGGTGATCGAGATTCCGTCGCGGCCCAAGGGGCAGCCGCTGAGTCTCGATGGCACCTACCTCATGCGGGTCGGCGAGTCGTTGGAGCCGATGTCGCCGGACCGGCTCCGCCGCATCTTCGCGGAAGGCGAACCTCCGTTCGTGGAGCAACCCGCGCTGACCGCGTCGAGCGCCGATGAAGTGATCGAACTGCTCGACGTACAGGCGTACTTCGAGTTGATGAAGCTCCCCTTCCCCGGCAGCCGCCGCGGCGTTTTCACGCGGCTGCGGAGCGAGGGGATGGTGATGGAAGCGAAAGGCGGCCACGCGATCACGAATCTAGGCGCGGTGCTGTTGGCCAAGGATCTGAGACGGTTCGAGACGGTTTGGAGAAGAGCGCCGCGAGTAATTGTGTACCAGGGCAAGGGCAAGCTCGAGACGATCCGGGACCACACCGTGCATTCCGGATACGCGGCGGGCTTCGAATCCCTGATCGGCTTCATCAATAGCCAGGCGCCGGTTCGCGAAGTGATCGGAGCCGCGCGCCGCGAGGAGGTGCGGGCGTATCCGCGGATCGCGATCCGCGAACTGGTCGCGAATGCCCTGATCCACCAGGATTTCGCGGAGACTGGATCGTCGGTGATGATCGAGATCTATGCGGACCGCATCGAAATCTCCAACCCGGGACTGCCGCTGATTCCACCCGAGCGCTTCGTCGATGAGTACAAGTCCCGCAACGAAAGGTTGGCCGACGTGATGCGGCGGCTGGGCATTTGCGAGGAGAAGAGCAGCGGCATCGACAAGGTGATCGCGGCGGCGGAACTGCATCAACTGCCCGCGCCGGAATTCCGGGTCGGCAACTGCCACACCACCGCCGTCCTGTTCGCGCACAAGGACCTGTCCGTGATGGATACGAAGGAGCGGGCGTGGACGTGCTATCTGCATTGCTGCTTGCGGTATATCGGCAACGAGAAGATGACCAACCAGAGCCTGCGGGAACGGTTTCGATTGCCGGATTCGAAGGCGGAAACGGCGTCGCGAATCATCGCGGCGGCCGTGACGGCGAAGCTGATTCGACACGACGATCCGGACGGCCGGTCGAAGCGGTATACGCGATACGTTCCGTTCTGGGGGTGAGGCTCATTTAGATGCAAACCCTCCGGAGGGCGCGCGGAGAGACTATGTTGTTGATAAGACTGGGGATGTTCATTTTGGCCCATTAAGACGGAGGGCCGGAGAACGAGAGTGGGAGGGGAAGTTCATTTAGACGCAAATCGCGGCGGGAGCGAGGGGAAGACGAATGTTGTTGATATGCAAGGAGATGTTCATTTAGGTGCAAAACGTACAGGCGAGCCCGGAGACAGCGGGGGACGAAGAATGAGGAGGCAAGGCGCGTGAAGGGACTCGTTCTTTTCGCCGCGGCGGCGGCGTTCGCCGAGCCGAGGCAACGGCGCGTCGAGATCGAGTACTTCGTGGAAGTGCGCGGCGTGCCGGCGGACAAAACGGCCGATGTGTGGCTGCCCGTTCCGCACGACGATCCGTTCCAGAAAATCTCCGGACGCGAAGTGGATTCGCACTGGCGGTATCGAATCACCAAAGGAGCCGAGGGCAACACGTTCCTCCACACTCGCGCGAACTCAGACGGCGAGATCGCGTTGCGCTTCGAGGCGGTCCGCGCCGAGCGCATCCAACCCGCGCGGGAGACGCCCGCGAATGGCGATGCGGGTCCGGGCTGCTGCCTCAATCCCGACAGGCTGGTTCCGCTCGACGAGAAGATCCGCGCCCAGGCCCGCGAGGTCGTGGATGCCCGCGGAGCGAAGACACCGGTCGAGAAAGCGCGCGCGATCTACGATCACGTGGTGGGGACGGTGAAGTTCGACAAGTCCGGCAAAGGCTGGGGGCGCGGCGACATCCACTACGCATGCGACGCCCGGCGCGGCAATTGCACCGACTTCCATGCCATCTTCATCGGCTACGCGCGCGCCGTTGGCGTTCCCGCGCGATTCGCGATCGGCGTTCCGCTGCCCGCCAAACGCGGCAAGGGAACGATCGCCGGTTATCATTGCTGGGCCGAGTTCCACGCGCCGGGCTCCGGCTGGATCCCGGTCGACGCGTCGGAGGCGGCAAAAGACCCATCGCGGCGCGAGTACTTCTTCGGCGCGCTCGACGAAAACCGGGTGGAGTTTTCCCGTGGACGCGATATCCACCTGTCTCCGCATCAGCAGGGCGATCCGCTGAACTTCTTCGTCGACGCCTACGCGGAGTTGGATGGCAGACCGTTCCCGGGGGTGAAGACTTCCGTTCGTTTCCGGGATCTCGACTGACGCCGCCCGCTATACTGAAGTCGAATGGGTGACTGGGTTCCGCTGCTTTCCCGCTGGGTTCATATCCTGTCGGCGATCTTTCTTTTCGGCGGCATTTTGTTCGCCAGGCTGGTGCTCCGCGGACGCTGGACCGACGAGATGGCGGCGGCGTTCCGGCCCTGGGCGATGCGCGCCGGCGCGGGCGTGCTGGTCACCGGGATCTACAACTTGCTCCAAAAGTCGAGCACGCCGGCTCCGTATCACGCGGTGTTCGGGGTCAAGTTCCTGCTCGCGCTGCATGTGATCGCCATCGCCGCGATGCTCGGGCGGCCTGGGATTCCCGAGGAGAAGCGCTCGCGTTGGATCGCCGGGGTGACCTACTCCGGACTCGCGATCACACTGCTTTCGGCGTGGCTGCGGTGGATCTCCCGATGACGGAGGGATACAAAGCGCTCCGCGAAGGGGCGGCGCTAGCCGATCTAACCGGCCGCGGCTACGTCGTGCTGACCGGCGAGGATCGCGCGCGGCTTCTCCACGCGATGTGCACACAACACGTGCTGGAGATGACGCCGGGCATGACGCGGTACGCGTTCTTCCTGTCGAGCCAAGGCCGGATCCTCGCCGACGCGCACCTGCTGTGCCGCGAAGACTCGTTCGTGCTCGATACCGAGCCGGAGGCCGCGGACGCGCTCGCCGCCCATCTCGACAAGTACATCATCGCCGACGATTGCACCGTGGAAAACCGTTCGGCGGCGCACACGGTCTTCGCGGTGGAGGGGCCCGGCGCGCGCGAGCTGTTGTCGAACATCGCGAGCGAGGATCCGCCCGAACCGGGCCGCTGGATCCGCTGGCAGGCGGGAATGCTCGCCGGGATCGGCGCCACCGGCCAACCCGGCTGGCGGCTGTTCGTGGATCGCAGCCAAGCGGCCTCGGTGGAAGGATGGCTGATCGGAGCGGGCGCGATTACGGCGTCGGCGGAGGAGGTCCGCACGGTGCGGATCGAGAATGGGCGGCCGCGGTTTTCGGTCGATTTCGGCGAACGGCAGATCCCGCAGGAGACGCAGTTGCTTTCCGCCGTGCACTTCTCGAAGGGCTGCTACCTGGGACAGGAAATCGTCGAGCGGGTGCGTTCACGCGGGCAGGTGCAACGCAAGCTGGCGCACTTCACCGTTGACGCGGCCACACCGCCGGAGCCGGCCGCCAAGCTGACGTTCGAGGGCAAGGAAGTGGGAGAAATCACTTCCGCCGCCGCATCCCCGCGATCAGGCAAGTCCGCCGCGTTCGGGTACCTGCGAACCGAGGTTCTGGACAAGAAGGTAGCGGTGCGCGTGAGCGGCGCGCTCGCCCGCTCCACCGCCAACGGACCGGCGTAGCGGGATTAGAAGCGCTTCATCCGGCCGCGAATTCGTTTGGCCACCTTCTCGATCTCCTCGGTCTTCTTGTAAGCCTTTAGGGAGAGAATGTGCCGGTCGTTCTTCTCCAGTTCGATCTTCAACTGCTCGCTGAGCTTCATGAGCTCTTCGGCGTCCTCGACCGACTTCTTGTGGTCGGCCTTCAGCAGGTCTTCCACCTGCTGCCGCTTCATCTTCGCGGTGTGCTCGTCGTGATCGTGGCGGCCCGTTGGCCCCTGCGCCCACAGCAGCAGAGCGCCTCCGAACGCCAGAATCGTTCCCGCCGAGGCGGCCTTTCGCATGGTGCGGAGTCTCCCATTGCTATCCTAACTGTTTATGCGAGACGTGAATGTGGGCATCGCCGGCCTCGGCAATGTCGGCTCCGGAGCCCTGTCGATATTGGCCGAGAACGGCGATCAGATCGCGCACAAACTCGGATTCCGGCTGAACGTCACCGCCGTTTGCTCGCGATCGGTGCACGATAAGACGCTGCCGGAAGCGTTCCGTCACGTGCGCCGCGTCTCCGATTGGCGCGAACTGACCTCCGCGCCGGACATCGACATCGTGGCGGAACTGGTGGGCGGGACCGGCGCGGCGCGCGAGATCGTGGAGGCCGCGATCGCCGCCGGAAAATCGGTGGTCACCGCGAACAAGGAACTGATGGCGCTCGACGGCGCGGCCATCTGGGAGCGCGCGATTCAAGCGGGCATCAACCTCGCGATGGAAGCGAGCGTCGCGGGCGGCATTCCGATCCACACGGTGCTGCGCGAGGGCATCTCCGGCGACCGCGTCACGGCGCTCTATGGGATTCTGAACGGCACCAGCAACTTCATTCTCACCGAGATCGAAAAGCGCGGAACGCCGTTCGCGGACGTGTTGGCCGAAGCCCAGCGGCTCGGGTACGCCGAGGCCGATCCGTCCGCCGATATCGACGGCCTGGACGCGCGATCCAAGCTGGCTCTGCTGGCGGCGCTCGCGTTCGGCGAGAAAATTACGCCAGCCGACATATTCACGGAAGGCATCCGGCGGATCTCACCGGTCGACTTTCAGTACGCGAACAAGCTCGGCCACACGATCCGCCTGGTCTGCGCGGCGAGGACCACGCGCGAGGGGCTGCTGCTTTCCGTGCGGCCCGCGTTGATCCCCGTGGAGACGATCCTGGCGAGCGTGCAGGGCGCGTACAACGCCGTGTGGGTGCGCGGCCAGTACGGCGCCGACACGTTTTACTATGGCCGCGGCGCGGGTCCGCATCCGACGGGCGTGGCCGTGGTCAGCGATCTGATGCGCGTGGCGCGCGAAATCAACTCCGGCAGTCCGCACCGTGTGTCGCCGTTCGCGCACGCGCGCCTGGGCGAGTACCAGCCCATCCCGATCACGCAGCAGACGCGCGCGTGGTATCTTCGATTTCGCGTCAAGGACCGGCCGGGCATCATCGCCGCGCTGGCCGGCATCCTGGCGGACAAGCGCGTCAGCCTGGACGCGGTGCTCCAGTTGCCATCGGAGTCGAAGAACGATCTGCCCTTCGTGATCACGCTCGAGCCGACCAGCGAGGCATCGGTTCGCGAGGCGCTCGACAAGATGAGTTCGCTCGAGTTTCTCACCGAACCGCCGCTGGCGCTTCCCATGGAGACCGCACTATGAAGATCCCGTCCGCCCTGTTTCTCTGCGCCTGCGCTTTCGCGCAAGTAGCCGACTACGCCAACTCCGGCTACAAGACCCCTGAAGGCCGCACGCGCGTCGCCGGAACTCTCGCCGCCCATGACCGCGAGCAGACGCAGCGCCCACGCGAACTGGTAGCCTCCATGGCGCTGACCCCCGGGATGGCGGTGGCCGACGTGGGCACGGGCGTCGGCTACATGCTGCCGTTCCTGGCGGAGGCCGTAGGCTCCGGCGGCAAAGTCGTGGCCGAAGATATCTTCCCCGACTTTCTCGAGAAGGCGCGCGCCAACGCCAAGGCGAAGAACCTCGCCGTCGACTTCGTGCATGGCACGGAGAAGGATCCGAAACTGCCAGCGGGTGCGCTGGACGCGATCCTGGTGCTCGATGTCTATCACCACTTCGACTTTCCCGCCGACATGCTGGCCGGGCTGAAGAGGGCTCTCAAGCCAGCGGGGCGGCTGGTGATCGTCGACTTCTACAAGACCGGATTCCGCGATCCCAAGCACATCCGGCTGGACCAGGTGGATGTGGCCAAGGAGATCGAATCGAACGGGTTCCGCCTGCTGTCGTCGGCTCCGTTCACCGTGGGCCGGCAGTACATGTCGATCTTCCATAAGGCCGAGTACAAGCCCGAATCCGCCGTGCGATGGCGCGACGTCCGCGAGGCTCGCATCGAGGGCCAAGGCTGGAAGGAGTTGAAGCATCCGTTCGACCGGCTGCCGGCGAAAGCGGAAGGCGTGGTGCGTCCGCCGGTGTGGTCGCTAGGGCAGAACTCGGCGGGGATCGCGGCGCGATTCGTCACCAACGCGGACCGGATCCACATGCGCTGGTCGGTGAGAAAGAAAGCGCTGGCGCTGCCTCACATGCCGGCGACCGGAGTGAGCGGCCTGGATCTCTACGTACGGGCGGCGAACGGCTGGCGCTATTTGTCGACGGGGATGCCGAAGGACGCCGTCGGCAACGAGAAAGTGGTGGGCGGCCTCACCGCGGAACGGCGCGAGTACATGATCTACTTCCCGCTCTACAACGGCCTCGACACGCTCGAGATCGGCCTTCCCGGCGACGCGGCGTTCGAGCCGGGTCCCGCGCGCAAGGCCGGAACCAAGCCGGTGGTCTTCTACGGAACGTCCATCCTGCAGGGCGGATGCGCATCGCGTCCGGGGATGGCGTATCCGTCGATCATCGGACGCAAACTGGATCTGCCGGCGATCAACCTGGGCTTTTCGGGCAACGGGAAGACCGAGCCGGAGATGGCCAGGCTGTTGGCGGAGCTCGACCCGGCGGTGTATGTGATGGACAGCCTGCCCAACCTGAGTCCGCAAGAGACGGCCGAGCGGATCCCGCCGTTCTACCGGACGTTGCGAGCGGCGCATCCGGACACGCCGGTGATCCTGGTGGAGAACGTCGCTTACACGGACGCGCCGTTCGTGGAATCCCGGCGGTCCAAGTACACGCAGGCGAACGGACATCTACGGACGTTCTACGAGAAGCTGAAGGCGGAGGGCGATCGCCACGTGTACTACGTGCCGGCGCCGGCGTTGCTGGGCGACGACGCGGAAGGGACCGTCGACGGGACCCATCCCACCGACCTCGGATTCCTGCGGATGGCGGACACGGTGGGAGCGGCGCTCACCCCGTTGATCCGGTAGCGGAAGGGCGGGCAGCCGCCCCTTGAAGACAGCACGACTCCGAGCACAGGCCCGGCTCCTGAACCGGCTCCCCCGCAAGCCCACGCTGGATCGTCTCCCGCACCGCGGCCACGAACCGGGGATGCGACCCCACCGTGCCCGCGCGCGCCATCTCGATGCCGAGTTCCGCGCACACCTCGCGCGCTTCCTCGTCCAGATCCCAGAGGATCTCCATGTGATCCGACAGAAACCCGATGGGCGCGATCACCACTCGAGGGGGACGGGCATCGCGCAGGTGGTCCAGGATGTCGGGCCCCAGCCACGGAACCTGGGGCGGTCCGCTGCGGCTTTGGTAGACCAGCGTCCACGGCGGGCCGCCCACCTCCGCCGCCACCAGTTCGCAGGTCTGGCGCAGTTGGGCTTCGTAGGCGCAACCCCGCGCCATGGCAGTAGGAATGCTGTGCGCGGTAAAGACGACCGTGGAGTCCGGCAGTTTCTCCATCGCCTGGCGCAAGCGGTCCGCCGACGCGGCGATGAAGCCGGGATTCCGGTAGAACACGCCAATCTTGTCGATCTCCGGCGCGCTCTCTCCCACCTGGGCGCGCGCTGCCGCCAGGTTCTCGCGATACTGACGGCACCCCGACCAGGAGCTATACGCCGACGTCACATAGGCGATCGCGCGCTTCACGCCGGCGTCGCGCATCGCGGCGACCGTCTCCAGCAGCATCGGATGCCAGTTGCGGTTTCCCCAATACACCGGAAGGCCGATCCCGTGCGCCCGCAGATCGGCCTCGAGCGCGCGGATGAAGTCTCGCGCCTGTTCGTTGATCGGGCTACAGCCGTTGAAGTGGTAGTAATGTTCGGCGACGGCCAGAAGGCGCTCACGAGGAACGTTGCGTCCCCGCGTCACGTTCTCGAGGAACGGCATGACGTCCTCCCGCTTCTCCGGGCCGCCAAAGGACACAACCAAAACCGCGTCGTAATCAGGCATGGGAAACTCTTTCGAGTGTCGCAGACTCGTACACTGGTTTCATGGAATCGCTCAATGTCCCATTGACGCTCGAAGGATCGTACGCGCTGCATCAAATGATGCGGATCCGATGGGACGGCTGGAAAAAGACGGCGGAGACGGATCGCGCCTCGATCGCCGCCGAGGCCGCCGCCGTGCTCGAGTCGATGGGAGCGGCGCACACGGGCCTGTTCTCGATGCTCGGCCACAAGGGCGACCTCATGTTCCTCCACTTCCGCCGGTCGATGGATCAACTCAATCAGGCCGAACTGGAACTGGCCCGGACGCGCCTCTGGGACTTCCTGGAACCCACCACCTCGTATGTCTCGGTGGTCGAATTGGGGCTGTACGATTCCACCGCGCGGATGTGGCGCACCTTTCAGGAGCAGGGCCTCGCGCCGGGAAGCGACGAGTGGAAGAAGGCGCGGGAAGAGGAACTGGACCGCCAGCGCAAGGCCATGGAGCCGCGCCTCTACCCGGCGATCCCGCCGCATCGCTACAACTGCTTCTATCCGATGGACCGCCGCCGGGGCGAGGACAAGAACTGGTATCAGGTGCCGTTCCACGACCGCAACCGCATGATGCACGAGCACGGTCTGATCGGGCGCAAGTACGCGGAGGTGGTGCGTCAAATCATCACCGGTTCGATCGGGTTCGACGATTGGGAGTGGGGGGTCGACCTGTTCAGCGAAGATCCCCTGTGGTTCAAGAAGCTGATCTACGAAATGCGGTTCGACGAGGTGAGCGCGGTCTACGCGCTGTTCGGCACGTTCTACGTCTCGGTGCGGACGCCGTTCGACGCGCTGGCCGCTCTGCTGGAGGGCCAAATCCCTTCGCGATGACCTCCTACGACATCTCGAAGTCTTACGACTGGAACTACGACCAAGCCCCGGCCGAGCCGCCCCGCGTGACGGAAAGTCCCGTGCCGGGCTCGTGGGACTTTTGCGGGATCCCGGTGGCTTCGCCGTTGGGCGTGCCGGCGGGTCCGTTGCTGAACGGACGCTGGATTCGCTACTACGCGGCTCTCGGCTTCGACGTGCTCACCTACAAGACCGTCCGATCGCGGTATCGCGCCTGTTACGACTTGCCGAACTTGCTACCAGTGAAGGCGGAGCCGCTCCAGGGGGAGGGCTCGACGTTGCGCGCGGCGGCGTTTGGCGATTCGTGGGCGATCTCGTTCGGCATGCCTTCAAAGGATCCCTCCGAGTGGCGTGCGGATGTCGAAGCGACGCGGCGGTCGCTGCCGCCGGGCAAGGTGCTTGTCGTGTCGGTGGTGGCGTCGCCCGAACCGGGCTGGACCATCGACGATGTCGCGCGCGACTTCGCCCTGTGCGCCCGATGGGCGGTCGAGGCCGGAGCCGATGTGGTCGAACCGAACCTGTCGTGTCCGAACGTGTGCACCCAGGAGGCCGATCTGTACCTGTCGCCGGAAGCCTCGGGCCAGATCGCGGCGGCGGTTCGCGACGCGGTGGGCAAGATCCCGGTGGCGCTCAAGACCGGCTTGTTCGGACATCGCGAACAGGCCGCTGCCGTGATCGCCGCCGTGGCGCCGCACGCGAACGCGGTCAGCAGCACCAACTCGATTACGGCTCGTGTGGAAGGGGAGTTCGGCGGGTTGCGGCGGGGCATCGGCGGCGCATGCATCACCGCGCGATGCCTGGCGGAGTTGCGGATGCTCGGCGAGATCGTGCGCGCGAGCCCCGCCGGATTGCGGCTGATCGGCGTGGGCGGAGTTTCGAACGCGCGCGACGTTCGCGACAGGCTGGCAGCCGGGGCGCATCACGTGCAGATCGCGACGGCCGCGATGCTCGATCCGACGGTTGGCTTGCGGATCCGCGAGGAGTTGGCGCGGTGAAACGCTGGTTCGTGGCGGCGGGATTGGCGGCGGCCGTCGCGGCGGTGCTGTTCGCATGGTCCGACCGGCGCATCCGCGAGAGTTCGCGCGATCGCATTTTCGACCGGTTGGAAGATGTCCCCGAGCGGCCCGTGGGACTGGTGCTTGGCACGGCGGCCAAGGTGGCGGACGGGCGGGACAACCTGTTCTTTCGATACCGCGTCCGGGCGGCGGCCGAACTGTTTCGCGCGGGCAAGATCCGCTACCTGCTGGTGAGCGGGGACAACGGACGCGCGTCGTACGACGAGACAGCGGACATGCGCGACGCGCTGATGGCGCTGGGCGTTCCGGCGGAGGCCATCTATCGCGATCACGCGGGGTTTCGCACGCTCGACTCGGTGATCCGCTGCAAGCGCGTCTTCGGCCAGGAGGCGGTGACCATCGTTTCGCAGCGGTTCCACAACGAGCGGGCGTTGTACATCGCGCGGAGCGAGGGGATGGACGCGGTCGCCTACTGCGCGCGGGACGTTTCCGTGCGTGCGTCGCCGCTGACTTACGTGCGGGAATATTTCGCGCGGGCGATGGCGTTGTGCGACGTCCACTTGCTGCGGCGGCCGCCGAGGTATCTGGGCGAGCGGGTGCGGATCGGCTGAGCGCTCACGCGCGGTCGAAGTCCGGGACCTTCAGCCTTTCCCCGCCGCGCATCGCCGACTGGTGGGCCACCAGCCCTGGCGCCATCATCGCCAGCGCCTTGTAGATATCGACAAAGGGCTCGCGATCCTCGACCAGCGCGTTGACGAATTCCGCCGAGAGAAACACGTGCGAGCCGCCGTGGCCCGAAGCGTGGCGCATCGATTCGGGGATCATCGGGTCCTTCAGGTAATCGGGGTACTTCACGGGCTTGGCGCCCTTCAGCCGCTCCGACCAGAGATCGCCGTGCCTGCCCGCGTTCGCCATGTACAGTGTGCCGTTCGAACCGTACCAGTTGGCGCGCTCGCCGTCTTCGCCAACCAGCCAGAATACATTGCAGCGAACCATGTGGCCGCGATCGGTCTCCATCAGCGCGGATTCGTTCCAGAAGGGGTTCTGGTACCGGTTCTCCGTGAGGTATGGATGCCGCGTTCCCCATCCGAGCGCGGAAACGGATTTGATACGTTCGTTCGTCACGCCCACGACGAAGCCGGTACAGTGCGTCGGATAGTGCATCGGCGCCAGACCCCATCGCCACGATTTGGATCCGTCCGGCTCGTAGAAGCGCGACTTCTTGTCCTCCACCAGGGCGGCCAAGTCGCCGCGATCGTGATAGTAGCTGATCTCCGAATAGAAGATCTCTCCGATCGCGCCGGAGTCGTTCAAGCCGCGGGCATGGATGCAGCCGGGGCGGTAGACGCTGGTCTCGCCCATCATGTAGCGAAGTCCGGTCTTCTCCTTGATCTCCTTCAGCCGGGCTGCCTCCTCGAGCGATTGGCAGATGGGCACGGCGCAGTAGACGTGGAGCCCACGGCGCATGCAGGCCTCGACATGGCGCGCGTGGTCGATGGCGCCGGAGAAGATCGCGACCGCATCGAGGCGCCGTTCCCGGGCGAGCATCTCGTCGAGGGATGCGTAGGCGGTGTCGCAGCGGTAGACCTGCTGGAGCTTGGCCCGGCGGTCCTCGCGTAAGTCGGTAACGGCGGTGACCGTGCAGTTCGGGTGCTCGTGGAAGGAGAACTGCGCCCCGAATCCGCCGCCCACGACGCCCATGCGGATCTTCTTTTCGCTTGACGGAGCGGGACGGCCGGCCTGGAAGGCGGCGAGTTGCGGCGCGAGCAAAGCGGCGCCGGTCGCATGGAGTAGGTCTCTTCTGCGCATCGATTTCACGCTTTCTCCTGCATCCGCCGGATCACCCACGGCGCCACGCGGCGCGGCGTCAGGCGATGCAGATTCACCAGCACGTTGTTCCAAAGTCCGCACACATGCACCGGCTTGCCCGCCATCGCCGCCCGGTACACCTGCTCGGCCACCGACGCGGCGGAGGGCAGCTTTCGCCGGAACAGCTTGGACGGTCCGAGGTCGGCGTTCTCGACGAATCGCGACTCGGTCGGTCCCGGACACACGCAGGTCGCCGTCACGCCCGTGCCACCGAGTTCGTTCGCCAGCGCCTCGGTGAAGTGCAGCACGTACGCTTTCGACGCGTAGTAGACCGCCATCAGCGGCCCCGGCTGGAACGCCGCCGTCGACGCGATGTTGCAGATTCGCCCGTTTCCGCGCTCGATCATCGGCCGCAGGAATCGCTTGCTCAGTTCGGTGAGGGCCGCCACGTTCACTTGCAACAGCGAGAGTTCCTTGTCGAGACTCGTCTCCCGGAAGTGGCCCCACAGCCCGAACCCCGCGTTGTTCACCAGCACGTCGATCCGCCAGCCGGCCGCGGTCACCCGTTCGAAAAGCAGCCGGGCGCCGTCCTTGGAAGCCAGGTCCACGGCAAACGTCTCCGCGCGGCCACCGTAGTCCGCGCGAATCCGCGCCGCCGCTTCATCCAGGCGCGCCTGATCGCGAGCCGCCAGCGCCACGTCGAAACCGTTGCGCGCGAACACCCGCGCTATCTCGAGCCCGATGCCGCTCGACGCTCCCGTGACCAGCACGGCCCCCTTCATTGCGCCAACCCCTTCAACAAATGCCCGGTGATTTCCGAGATCAGCTTGTTGCCCGGATTGTCCGGGGACCAGTCCGTCCGCTTCATTCCATCGACCGTGACCGACACAGCTAGCCTTCCCTTCGTGGTGTAGACGATCCCGGCGTCGCTGCGTAGCGCGTCCAGGGCTCCGGACTTGCTGGCCACGTCCAGCCTCCAGGCGCGGCCGATCCCGTCACGGTACTGCTGGCGCTTCAGGATGCGGATCATTTCCGCCGACGAGTCCGCGCTCACTGCCTGGCCGAGTTCGATCTTCTCGAGCAGCGCCACCATGTCGCGAGGAGTGGAATAGCCGATGCCGTACTTCTTATTCTCCTCGATCAAGCCCGCCTGGCTCCAGCCGTCCGGTTCCTTCAACGCGTTGCGGTCGCCCATGATCTTGCGCAGGCACCGGGTGTTGGCGATCGCCAGCTTGTCGAGCTGTTCGTTGACGTAGTCGGCGCCGAAGCGGTCGATCAGCAGGTTGGTTGCGGTGTTGTCGCTCACCACGATCATCAGGCGCATCAGGTCGCGGATGGGGATCGCGAGTCCGTCCGACATCTCGCGGATCACTCCGGATCCGGAGACCCTGGCGGCCTCGGTGAGCGCGATCGTATCTGTCCACCGCGCCTTGCCGTCCTCCACGGCCTGAAATACCGCGATCATCACAGGCAATTTGATCGTGCTGGCGGTTCGAACCCGTTCGTCCGCGCGGTGCGAGAATGAGCGCCCGGTATCGAGATTTTTCGCGTAAATACCCACGGAGGCGGGGAAGGCCGTAACCGCGCGACGGACCTTGACCGCCATATCAGTTTCGCCGGATGCCTGGGCGAGCGCCGCTAAACAGAAGTAGACGAATCCTGACGAGCGCAACAACAGCCGGTGATCGTAGCGTATCATTAATTTGGGGGGCTAGTAATGAAGAATTCAGGTCTGGCGGATGGGAACGGCGCATCCGTTCGAAGCACGCGCCAGAAGACCGCGATTAGAAACGCCTTCGAGTCGGCCAACCGGCCGCTCGGCGCACCCGAAGTTTTGGCGTTGGCAACCAGGGAGGCGGCCGGACTCGGCATCGCCACAGTGTACCGTAACATCAAGGCGCTTCTCGGCGACGGATGGCTGATTCCGGTGGACCTGCCGGGCGAGGCTCCGCGATACGAGAAGTCCGGCAAAGCGCGGCATCATCACTTCCACTGCAAGTCTTGTGGGAAGGTGTTCGATGTCGGTTTGTGCGAGGTGAAGACCGCCAAGGTTCTGCCTCGCGGCTTCCGCCTGGCGGGTCACCAGACGCTACTGTTCGGAACCTGCGGCGCCTGCGCCAAGGCCTGAGACCACTTCGTCCGCGTACGCAGTCAGCGCGGCGTGAATCGTGTCCCGCCGCGACGCGGCTTCTCCGAAGAGGATGGCAACGGCGGTCAACACGGAAGCGCCACCGCAACTCTCGGCGAAGATCGATACGAGCGCGTTCGAGCCTTTGGCGCCAATGCAGAGATAGCCGGGTCTCGGGCTGCGCGCCACGATGCCATCGAACCCGGTTCCACCCAGCACCACGCGGCATGGCGCACCCTCGATGGGATCGCCCGGCAGACCCGCGGCTTCGCGCGCGCGGAGCCACAGATCCGGCTGGCTCGCCTGCGACATGCGCAACACCGTGACGTTGGCGGCGGATTCGCCGGGGTGATGCTCCAGCCCGTACCGGAGCATCGCGAGAAACGTATGCCACCCGCCGGACGTGGACTCGTACTCGGTGTCAAACGACGCCTCGGCGCCGAAGCCCGAGTGCACCAGACGCAGACGCGTCGAGCCGCCCTCGCCCTCGAGAACGATCTCCACAACGCGGGGCCGCCCGCCGTGGTCCTCGGTCCAGGCGAATCGCTTGCCCGCCTCCCAAACCGTGATCGGCGCTTTGCCTTCCATCCCCTGACCCCAGCTCAGGAATACGCTGCCGCCTTCGCCGGGCTCGACGCGCACTTCCGGCGCGAACCACCGCATCAAGCCCTCGGCCTCGGTGATCGCCTTCCAAACCAGGTCGCCGGGGGCGGCGATCTCGATTTCGATGTCGTGTTTTCGTTCTTCGCTCATGGCTACTCCAGTACGGCGCTGTCCACGCCGTCGTCCTCGTTCTTGGTGATGACCGGATACGCGCCGATCAGGAATCGAAAGGCGCGGCCGTCCGGCGCGGCCTCCTCGTGGTATTTGGCCGCCAGCCGCGCCACGGTCTCCGTTAGCTCCTCCGCGAACCGGTGGCGGTCGGCCGCCGAACGGAAGCGCACATCCGTCTCGACCGTCAGAGTCGCCAGCCGCTTTTCCGCCTTACGCGCGCGGATGGCGAGCACCGCCACGTCTCGAATCAGGCGCGCCGCCGCCGCCACCAGATAGGACGCGGAGAAGCGGTCGCGCCGCTCTTCGGGGCCGGTCCCCAGCGCTCCCAATGCCTCCGGGCTGACCAGGTAGGTTCGCGCGGTGGCGCGCACGATCCGCTCGTTGCAGTTTCCCTTGCGGCGCTCCTCCACGAATTCGACCAAGCCGTGCCGCTCGAGTTCACGCAGGTGGTAGTTGACCTGCTGGCGGGGCAAACCTGCCTCCCGCGCGATCCCCGCGGCCGAGTTCGGCTCACGAAGCCTCTCGAGCAGGCGCAAGCGGACCGGCTGGAGAACGGCGGAAGCGGACTCGGGATCGCGAAGGACCCGCACGGCGAGCATGGTCCATTGGATCACCGACAAATTAATTTGTCAAGAAATTTGCACTCGATCCATCGCCATGAATTCCCGAATGTGCGGATGCTCCGCCTGGTCGAGCCCGGAGACCGGCCCGAAGTAGATGACCCGCCCGTCGTGGAGGAACACCACGCGATCCGCCACCAGCCGCATCAAGTCGAGATCGTGGGTCACCACCACGCTCGTCAATCGAAGCTGGCTCTTCAGGCGCAGCATCAGGCGGCCCAGATGATCCGACATGATCGGGTCGACCATGGTCGTCGGCTCGTCGTACAGAATGCATTCCGGCTGCGCGGCGAGCGCCCGGGCGATCGCGACCGCCCGTTTGTACCCGGTTGACAGATCCGCGGGATAGCTGTCGATGTGCTCTTCGAGGTCGACCATTCGAAGCAGTCCGCTGACGATCTCGTCGCGGTTCTTCTCGCTGTAGTCCTCGCGCAACTCGAGCGAGAACAGGATGTTCTCCCCAACCGTGAGCGAATCGAAGAGCGCGCCGGACTGGAACACCATGGTCACTTTCCTGCGGATCCGGCGGAGTTCGGCCTCCTCCGCCTCCGTGATATCGGTGTGGGCGACGATGACGCGGCCTTTGTCAGGCTTGAGAAATCCCATGATGTGCCCAAGCGACACGGACTTCCCGACGCCGCTACGGCCGATGATGGCCACGGTTTCGCCCGCGCGGACTTCGAAATTCACGTCGACTAAAACGGGCCTGTCGAACGTCTTACAGACGTCGCGGAATTCGATATAGCTCGGATACCGTTCAGCCACGGTATCGCGCCCAATCTTCCGGGGTGTTGACGTTGGTCACGCTTTCTTGATTATGGATAGGAAAATGAAGAACTTGCAAGCCCTCGAGGGCGGCGGTGATCTTGTTTTGGTCGCGATCGAGGGCGGCGGAGACCGCCGCAAGGCATCGCGAGTGGTAGACCGCGCAGAGCGGCTCGGGGTATCCAGAGGGCGAAACCGGGAGCAGGCAGTCGGCTTGGGATTCGATGGCGGCCCCCAGAATTCGGGCAAGGAACTCCGCGCGAAGGCCGGGCATATCCACCGCGACGATCAGATTCCACTCGGCGGCGCGCAACTCGAGCGCGGTCTCGATTCCGGCGAGGGGGCCCCTGCCGGAGCGGCGATCGGCAATCACGGGCCATCCGGCGCCCCCGTAGCGGTCCGCTGGGCCGATGATCGTGACCGGTCCCGCCGCGGCGGCGGCGTGGCGCGCCACTTGCTCCAGCAGCGTCAGACCGCCGATTTCGAGGGCTGCCTTGTCACTGCCCATGCGGGTACTCCGCCCGCCGGCAAGGATGAAGCCAGCGGTCTTCAGCACGCCCCCCCCCTCCGGCGAGGGATCAAAAGCGGGGTCAAGGAGAGTTTTCGATTGAAAAATAAGCCACTTGTCGCTAGAATCGGAATCGGAGTCCCTATGGCCCTATACCTGATGGCCATCGCCGCGTTCCTTTTCGCGCCCCTGGCGCGGGCGGAGGAGTCGGCCTCCACCGATGCGGTGACATCCCAAGTGCGCGCGGACCGCCGCACGGGACGTCTGATCCGCCGGGTGGTGGTGCCGGAAAACGTGGTCATCCCTCGCGTTGTCGAGCCGTTGGAGCCCGGCGCGCAGCCCCCGAATCGGGCGGTGGGATCGAACGACATCAATTCCATTGTCGACGACGCGGCGGCCCGCCACGGCGTCGATCCGCTTTTGGTTCATGCCGTCATTAAAGTGGAGAGCGGGTATGACCGTTTCGCGGTATCGCCCAAAGGCGCCCAGGGCCTGATGCAGTTGATGCCCGGCACGGCGCGCCAACTCGGCGTCACCAACGCATTCGATCAGCGCCAGAATGTGGAAGGCGGCGTGAAATATTTGAGACACCTGATGTCGTCATTTTCCGACATGCGGCTGGTGCTGGCGGCCTACAACGCGGGCGAGGGCGCGGTGATGGAGTATCGCGGCATCCCACCCTACGAAGAAACCCAGGAGTACGTCTACAAAGTCGGAAGGCGCTACGGCGAACTCCGGCGGGCCAGCAAGGCCGTAGCGGTTCGCGCCAAAGCGCAGCCGCCACCGGAACCCGCCCATCGGCCGCTCGAGACGATGATCGACTCAGAAGGGAGGGTCCACCTCCGAACGAGGTAACCTCAAAAGTATGGCGGCGTCCACCCCCACCTCCCCCAGGGCGGCTCTGCTTGCAACACTGCTCCTGGGCGCTACGCACGCCCAAGCGGCGGCGGTCGTACGCGAAGTCCGATTCTGGTCGTCCGGTGAGATCGCGCGGGTGGCCATCGAGACCGACAGCGAAGTGCGTTTCGACTACGACCGGCTGCAGGCGCCGGACCGAATCTACTTCGATCTGTACGACGCGGTTCCCTCCAAAGGGCGAAAAGCGTATTCGCTGCCTGTCGCCGACGGCCTGATCAAGCAGGTTCGAGTGGCGTTGAAGGAACCTACGGTCACGCGCGTGGTGCTCGACCTCGAGAACGATGTCGACTATTCGGTGAGCCAGCTCGCCAACCCCGAGCGGATCGTGGTGGAGCTTCGGCTGAAGACCGCTCCGAAGCAGCCGCGCCTCGAGACGCCGCGCACGGAGGAACCAACGGTGGTGACGCAGCAGGGCGCACCCGATCCTCCGCCCGCCCCGAAGCCGGAGCCGAGGCCATTCCGTCCTCCACCGTCGCGGGCGCCTCGAGTTGTTTCCCGCGACCTGTTCGATAGCCGCGACGTCCCCTCGATTCGGGCGAAGCCGGGTGACCGCACCGCGGCGGCGCCCGCGGTGATGGCATCGATCCAAGGCCGGCGGCCGTTGCCCCCCCCGAAGCCGGAGCCTAAGCGGGAGCCGCCACCCGAGCCGGTGCGTCAGGCTCGAGCGACTCCACCGAAGCCAGTTGCCGTTCCTGAGCCCGCGGTCCCCGATCCCGGCGAACCGCGCCCCGCCGAGGACAACAGCGGAGCGTTGAAATCGTTGACTCGCGTGCTCGGATTGAAGTTGAATCGCGTGGTGCTCGACGCCGGTCACGGAGGCCAGGATCACGGCACGACGAGCCCCAACGGCGTCGTCGAAAAGGAATTGGTGCTCGACATCACGCTTCGGCTGGGCAAGCTGATCGAGGATCGCCTGGGAGCCGAAGTCCTTTACACGCGGAGGGACGACCGCTTCGTGGCGCTGGACGCCAGAGCTCCGTTCGCCAACGGCAAGCAGGCGGATCTGTTCTTGTCGATCCATGCGAATTCGTCGCCATACCGCGCGGCCCTCGGTACGGAGACCTATTTCCTCAACCTCACCAGCGTGAAGGCGGATCTGGACGTGGCCGCGCGGGAGAACGCCAGTTCGGAGAAGTCGGTGCACGACTTGCAGGATCTGGTGCAGAAAATCGCGCGGAACGACAAGCTGATCGAGTCACGCGACTTCGCCGGCCGGGTTCAGCGCTCCGCGCACGACTTGGTTGCCCAGAGCCACGGACGGGTCTATAACCGTGGGGTGAAGAGCGCGCCGTTCGTAGTGCTGATCGGCGCGAAGATGCCGGCGGTGCTGGTGGAGATCGGATTCCTGACGAATCCGGCGGAGGAAGCGCTGATGAAGAAAGGCGACTACCGGCAACGGTTGGCGGAGGCGCTATTCCGGGGAGTCTCTCAGTACGCCGAGAGCCTCAGCGGTTTCCGCGTGGCGCGGCGCGACGACGAGTAGCCGCTAGTCGAGGATGCCGCGATGGGTTCGGTTCCGGCCCTGCTTTTTAGCCTCATAGAGGGCTTCGTCCGCGACGCGGATGAGGCGCTCCGGCGTGGCCGCCAGACCGCCCGGGAGCGAGGTGACGCCGAAACTGGACGTGACGTCGAGCAGGCGGCCGCCCAGATCGACGGGTAGTCCCTGGATCGAGTTGCGGATACGCTCGGCCGTGACGAACGTCTGTTCGGCGTCGCAACGGGGAAGGACGACCAGAAATTCCTCGCCTCCGTAGCGTCCGGCGGCGTCGTAGGCCCGCACCGAGGCCTGAATTCGCTGGGAGATTTCGCGTAGAACGGAATCGCCCGCCATGTGGCCGTATGTATCGTTGATCGACTTGAACTTATCGATGTCGCCCATTACGATTCCCAGCGGCGACTTCTCGCGCTGCGACCGGGCCAGTTCGCGGAGCAGTATGTCGAAGATCGCGTGCCGGTTCCAGAGTTTGGTGAGCCCGTCCCGGGTGGCCTGTTCGCGCAGTTGATCCTGAGCCTCGAGCAGCTTGGTCTGAAGCTCGACGATGCGCCGCCCCGGACCCAACCGCACCTTCAACTCATTGCTGTCGAAGGGTTTCACCAAATAGTCGTCGGCTCCTGCCTCCATGCCGGCGATGACGTCTTCCTTCTCATGCCGCGACGTGAGCAGCAGAAGATAGGTGTAGTAACGCCGCCGCTGCTGCCGCACCAGGGCGCAGACTTCGGGCCCGGAAAGGCCCGGCATCATCCAGTCGAGAATCGCCAACCGCGGCGCGTCCTCCCGCTGAAGAGCCTCCCACGCCTGCGCGCCGTTGCCAACCGACACTACCTGGAATCCCCACTTGCGAAGGGACGCCTCGAGGATCTTGCGCGAAACAGGGCTGTCGTCGGCGATCAGAACGGGCATCGGCTCATTCGATCCGCCGTTGTCGACGATTTCCTCGATCAGTTCCGCTGTCACAGCACCCCGCACATTCCCCTAATCGGCGAATTCACGGCGCTCCAGTGCGAATGGAGACCTTGGGATATCGCTTAGTTGGCGGCTCCGTTCGCCTTAAGGCCGTTCCCAGCGCCGTCATGCCGATTATAGCCCGCCGCCGCGTCAACGCGACCGGAACTTCGTGTTCAGCGCCGCCAACTGCTCGTCGAGGCTCGGCTTTCGGGAGGGCTCCGGCTTTCGGGCGGGGGCTTGTCCGCGCACGGGACCCCGTTCCGGGGGGGCCTCCAACTGCTTGATCGACAGCGCAATCCGCTTGGTCTTGGGATCGGCCGAAAGCACCTTGACCTTGACGATCTGGCCCGCCTTCAGCACCTCGCGCGGATCCTTGACGAACCGGTTCGACACCTCGCTGACGTGCACCAGCCCATCATGGTGAACTCCGACGTCGACGAAGGCGCCGAAGTTGGCGACATTGGTCACCACTCCCTCCAGCACCATGTCCGCCTTCAAGTCCGAGATCTCCCGGATGTCATCCCGCCACTTTGCCGCCACGAATTTCTCGCGCGGATCGCGGCCCGGCTTGCGCAGTTCCTCCCGGATGTCGGAGAGCGTGAACATGCCGACCGTCGCCGTCTTGAACCCCTCGAGATTCACCTTGTCGATCAACTCCGGCTTCGAGATCAACTCGGGGATACTCACCCCCGCCGAGACTGCCATCTTGGCTACCACTTCGTACGACTCGGGATGTACCGCCGTCATGTCAAGGGGATTCTCCCCACCCCGGATGCGGAGAAATCCGGCAGCCTGCTCGAACGTCTTGGGCCCGAATCCGGATACATCCATCAACTGCGTACGCGACCGGAACCGGCCGTTTCGATCGCGAAACTCCACGATGCCGCGCGCGGTCCGCTCATTGATACCAGCCACGTACCGCAGCAGCGCCCAGGACGCCGTGTTCAGGTCCACTCCCACGCGATTCACGCACGACTCGACCACGGACTCGAGACTCTGCATGAGTTTTCGCTGATCCACGTCGTGTTGGTACTGACCCAC
>SYLY01000368.1 GCA_005808475.1 Acidobacteriota bacterium
CTCGCGATATCGATAATAAGAGCTTCAGAAAACGCTCCCGAAATCGAGCGTTGTGCCGGATGACGTCTGGAGAGGCCCTAGGCGGCCTTGGAGCGGCCTTGGATGCCGCCGATCGAGGCACGGAAATCGTCGCCCTCCACAGTTTCGGGGCGGCCGCCCGGGCCGGGCCCCGAGGTTGGTCCGATTTTGCGGATCTTGGGACAGGCTCTCACTAATTTGCCCGCGCGGAAAGTCAACGCGTCGATTGCGCCCACGGTGTGGAAGACCGGATCGAATCCGAGGAAGTTCATCATCTTGCGGCACTGTGGCGCCACCAGGAACAGCACCTCCACCGACACCGAGCCGTCGTCCATCAGGAAGAAGCGGAACTGCTTGAACGCCGAATGGAACCGGCCCGGTCCGTAGGCGGCCGGGGTCGGCATCACGGTCCAGGGGGAAACGGAATAGGCGAAGGTGTACTCTTCCACGCATCCGTCCGGCGCCGGGTGCGGCGTTCCGAAGAAGTCCGAGTGGATCACCATGTAGCCGGCCTCGCGATTGAGAGCGTCCATCAGGTGGTAGATGTTCTCCATGCCCGGGATGGCCTTCATGTAGTCGTGCAAGTCGAGACGGACAACCGCCCACTCGTATTTCGCGCCGATCTCGTCCAGACGCAGCGGCAGATTCTCGTCGACACGGCGAGGTTCGAAGTCTTTGCCCAGATCGGAGACCACGGCCGGCCGGTAGCGGAATCCGGTGGGCCGCCCCTTCGCATCGGCCCAACTCGCGCTCCGAAGGAAATTGGCCCCGACCCACTCCGCCAGACCCACGGCCGGTGCGCCGGAGGCCGCGCGGTGCGCGAAGGTCGAGGTCTGGAAGCAGCCCGACAGCGGCGTGATCGCGCCATCGATGCGAGCCTCCGAAAAGAAGCAGCGCATGCGCGAGTCCGGCCGGCTGCCGGCAAGCTCGAGCATTTCCACCCGTGGGGATGTGTTCCACCAGTCCCGCAGGACCCTGCCGCGGTCGATCCCTCTGGAGATGGCGGTGGACACGCCTGGGAAGTCGCGATCCTGAATTAGAGTACTCATGGCCTCACTCGATGACGAAAACCGCCGGATTGGACAAAATTCCGCCCGACCGCAAACGCAGGAGAACACGGACGCCGGTTCGGGAATCCGGCGGCACGACGACTCGAACATTGTAGATCCCGGCCTCGCCGGGCGCAAGCTCGGCCGACCGCACGGCCGCGAGCCTGCCATCGATCAGAACTTCCGGGAGCGTCACCACGGGGGAGGGCGTACGCGGTCCGCGTTGCAGTGGGCCAGGGCGCGGTTCGACTTCTCCCAGCCCGGTGGCTCGAATCGTGACGGTCTCGCCGCGCCGCGCCGGTTGGGCCGGGTAGTTCAGTTTCCCGTCGCCGTTGTGGACGATGGCGGCGGCCTCGTTCAGATAGTCGATGGATCTGGTTTCGCCGTAGGTGTACGTGAAGAGGCCGGGCGCGGCCGCGGCAAGGCGGGCAAGCACGGGCGGGGCCTCGGAACCCGAGCGCGATACGCGGACTTCCACCTGGCGGCCCGGCGTGAGTCCGAATGGAACTTGGAAATCGATTCGCCCGGGCGAGACCGAGGCGATGCCGGCGCGCACCCCGTCGATCGAAACCCGCACCCCGGCGAGTTCGTCCGGCAGGTCCGTGGTGAGGAAGCGGCCCTCGTTGCGGACGGAGGGGGCTCCGGCCTTTCCGGCCGCCAGGTTGTGGCCGAGAATCGAGGCAAGGGATCCGGGCGCCAGTTCCGCCGGTCCGACGCCAAGGCCGGCCGCGTTCCGCACGGTCTGCGCGGTGAACACGGGATAGGAGTCGCTCACCGCCCATCCGCGCGCGGTTTGGAAGGCCTGCACGACGCCCAGGGGAGCCGCCGGAGTGTTGGGCGCGGCGTCGCCGCCCACCAGATACCAGGTGTCGCCCACCACGGCTCCCGCCGCGTGGGAAGCGAGCACCGGCTGATAAAGCGACGGATACCAGGTGTTGCCGCTCAGCATCTGGATCGTTTCGCTGTTGTAGATGACGTTGCCCGCATCGAGGGCGCCGCCGGGGGCCTGGCGTCCGCCGGCGATGTAGAGGCGTCCTTCGAGCCACGCGGCGGTAGGCGCGTGGACGGGCCGCTCCGATGGCGGTCCTTCGCGCCAGGCGCCCGTGGCGGTGTTGAACACGAGCACCCGGTCTGACGCGGCGCGGCCATCCGGCGTGCCACCCACGATCCAGATCTCACGGCCGGAAACCGCCGCGGCCGCGCCTGCCAGCGGCGTAGGCATGCGGAGCGGGGACCAGCGTCCCGCGGCAGCGTCGAGCTCCCAGGCCGCATCCGTCGCGGCGGCGCCAGGGGCAGCCCCGCCGAACACGAAGAGCCGGCTGTCCACCGCGGCGCAGGCGGCGTCGGTCACCGCGGTGGGCAGGGGAGGCGCTGGAGACCAGGAGCGCGAGCCCGGGTCGAACGACGTGACCTCGGCGACGGGAGGCTGCGCCGCGCCCTGCCGTCCACCGGCCACCCAGACCCGGCCGTTGGCGGCCGCCGCGCAATGACCGGAGAGCGGCCGCGGCATCGGCGGCAAACCCGTCCACTCGTTGCGGGCCGGATCGAACGACGCGGCGGTCGTGCTGGCGCGGGTTCCATCGCCTCCGCCCACCACGTACAGTCTGCCGCCTAGCGCGGCGGCGGCCGCGCCCGTTGTCCGCTCGAGATAGGCGCTGGGGATCCGCTGGACCGGGTCGACTTCGCGCAGTTCGGTGGTCACCAGATGAAGCTGCGGCCTCAGGTAAGTAGTGGGCACGGTGGCGAGACCGTCCGGCACGCGTTGTTCATTGCGGCAAAGTTCGGGAGGCGTGGTCCCGGGGAAGCACTCGAACCCGGGCACGACGGTGATTCCCTGCCGCGCGAACGCGAAGGGCGGCATCAGGCCGATGGACGGCAGCACCGCGATGGGCACGAAGGTGAAGCCGTGGATCTCCAGCCCGGTGATGCGCTGCGCCCCGTCGAGAATGAACTTCGCGCTGAGCGATGGCGCGGGCCGGTCGCGCGCGGCGATGGGGAGTTCGAACGGATAGTCGAGCGGCGGAAAGTCCACGAAGAGCGCGCTGAACCCGTCGCCCGTGCTGATGAGCGGCAGCCGGTTGTACTTGGATGCCTTCTGAATGAGCACGTTCTGAAACAGCGCGTGGACCTCGAGGTTGGAGATTTCGCCGGTGTCCAGGTTCAGATCGCCCTGGCTCGCCTGGACGGAACTGTTAACGGTCTGCTCGCCCGTCATCCGCACGAAGTAGCCGTCGTTGAACGGCAGCGTCGGGATGCCGCCCAGCGTGTACCACCGCACTCGGAACCGCGCGACGCGGCCCACGGGGGGATCGAAATCCACCGCGATCCAGCCGTGGATGTTGGTCACGCCCTCACTGCTGCCGAACACCCAGTTGGCCAGGGCATCGCCGAACGAGGCGCGTTCGTCGTTGGTCGGACCGGCCAAGCGGCGCGACGCGGGGAGGTTGATGGCGGCCTGGGCCGCGGCTGCCAGCAGGATCACCGGGAGAATGCGCGGAATCATTGGGCCACCGTCGCGAGCGGGAAACCGGTCCCGAACTTGGAATTGAGGAATTGCAAAACGGCGTTGGCCGTCAGGGCTTGTCCCGCCGCGGACGGATAAATGCCGTCCTCGGAATAGAAGCCTCCACCGTACTCGCCGGTCACCGTGACGGCGCCGGCGCGAACACCCGCGGTTCTCACCTGCCGCACGAAGTCCGCCAGATCGAACACCTCGAGTTTTCTCGCCGCCGAGAGCGACCGGATGGATTCGTTGTAGGAGTTGACCGCCGACCGGACGCTCGCGGCGATCGAAGCCGGCAGCACCGAGCCGCGCGAGAGCGTGTTGCCGCGGCGGCCGCGCATGGAGTCCGCCACTTCCACCATCCCGCCCAGCGTCAGTAGGTCGCCGGCGGCAAGTCCGAAGCGCGCTTGCAACTCCTCGGCCGATCCGCCATAGCGCCGCGCCGCGTCGTCGAGAGTGGAGAAGTAGCCGGTCAGCGTTGGATCGGGCACGGTCATCAGAACGATGGTGGCATCGGTGGTTCGCAGCTTATTGAGCAGCAGCAGGTAGTCGCCGCCGAACGAGCCCGGATCGGTGATTCGCGAAGCATCGCCGCCGGCGGCGGCTTCGGAGACGTCCTCGAAGCCCAATTGGACGAACAGGAGCGTGGGATTCAGCGCCACTACGTAGTCGGCGGCCGTCAACAGCACCGGCGGCTGGAAGGTCAGCAGCGGACCTCCCACGATCGCGTTGAACAGGGTGGCCTTGATATCGCCCTCCACCGTGGTGAGCAGATTCAGTCCGTCGTTGCGAGGGGTGGGACGCATGCGCAGCGCGTCGCCGGTTCGCATGAACGGCACCGAGAGGTTCATCGCGAAAAAGGGGAACGGCAGCGCCCGTTCGCCGCTCTGCGGGATTTCCGGGAGCAGGCCGGCGAGCGGGCGGTATGCGTTCACCACGCCGGTCATCGGGGACTCGCGCATGGTGGGGACGGAGATATAGGTCCCCATCTGCTTGGCCGCCACGGCGGGCCACGCCTGATTCTGCTCGTTCTCCAGAAGACGGAATCCGGAGAATCCCGCCGCCGCTCCCCCGCCCAAAACCACGGTGAGCGTGGGGTCCAACTTGTCCGCAGCCGCGGCCGTCCATGCGCAAAGCGCGGCGATCGCGAATCGTCGCGTCCTCATTCGAAGCTCAACTCCTTTCCGCCTTTGCGGAACCGCAGCGCGATGCCCACCAACTGCGCGGTGCTGTTCCAGTCGCCGTTGGTGAACAGGTTGGCGTTAGCCGGGACGTTCGTGGTGCGGCGCAGGAACTTGGTGAACTGATAATAGATGGAGATCTCGCGCCCCTTCATCGCCTTCGACGCTCCCACGTTGAAGTTCATTCGAGAGCTGTCGGGCCAAAGAGGGCTCACGGACTTCTCCGGGACCGGAGTGCCGTCGAACGCCCAACCGGCGCGCACGGTGAGTCCATCCTTCACCGGCCGCTCCCATCCAGTGCGGACGGCCCAGGCGTTGTGAAACGCATAGTCCAGCCGCGCCTCGGCGGGCGTGGCGGTTTCGGGTCCGGCCGCGCCGAAATTGAGAACCACGTATCGCAAGCGGCGGTAGTCCTGCATCTGGAGGTCGGCGGAGATCAGGTTCTTGCCGATCGCTTCGGTGGCGACGCCGATCGCGTAGGTCCCGGGGGTCGGAAACGTAGCGGTGGCCTTCTGTTCCGGGAAAAACTTGGCGAACACGTCCGGACCCGCCACCGGTTTGAGTCCGTACTCCTGGTCGAACGCGAACGACGCCTTGCCGCGGAAGTGCTGCGTGACGGCGGTGCGGTAGGTGGCGCCGAAGCGCGTCTTCCAAGCGGGGACGCGGTACAGGACCCCGATGACGGCGCCCACGTTGTTCGAGGTGGCGGCGAAGCGCGACCTGCCTTCGGGCAGCAGCCGGGCGACAATCGCGGAGCCCGCCGCCAGCGGCGCGTTGGGGAACAGGCGCGGCGCCAGCGCTTCGCCGAAGGTCCTGCCCTCCGCGTGGGGGTTCAGGATGCTCTGCTCGAGCAGCACGTGCGTGTGGACCAGCGCCGCGCCGAACGAGACCGCCAGACGGTCGTTGACTCGATACGCCACGGTCGGCTGCATCCAGATCGACGCCATCTTCGGGCGCGTGGTGTGGAAGCGGGCAACGAACTTGGTGTTGCGCGGATCGCTGTCACGGAAGTTGGTCCAGTTGCCGCCTAGGCCGAATGGCGCGAAAGAGCCGAATCCCACGGTCCACTTGGGCTTGACGCGCACCGACATGTAAAGGTTGGGGACGACGAGGATCTTCGGGCTGATGAACCCCTGGTATCCGCCGTCCGGAACGATGGTCCCATTAGGAACGGAAGACGGTGTGAACTTGAAGTTCCCGTGCACCAGCACGGTGTCCATCTGCATCCGCAGCCCGTCCTGGAAGGCGATTCCCGCCGGATTGTAGAAAAGCGCCGACCCGTCGTCGGCGACGGCGACGAAGGCGCCGCCCATGCCTGTGGCGCGTGTGCCAATCTCTTGAATCGAAAAGGCCGCCCCGCACGCCAAGCGGGACAGCGCAAGAGCACAGGCACAGGAGCCCGCGAATCGCTTCATGTTCCTCCGATGCTTCTGACTCATCTTATCTCAGCGGGTCCGCGCAGGTCGTGGGATACGGGTCCTGGTGGTCCTGGAGCTTTCGCCCGCTAGTCGACCCGCGAGCCGGGCCGCCACGGCGGCGCGTTGCGAAGGTGCTTGTCCACCATCTCCTTCAACCCCGCCCTCGTCGCCGAGCCGCTCTTCGCGTAGTCGATCACAGGACGCTCCCGGCGCTCGATCTCGAGCACCGCGGCCTCGAGTTGCGGCAGCGTCTCCACCGGCACGATCAGCGCTCCGTGCTGATCCACCTGGAGCAGATCGCCCGGCCGCACCACCACTCCTCCGATATTCACCGGGCTGCCGAACGCCACCGGATGGATATATCCGTGCGACACCGCCACGTGCCGGTACAACGCCTGGAAACCCACCGACCGCATTTCCGGTAAGTCTCGCACCGCGCCGTCGGTGACCGTCGCCACGCAGCCGAGAGCCAGGTGGATGCTCGCGTTCACCTCGCCCCAGAAGCATCCGGCGCCAGGGTACGGATCCAGATCTTGCACCACGGAAATCCGTGGACCGGGGACGCTTTCGAGATGCTCCCAGTAGTCGTACACATCGCGGCGCCCGTAGGTGTCGGGCTTGTTGCCGGACACCAGGCACGTGGCCGCGAATCCGGCCATCGGAACGGCATCGGGACGCAGGCAAAGCAGCCCCGGACGCAGGAAGCCCTCGTCGCGCGGACGCAGTTCGAACAGCTCGATCGCGTTGGCGACGGTGGGCGTGGAATAGCGGGTCAGAACTCCCAGATCCATCATGGTTACTCCTTTGCCAACAGTTCCCAGCTCTCGCCGAAGAAGCCGGCGTCCGCCACTTTGCCGGGCCAGCGCGAATCCGGCGGCGTCGAAAGGTCGATCACCGCCCAATCGGGCAGCTTCGAAATCTGGCGCGCGTTGTTCAGGTAGTCGTATTCGCGGAACGTGAAGCCGCTGTTGAGGACCACGTATTTCCTGGGGTTCAGCGGGTTCGGATAAATCAGGATGGGCGCGTGGCCGCTGCCGAAGTTCCGCGATCCCACCTTGACGCCGGCCGGGTCCCACTTCACGGGCAGCTTGTCCGCGATGCGCCCCAGAACCCGGTTGCTGCCGGGATCGCCCCACAGGATCAGGTTCGACGAAGCGATGTCGGCATCCGAAATCCCCGTGTCGTCCTTCACGATGGGCACGCCGCGGAAATGGCGCCGCCATTCACGGATCGCGCGCTCCATCTCCTCCTTGACCCACGACGCGGTGGAGGGCGCCACGGGCGTGCCCGTCGGCTTCACGATGGTGAATCGATCCAGGAACGCGTCGTCCACCGGGCCCTGCAATCCGTGCCGCTTGCGGACCGCGCCGTCGTCCTTGCCGGCCAGAGTCCAGCGTCCGCCTACTTTGCGGAAGGACACGTCCCACGACCGGTCGGAAAGCGGCGGCGGCGCGGTGACCGGCATGGCGTCGATCGTCACCACCGGCTTCACCGAGTTGTCCAGCAAGCATCCGCCCGCGCCGAAGTGCAGCGAGAACGCGTCGACATTTGATGTCGCGATGGCGACATTGCGATCGTCCTTGATGCGCGCATCCACGCGAGCCCGCTCCCAGTGTTTGCCCAGTGCGTCCACGATCGCCCACTTCATCCGGTTGTACTGAAGCGTGAACGTGGTGAACTTGACGTGCGCCGGATAAGGATCGCGTCCGCGGCGGGCGATCGCGTCCAGCCTCCGGTCGATTTCGATCTTGGCATCGGGATGGTATTGGTGTCCCATGCCGGGTCCGATGATGTGGCGCATCGCGATGCCTTCCTTGGCCATCTCGCGCTCCATCACCTGGGCGGCCTGTATCTGGCGGTCCTTCTCGCCGCTGTAGGCGACCACCGGCACGTTGAACAGATTCGCCGCGTACATCGTGGCGTCGTACATGCGCCACAGTTTCTGTTCCCACCACGCCGGCTTCACCGATTCGTTCTGGAAGACCTTCAGGAACTCCGCGGTCTCGGCGAATCCGGCGCCTGGCGCCACGGCCGCCCACTGGCCGGCGAAATGCGCGCCGAACTGCCAAGCCGCGGCTCCGCCCATGCTGAAGCCTCGGACCAGGATGCGGTCGTTATCCACCTTGTAGCGCTTCTTCACGTCGTCCAGCGCTTCGAACAGGTCCACCTCGCCGGCGAACTTGTTCGCGTTGCAGAAGCGCCCATAAAGATGCAGCACGATGGTATCGTCCGGCGTGAACTGGCTGCGGTTGTTCATGCGGTCCCACAGGAAATTGACTTCGGTGAGCGTCTCCGAACGGCCGTGGAACCAGGCATCCACGCGCCAGCGGCCGGGGGCGTTCGGCGACCACGAGGGCGGAATCACCAACCCGTAGGGCTGCGTGCTGCCGTCGATCTTGGAGACGTAGCCGCGCACCACCAGTCCGGTTTCGGAGGTCCAGGGAGCTTCGCCGCGCGTCAGAGCCGCCGCGCGTTCCAGGCCCTTGCGCAGCAGGTTGGCGCCGCGCTGAATCTCTTCCGGCTTGAGGAACTCGTCGTAGTCCAGCGCGTAGCGAACCGCGTCGTGGAAGATGCGCACGTCGGACACCAGCGCTTTGGACGCGGGATTCCGTTCGAGCGCCGCGATGCCCGACTTGAGCTTGGCGAGACCGGCCTCGAGTTCGGCGCGATCCTCGGCGGAAACCGGCACGCCGGGCGCGGGCACGGGCTTCTCCGCCGCCAGCAATGTCATCGCGAAGAGCGGGAGAGTGAATCGAATCATGATGAAATGAGTCTAGTATCCCATGCGACTCCATCTCTCGTTGCTCGTCGCGGCCGCGGCATCCGCTCAGGAGTTGGCGCTCACGCGAGTGGCGGCGGGACTGTCCAGCCCCATCGATATCCAGAACGCGGGCGACGGCTCCGGCCGTCTGTTCTTCGCGCAGCAGAATGGCATCGTGCGAACGTGGCGGAACGGAGCGCTGGCCGCCGCGCCGTTCCTCGATATCCGGTCCAAGACGCGAATGAGCGGCGAGTGCGGCTTGCTCGGGTTGGCTTTCCCGCCCGATTTCGCTCGCAAGCGCCATTTCTACGTGAACTACACCAACCCGGGCTGCACCGAATCGACCGTGGCGCGATACCGGCTGTCGAGCGACGATGCCGCCGATCCAGCCAGCGAGCAGATCATTCTGACGGTGGCCCAGCCGTTTCAGAATCACAACGGCGGATGCCTGCAATTCGGGCGCGACGGCTTCCTGTATGCCGCGTTCGGCGACGGCGGCTCGGGCGGCGATCCGCGAAATCTGGCGCAGAACAAGCAGTCGCGGCTGGGCAAGATTCTGCGCATCGACGTCGAATCGGGCGGCGATGGATTTCGCGTGCCCGAGTCCAACCCATTCGTGGGCGACCGGCAGTATCTGCCCGAGATCTGGGCGCTCGGCCTGCGCAACCCGTGGCGGTTCTCGTTCGACCGCGAAACGGGTGACCTGTGGATGGGCGACGTGGGCCAGGACCGCGCCGAAGAGGTCGACTTCCAGCCTGCGTCCAGCCGCGGCGGCGAGAACTACGGCTGGCGGATCTACGAAGGGCTCCGCTGCTTCAGCGGCGATTGCGCCACTCCGGACCTCACCGCGCCGGTCCACGAATATACTCGCCAGCAGGGCGATGTCTCGGTGACTGGCGGGTACGTCGCGCGAGGTCCCGGCGCGGGTGGACTGCGCGGGGACTACCTGTACGCGGACTTTGCTTCGGGACGAATCTGGGCGTTGCGCCGCGCGGGCTCCGGCTGGCAGAACCGCCTCCTGCTCGACTCGAGCTTCAACGTCAGCTCGTTCGGCGAGGACGAAGCCGGCGACCTTCACCTCGCCGATCATTCCGGCGGCGGCATCTATCGCGTGGAAGGATCGTCGCGGCCGGCGCTGACTTCGGAATCGGTGGTGAACGCCGCGAGCGGCGAACCGGGCCTAGTTGCCGGAAGCCTCGCGTCGATCTTCGCGTCGAACATCACCGCGGGCCCAGGGATCGCCGCGGCCCAGTCGCTGCCTTTGCCCACAACCCTGGACGGCGTTCGCGTGAGCATCGGCGGACGCGCCGCGCCAATACTCGCCGTGGCCAACGTGGGCGGGCGCGAGCAGGTGAACGTGCAGGTTCCGTGGGAAGCGGCGGGCAGCGCTCCGGTTGTGGTCACGCGGGGAGAATCCGCGAGCGCCGCCGTCGCGGTGGCCGTTGCCGCGGTTCAGCCGGGGATCTTCGAGTCGGAAGGCGCTGGCATCGTGGTGCGCGCGTCCGGCAACACGCTGGTCACGGGGGCGAATCCGCTGCGCCGCGGCGAGGCGGTCTACTTCTACGCGACCGGACTCGGGGCGGTGGACAACCCGCCCGCGACTGGCTCGGCGAGCCCCGCGCAGCCGCTCGCGACGGTTCGAGGGACAGTGGCGGCTTCCGTGGGCGGTTTGCCGGCAAGCGTCCAGTTCGCGGGGCTGGCGCCCGGGTTCGCGGGCGTCTACCAGCTCAACATCGTGCCGGACGCCGGCACGCCGGCCGGCAGCCAGGATCTGGTGGTGTCGGTGAATGGGACGTCTGGCAGACCGGTCAAGGTTGCGGTACAGTAATCGGACATGTCCACGACTACCCGGCGTCAGGCGCTCGCGACAGTGGCGGCGCCCTTCGTGCTGACCTCACAGAATCGCCGCGAGCGGCCAGACGTCCTGATGATCGCGGTGGACGATCTGAACGATTGGGTGAGCTGCCTGGGCGGCCATCCGAACGGACGAACGCCGAACCTCGACAGGCTTGCTTCGCGCGGCGTGTTGTTCACCAACGCGCACTGCGCGGCTCCGCTGTGCAATCCGTCGCGAGCGGCGCTGATGACCGGCATCCGGCCGTCGACTTCGGGAATCTATACCAACTCGCAGCCGATGCGGAAGTCGCCGGCGCTGAAGAACGCGGTTTCGCTGACGCAGCATTTCATGGCGAGCGGCTATCGCGCGGTGGGCGGCGGCAAGATCTACCACGGCGGCTATCCGGACGCGGCCAGTTGGAACGAGTACTTTCCCAGCCAGACCAAGAACAAGCCGGACGATCCGCTGCCGAAGAGGCCGGCGAACGGCATCGCGGGAACGGGTCATTTCGATTGGGGTCCGGTGAACGTACCGGGCGAACGGATGGGCGATCATCAGGTGGTCGACTGGGCCATCGGCGAGATGAACCGTCCGCGCACCCAGCCGTTGTTCCTGGGCGCGGGGCTGTTCCGGCCGCATCTGCCGTGGTACGTGCCGCCGAAGTACTTCGACATGTTCCCGCTGGGCAAGATCGAACTGCCCCGGGTGAAGGACGACGACCTGGACGACGTTCCGGCGCAAGGCCGCAAGTTCGCCAAGGCGGGCGGCGACCACAAGAGCGTCATCGACAACAAGCAGTGGAAACAGGCTGTTCAGGGCTACCTTGCGTCGATCGCCTTCATGGACGCGCAACTCGGCCGGCTGATGGAGGGGTTCGAAAAATCGCCGATGTCGAAGCGGAACCCGGTGGTACTGCTGTGGAGCGACCATGGCTGGCATCTGGGCGAAAAGCTCCATTGGCGGAAGTTCTCGCTGTGGGAGGAGTCCACGCGGAACGTCTTCACCATGACGGCGCCGGGCGTCACCAAGCCGGGACAGCGCTGCGGGCGAACGGTCAGCACCATGGACATTTATCCGACCCTGGTGGACCTGTGCGGATTGCCTAAGCGGCCCGAACTGGAGGGCGCCAGCCTGCGCCCGCTGTTGGCCAATCCGGGCGCGGCGTGGGACCGCCCGGCCGTCTGCACCTATTTCCGGAACAACCATTCGGTGCGCAGCGAGCGTTGGCGCTACACACGATATCAGGACGGCGGCGAGGAACTCTACGATCACCACGCCGACCCGATGGAGTGGGAAAACCTGGCCAAGCGGCCCGAATACCATACGATCCGCCAGGAGTTGGCGCGGTTCCTCCCCACCGTGAACGCGCCGGATTCCGTTCAGGAACGCGGCTCGGGAGAAGAGTAGCGGCTGGCCGGGGTTGCCCCGGGTATTCCGATTTTCTAGAATGAGGATAGGTATAATTCTAAGTACCGGATGAAAAGAGAGAGTCCTTTGACGGCGCGCACCGAGCAGATCCTTTGCTCGATCGTCAAAAGCTATATCGAAACGGGTGAGCCCGTCGCCTCGGGCGACATCTCGCGGCTCCGGCGGTTCCACGCCAGCCCGGCGACCATCCGGGGCGTGATGGCGGATCTGGCGAGCGATGGCTACCTGCACCAGCCGCACACTTCCGCCGGCCGGGTGCCGACGGAGAAAGCGTTCACCGCGTTCGTCAGCCAATTGCCGTCCAACCGCGTGATGAGCGCGGAACTCGACCGCATTCGCACGTCGCTCGAGAACGCTTCCACCGTGGAGGAGCGGGCGGAAAGGGCATCGCACCTGTTGACCGGCATGACGCAGGGGCTCGCCATCGCCACCGCCATTCCCGGCCTGGGGCAGATCCTCGAGCACGTGGAACTGCTCGCTCTCGGCGGCCGGCGCGTCCTGATGGTGATCGTCACCAACGACGGGCTGGTGCGGAATCAGGTGGTGACGCTGGACGAGGCGGTCACCGAACAGGAACTCACGTCGGTCCGCAACTACGTCAACGCCGAGTTCGGCGGGTGGAACCTGGGTGGCGCGCGGATGGAATTGCGGCGGCGGCTGGACCGCGCCAACGCGGCGTATGACCGGATCCTGCAGCGGCTGAACAGCCTCTACGATCGCGGACTGCTCGACCTGGGCGTGGAGCCGGAAGTGCATTTGGATGGCGCCGCGAATGTCGTCGGGTTCGATTTGCACCTGACGCGCGACAGGCTCAAAGACCTGCTGCTGGCGCTCGAGGAGAAGAAGTTGGTGCTGCGTCTGCTCGATCGTTGCCTGGAATCGGCTCCGGGCGCGGCCGGCCTGGTGCGCGTGCAAGTGGGATTGGGCTCGGAACCGCCGGGAATGGGGGAGATGTCGCTGATCGGCCTCACCGTCACCATGCCGGGTGGGACGGCCGCCAAGTTCGCGGTGTTGGGCCCGATGCGCATGGACTACGCGAAGGTGATGTCGGCCGTCTTACACGTCGGCCGGGCCTTCTCCAGCCTGCCCGCGTAGGTTCGCGCCATCGATCGGTTACAAGGAACATCATGGAAGACGGTAATATCTCCGGCGCCGCCGGGACTGTGGAAACGGACGCCAACGCCGGTGGGCTCGAAAAGGAAGTGGAGCGGCTCGCCTACGAGAAAGCCGAACTCCACGACCTGCTGCTGCGGCGCCAGGCCGACTACGACAACTTCCGCAAACGCACCGAACGCGAAAAAGTGGAAATGGGCGAGTACGCGGCGTTCGACACCTGCCGCGCGCTGCTGCCGGTAGCCGACGATTTCGAACGCGCCATCAAGGCCGCGAGCGGACAGGAGGCCCTGCGTGACTATGCCACGGGCATGCAGATGATCCTGCAGCGGATGATCGAGACGCTCACCAAGCTCGGCATGCAGCGAATCGAGTGCGCCAACAAACCCTTCGACCCCAACGTGCACTACGCGGTCCAAAAGGTGGAGCGGGACGATCTGGACGATCAGACCGTGCTCGAGGACTTGCAGGCCGGCTATCACTTCAAGGGCAGGCTATTGCGGCCCGCGATGGTGAAGGTGGCTGTCAAACCGTGACGCAGAGAGACTACTACGAGGTTCTCGGCGTCGAGCGGTCGGCCGACGACGCGGCGCTGAAAGCCGCCTATCGAAAGCTGGCTCTGCGGTTTCACCCGGATCGCAACGCCGGTGACAAGGAAGCGGAAGAGAAGTTCAAGGAAGCCGCCGAAGCTTATGGCGTCCTGACCGATCCGCAGAAGCGGGCGGCGTACGACCGGTTCGGGCATCAGGGCTTGCAGGGCGCGGGCGCGGCGGGCGGCCCCGGCTTCGATCCGTCGGTGTTCGCCGATTTCAGCGACATCCTCGGCGACTTCTTCGGCTTCGGAGACCTGTTCGGCGGGGCTCGCGGGCGCCGCAGGGGGCCGCAGCGAGGCGAAGACGTCCGCTACGACCTCACGATCGAGCTCGAGGACGCGGTGCGCGGCGCGAATATCGACGTGCAGATCCCCCGGCTCGACCCCTGCGTTCGATGCAGCGGGAACGGCGCCGAACCCAACGACGGACTCACCGTTTGCCCGGTCTGCCGCGGGCGCGGCGAAGTGGTCTACCAACAGGCGTTCCTTTCGGTGCGCCGCACCTGCGGACAATGCAACGGCAAGGGGCAGATTATCCGCCGTCCATGCACCCAGTGCAAGGGTGAAGGATTCAGCCGGGGCGAGCGGAAGCTGAAGATCACCGTCCCCGCCGGCGTCGACTCGGGGACGCGTCTCAAACTGCATGCCGAGGGCCATCCGGGAAAGTCCGGCGCGCGGCCCGGAGATCTCTACGTCGTGTTGCGCGTCAACGATCACCCGGTGTTTCAACGCCACGAAGGCGACCTCCATTGCGCGGTGCCGGTCAACATCGCGCAGGCGGCGCTCGGAGCGGAGGTGAACCTGGTGACCTTCGACGGTCCGCAGCGGGTCAAGATTCCGGAAGGCGTCCAGTCGGGCTCCGAGATCCGCCTGCCGCGGCTCGGCGTGCCGAACCTCAACGGCGGCGGCCGGGGCGACGTGGTGGTCCACGTTCAGGTGCGGACGCCCACCAAGCTCTCTCGCGAGCAACGCCGCGCGATGGAACATTTGCGCGACATGCTGCCCGAAGAGAACGACCCCGGCGACAAGGGCCTGCTCGACAAGTTCAAGGAACTGTTCACGTGACGGCGGACTTCTCGTTCCTGAAGCGGACGCCGGCCCGCATCGTCACCGGTTTGCTGCTGGCTCAATCCGCGCTCTACTACGGCAAGGCGCGCGGCGTGGAACAAGTGCCTCTGACGCGTCCGCTGGCGGAATTTCCGCAAACCGCCGGCTCGTGGACGATGTTCAAGGAATATCCGCTCGAGGACAAGATCCTCGAAATCCTGAAGGCGGACGACACGTTGTCGCGCGGGTACAAGAGGCCGGGCTCTCCGGAGGTCCATCTTTTTATCGGCTACTTCAAGTCGCAGCGGCAGGGACAACGGCCGCACTCTCCGCAGAACTGCCTTCCCGGGTCGGGGTGGGAATCGGCCCACCAGGGGCGTGCGCTGGTACAAGTGGCGGGACGCGCCGAGCCCATCGAGATCAACCGCTATCTGGTCAAGCGTGGCAGCGCGAGGAGCATGGTGCTGTACTGGTACCAGTCGCGGGAGCGCGTGGTGGCCAGCGAATACGCCGCTCAGGCGTGGTCCGTGGTGGATGCCATCCGGCTCAACCGGTCCGATACCGCGATCGTGAAAATCGTGACGCCGGCCGACGGCATGGAAGAGCGGGAGGCGGAAGAACTCGGGCTCGGTCTGGTGCGGGACATCTTTCCCCACCTCGAGAAGTATTTTCCCAAGTAGCTCATCGCAGTTCCCACAGCTCGACCTTCGGGGCGGGATGGCTCCAGGTTCGCAGCTTACGCCAGCGTTCCGGATATTCGGCGATGACGCGTTGGAGCAGTTCCCACTCCAGGCGGCTGTCCTCGGTGGGCTGCAGCACGGCCAGCCGTGTTCCGCGGCTCTCGAGGTACCGCATGGCATCGGCCGGCTCTTCGAACAATAGATCGCGCCGCAGCCCCTCCCAACTGCTTTTCGCCAACACCTTCGACGCGCGCAGGATGGTGCGCCCCGGCCGGCGGTCGCGCAGGGCGATCCCGGAGATCAGCGCGCCTTCGCCCATCGCGTCCGAGGAGACCAGGATCGGCCCGGTCCCGGGTCTCGCCATCGTCTCCAAGGCCACGCGGTCGAACCCGAGCCACGGCTTCGGTTCGTAGGGATAGCGGATGGCGCCGAGTAGAATCGCCGCGATCGCCGCGGCCGTCCACGCGCGGCCCGCCCCCGCCGCTCCCACCGCCGCCGTCGCCGACCACGCGCCGAGCGACGCCATCAGATACCGCGGCGAGAACTGATGCGGCGCCACGACGTGGAACGCGGCCGATGCCAGCAGAAGTCCGAGCGCGGCCGAGGATAACGGCGAAGCCGGGTTTCGAAACGTGCGCCAGGCGCCAGCGCCCGCGAGTGCGATTCCGGCGAAGCCGACCGCGTCCGGCAGCGTCTTCACGTAGTCGGTGAAGTTCTGCCACAGCGTATCCCAACCGGGCTCCGGCAGGACCACGGCTTCCGCCACCAGCTTCGCCGAGTACCACTGCCACGGTCCGGCGAGCGCGGCCGCGAGCGCCAGTGGAATCCAGAACCAGACGTCGCGGGTACGCCGCCAGTCGCGCCGCGCCAGCACGAATCCGAATGGCACGCCCAGCGCCACCACCCCGTTCGCCTTGGTGAGCACCGCGCAGGCGGATAGCAGGCCGAAGCCGATCGCCCAACGGCGGCCGCCGCCTTCCGCCCATCGCGCGAACGACAGCAGCGCGAGCCAGCACCACAGCCCCACCAGCGCGTCCGCCATCACGGCGTTAGCGTTCCAGACCGTGACGGCGGAAGCGCCGAAGATCGCCGCGCCGAACAGGCCGGGCCAGACTCCCTGAGCCGCGCAGCCGCGGTGGATCAATAGGCCTAACGCCAGCACGACCGCTCCAGCGGCGGCGAGCAGCGAGGCAGCCGAAGCGCCGAACGCGAGTAGCCAGGATCCGAACACCGCCGGCGCGACCGGGCCCCAGATTCCGATGGTGACCTTCGGGTAGTGCTCGTAGTAGTCGAGCGCGAACCGCTTCGGATCCTGCCCGATATGCGACGCCAGATAATCCCGCACCAGCAGCGCGTTGACCGCGTGAGCCGGCTCGTCCGCGTAACCGGCCAATTCGTGTCGCGGACCGTCCACGCGCCATGCCAGCGCCAATGGAAGAAGAGCCGCCAGTATGTAGAGAGCGGCTCTCAGAGCCGCCACGGCGCTCGCATTTCGCGCCCGAGCAGTTCGCGCGCGGACGGATCGTGGAGGATGTCCTGCTTTTCGGCGTCCCAGCGCAGCCGCCGTCCGGTGATCATCGCGATGTGGCCGAGCCAGCCGGGCGTGGCGGACCGGTGCGCGATCCGGGCCGGGGTGATCGTCTCCTTGCGCGACTTCACGCACTCCAGGAACTGCGCGTAGTGATCGGACGACTTGGTCAGGTGAATCTCGTTCTCGCCGATCTTCTCCTCGAGAATGCTCGCCGGTCCGGCCTCGAGAGCGCCGCGATTGACCCAGATCCAGCCCTTATCGCCGTTCCACCGCGTGCCGCCGCGGATATCGTCATGCCCACCCGCGATGACGACATCGACACCGCCGGGATACTTCGCCTCGATGCGATACCGCTTGGCCGAGTTCCACAGCGCTTGCCTTTCGGGATACTCTCCCACGCCCTCGACCTGATAGGGACCGGTCTCGTCCCAGCCCATGCCCCAATGCGCGATATCGACATGGTGGCCCACCCAGTCCATCAACTGGCCGCCGCCGTAATCGAGCGCCCATCGCCAATTGAAATGCGCCCGCGCCTCCGAGTAGCGCGCCTCCGGACCGGGCCCGAGCCACCGGTCCCATTGGAAGCCGGCGGGCGGATCGACGAACGGCGTCTTATCGGCCAGCTTGCCGTATCCGAACGGACCGCCGGGCAAGCCCACTTCGACGCGCGTCACCTTGCCCACGCGGCCGTTTCGCACCAGTTCGCACGCGCGGTGGAAGTTCTCGCGCGACCGCTGCCAGCTTCCCGTCTGCCAGATGCGGTTGTACTTCGCCACGTGATTGACGATCGCCAGTCCCTCGCGGAGATTGTGGGCGAGCGGCTTTTCGCCGTAAACGTCCTTGCCCGCGCGCAACGCGCTCACGGCCACGATGCCGTGCCAGTGATCGGGAACCGCCATCGTGACCGCGTCGATGTCGCGGCGCGCCAGCACCTCCTCGAACGCGCGGTACGTAGCACAGTCCTTGTTGCCGTAGCGCTGGTCGACGCGATCCTTGGCCTTGGTCAGATGTTCGTCGAACACGTCGCAAACGGCGAGCACCTTCGCGGCGGGCAATTTGAGGAAGTTGGTCAGGTGGCCGGTTCCCATATTGCCGCAGCCGATGGTGGCAAGCGTCACCCGGTCCGACGCGGCCACTCCCCCGGCGCGCCCGAGCGTTTGCGCCTTGACGATCAGGGGGAATCCGGCGGCGAGGCCGGCTTGCAGGAGGCTTCTTCGAGATGTCATAACCAAGTTATCCTACCGCGGCGAGGGCTCGCGCGGCTTCAGGCCATTCCGAATACTGGAAGCGGAAGCCCGACTCGAGCAGCCGCCCGGGCACGACTCGCCGGCTCTTCACGAGTAGCTCGGTTTCGGTTCGGAGGACGAATGCGCCCACCTCGAGCATCCACCGCGTGGAGGGGAGACCGATGGGCTGGCCGATCGATCGCCGCAACGATTCCAGGAACTCGGCGGCGGGCAGGGGATTCGGCGCGGCCACGTTGACCACGCCGTCGAGATCCTCTCGCTCGATCAGCCACTCGATCGCGCGGCGGAGATCGTCCTCGTGAATCCAACTGACGTACTGGCGTCCACCACCGAGCCGGCCCGCCCATCCGAGCCGCGCGAGCCACCGGAAAGCGTTGTAGACGCCTCCAGCGCCGTTGCCGAAGACCATTGCGGTTCGCAGCGCCACGCGGCGGCACGAAACGGGAGCCTCGAAGAACGTGCGTTCCCACTGCTTGCACACATCGACGGAGAAGCCTTTTCCGGTTTCGCCAGTGGCCTCGTCCATCGGCCGGTCCAGCGCGTGACGGTAGATGGTGGCGGAGCTCGAGTTGAGCCATACGCGGGGCGGTACGCGGCACGCGGCGATCGCCTCGCCAACGGCGCGCGTGGATTTCAGGCGCGAGGCGTAGATCTCGCGCCTGTTGGCTTCGCCGTAGCGGCAGTTGACGGAGCGTCCCGCCAGGTTGATCACGGCAAGAGCGCCGTCGAGTTCGCGGGACCATGGGCCCTGGCGCTCACCGTCCCACGCGATGGCGTCCGGTGCGGCCCGGCGCGACGGGATGGTCACTTCGAAGCCGCGGGAGCGGAGTTGCCGCGCCAATCCGCGGCCAATGAATCCGGCCCCTCCAGGGATCACGATCTTGCCCGGCATCGTGACTCGATCTTAGCGCGGCGCCCGGCGGTATACTCGAAGACATCGTGAAAATCAGATTCGGCCTCGCCGCCTTGTTCTGCTGTCTGCTGGCCGTCGCTCAGCGCTCGCCCGGCGATCTGCTGGCGCGCTTCCGCGACATGTCGGATCGCGCGGAGAAGACCGGACTCGCCGAGCCCTACAGAGGCATCGCGGCCAGTTCCGGCATCGAGCCGGGCCTGTTCCCGGTGCGCGCCAGTGGCGTTCCCACGGACAAAGTCCACAAGGCCGCTACAGCGTTCCTGGCGGCGCTCACGCCGGAACAACGATCCAAGACGGTATTCCCGGTGGACGATCCCGAATGGCGGAAGTGGATGAACCAGCACTTCCACCTCCGGCAGGGCGTCAGCTTCAAGGATCTCGACGAGAAGCAGCGCGAAGCCGCTTTCGCGCTCATGCGGGCGTCGCTCAGCGTGAAAGGCATGAAGCTCACGCGGGACATCATGCGCCTGAACGAGACGCTCGGCGAACTGAATGGCAACGACTTCGTTCAGTACGGCGAGTGGCTTTATCACATCACGATCATGGGGGAGCCGTCCGCCAGGAAGCCGTGGGGATGGCAGCTCGACGGCCACCACGCGATCGTCAACTACTTCGTGCTCGGCGATCAGGTGGTGATGACGCCGCTGTTCGTGGGATCGGAGCCGGTGATCGCCACTGGCGGCCGGCACAAAGGGACCGCGATTCTCCAGGAGGAGCAGAAGCAGGGACACGACATGCTGATGGCTCTCGAAGCCGGTCTCCGCGACAAGGCGGTGCTCTCGGTCTCCAAGACGGCCAACAACAACGTAGGCGAGGCGTTCAAGGACAACGTCACGCTCGACTACTCGGGCGCCGCCGCCAAGGACATGCCCCAGGCCGCGCGCGAGCGATTGGTGAAGCTGATCGGTCTCTTCGTTTCGAACATGGACGACGGCCACGCGCGCGTCAAGATGGAGGAGGTCCGCAAGCACCTCGACAGGACGCACTTCGCCTGGATCGGAAAGACGGATGGCGCGGGCGTGTTCTACTATCGCATCCACAGCCCGGTGATACTGATCGAATTCGATCATCAACGTCCGGCCGGCCTGCGGCATCTCGCCAAGGATCCCACCGCTCCGAACCGCGAGCACATTCACGTCGTGGTCCGCGCGCCGAACGGCAACGACTACGGCAAGGACCTTCTGCGGCAGCACTACACGCAGTCCAAGCACTCCGGAGATTGACGCGATGAAGCTGCCCACGGCGCCGGCGAGACCCGCTCTCGAGCGAGCCGCCGGCCGCGCGCGGGATTTCATCGCCGCCGCCAAGTCGCCGCAAACGATACGAGCCTATCGATCGGACTGGCGCCACTTCGCCGCCTGGTGCGAAACGGCCGGGATCTCCCCGCTGCCCGCCGCGCCGGAGACGGTCGCGATGTACCTTGCCGATCTCGCCGGCACGCACCGGCCATCGACGCTGGCGCGGCGGCTGGCCGCCATCGGCAAGGCGCATGGAGCCGCCGGATTCGAGTCGCCCGCCAAGCTGGGTCACGCGGCCGTCGGCGAAACGATGAACGGCATTCGCCGTGTCAAAGGAACGGCTCCGAGCGTCAAGACGCCGCTGCTTACGGACGACATTCGCCGCATCGTGGCGTGTCTGCCGCCGACGCTTGCCGGCGCGCGGGACCGCGCGATTCTGCTACTCGGTTTCGCGGGCGGGTTTCGCCGGTCGGAACTCGCCGCGCTCGATGCCGCCGATCTGGCGTTCACCGCCGAGGGTTTGATTATCGAGATTCGATTCTCGAAAACCGATCCGCTCGGGCGCGGGCGCAAGACCGCCATTCCGGCGGGCTCCGGCGAAACGTGCCCCGTCACCGCGGTTCGCGACTGGATGTCGCGCGCGCCGGTCGCCGCCGGACCGCTGTTCCGCGCGGTGGACCGCCGTGGGCGCGCCGCCGCCAAGCGGCTTCACCGCGACTCGATCGGCGCCATCGTCAAGCGCTCGGCGGCCGCGGCCGGCCTCGACCCCAGCCAATACGCGGGCCACAGTCTGCGCTCCGGACTCGCCACCCAAGCCTACTTGAACGGCGCGAGCGAGCTTGCGATCATGCGGCAGACCGGGCACAAGTCGATGGCGATGGTCCGCCGCTACATTCGCGACGGCTCGCTATTCCGCGACAATCCCGCCTCCAAACTGGGGCTCTAGCCCCTGCTGATTTACGAATATCGAGACGGCCAACGTCCGCCAGCCGTCGCATCGCTCATCGATTCCTTGTGCGAAGGTGACTTGCAACGGTGAATCCGGTTGCGACTCCACATGTCTGGTCTGGACGTGGCGCGGTACACCCGCACGGCGTCTTCGAACCACTGGGGCAGCCCCCGCTCGGGCCACGGATGACCTCTCACTCTTCAAACGCGCGGCGCAATATGACCATGCCGCGCCGGTAGATATCCCGGAGGGCGGCATCGGACGCGACATGGCCGCCACGAATCCCCCGCTCGCCCACCCATTCAATATGCTACTGGTCATCGCCCCCGGCGATGAAGAGCATTTCCACGCGGAACCCATTCAGATGGGCTCGGCGGGCTTGATTGATCGAATGTGACCTCCCGAAGGGTTGTCTCGCAGGCGAAGGACTTGCGCCGGTCGATGTGCTCGTTGATGAAGCGCTCCATCTCCTGCCCGGCTTGCTGTCGAAACTGCATGTGCAAAGGGAACGCCGGGC
>SYLY01000369.1 GCA_005808475.1 Acidobacteriota bacterium
CGCGCCAAGGACAGCTATCTGAAGGGAGACGCGTTCAACTACGATTCCACCGGTAAGATCATCGGCCGCCAGTTGGTGTACGAGTACTACGGATACCCGCGGGATCAGCTCGAGAAGATCAACGCGGGCGTGGCCAAGGTGACCAGGGCCGACGTGCTCCGCGTGGCGAAGAAGTACATCGACGAGAGCAAGTTCGCGATCCTCGCCGTCGGCAATGTGGCCGATTTCAAGGACGGACTGGCCGCCATGGGCAAGGTGACCCAACTCGATATCGAGATCCCGCAACCGAAAATGGCGCCCGCGCCCGGCGGTTCCGCCGGTGACGCGGACAAGGCAAAGGCCCTGCTCACCAAGGCCCGGCAGGCGCACGGCGGAGCGGTGCTCGATACCGTGGAGAACTACCTCGCCCGGGTCGACATGACGATAGTATCGCCGCAAGGCGAGTTCGCGTCGAAAGCGGAAGGGCTGGTCAGCCTCGCGGGCAAGAGCAGGAACATCATCGAGATGCCGTTCGGCAAGATCGTACAGGTATTCGATGGATCGGCGATCTGGATGAAGGGTCCGCAGGGTGTGCAGCAAATGCCCGCCAACTTCGTGAACGACGCCCGCTCGACCGCGCTTCGCGAGACCATCGCCCTGCTGCGGAACTGGGACAAGCCCGGCTACCGCGTGCAGGCGCTCGGTTCCAGCAAGGTGGACAACCGCGACCTGGAAGGCGTGCTAATTTCAAATGACACCGCCAATTTTCAAGTGAAGGTTTTCCTCGATCCACAGTCGGGGGTCTTGGCGGCCAAAAGCTTCCAGGCGCAGGGGGTCGAAACGACGGAGATTCTCTCCGACGTGCGCGACGCAGGCGGGGTGAAGCTGCCGCACCGGGTCGTGCGGATGGCCAACGGGAAGAAGGTGGCGGAGTCCAGGATCCAGGAACTCAAGATCAACCCAGGAGCTCCAGACAGTGCATTCAGCAAGCCCGAGTAGGCTCTCCCGCCGCGAGTGGCTCGGCGCCGCGGCCGTCGTGTCCGCCGCGCCCGCGCTGGCCGGTAACCGCATCGACCGGGCGCGCATCTCCGCCGTCACCGACGAGATCGCGCGGACGCCGGAAGCGGCCATTGCCTTCGCCAGACAGTACGGACTGAAGTGGGTGGAATTGCGCTCGTTTCCCGCCAAGGGCCGGGGCGAGTACTTCCTGCTGCCCGAGGCCGAACTGAAGCAGGCCGCGCGGGAGTTCAAGGACGCCGGGCTCGGCGTGTCGTTCCTGAACACGAGCATGTGCAAGTACCTGCTCCCCGGCACCACGCCCGCCAATCCCCGCACCAAACCTTCGGGTCGTTTCGACAAGCGCTTCGACGAATTGAAGAAAGCCATCGCCGCCGCTCACATCCTGGGCGTGAACAAGATCCGCGTGTTCTGCTTCATGCGCGTCGCCGATGCCGAAGCGCTGTTCCCCTGCGTCTCGGAAATCCTGCTCGAATTGGCCGATATCGCGGGGCGCGACAAGATGACGCTGCTGGTGGAAAACGAAGGCGCCTGCAACGTCGGCACCGCGGCGGAGATGGCCAAGTTCATCAACATGACGCCGTCGAAGTGGCTGGGCGTCAACTGGGATCCTCACAACGCGGCCAACCGTAAGGAAGTCGCCTATCCCGACGGCTACAACCTGCTGCCGCCCAAGCGAATCGGCAACGTACAGATCAAGGGCAAGAGCCTGCTCTATCCGGACGAGAAGATGGACTGGGCGGCGATCTTCCGGCGCCTCGAGAAGGACGGCTACAAAGGCCAGGTGGGCCTCGAAACCCACATCTTCGGCGACATCCAGATTCAGAAGTCGCACGAGTCCATCCAGGAGATTCTGCGGATCACCGGATGAAGCTCTCGCTGCCCATGCTCGGAGCTGGACTTGCGGTGGTCGCGCTGCTGGTGCTGGGCGGACTCTACTCCAACAAGGACTCGCACGTGGAGGCGGTGGGCGGCATCCAGAAGGTCCGCGTGGGCGAGGTTGAGGAGAAGGCATCGGTCGCCATCCTCGATTTCCGGATCACCAACCCGTCCGCCTACCCCTACGTCGTGCGGACCGTGGACCTGATCCTCGAGGACAAGGACGGTAAACAGACCGAAGGCCGGGTGATCGCCGATCGGGACGCCAAGCGCCTATTGGACGCGCTGCCGCTGCTCGGACCCAAGTTCAACGAGACGTTGATGGTCCGGGAGAAGATCGCGCCGCGCCAAACCGTGGACCGTATGATCTCGGCCCGGTTCGAGGTTCCCAAAGCGGCCCTCGAGGAGCGGAAGCGCTTCCTGGTGCGAATCCTGGAGGTGGACGGCAAGCTCGACGAGCTGGCCGAGAAGCGATGAGGCGCATCGAATCGCTGTTCGTGGCCGGGCCCGCCGGCCGTTTGGAAGCCCTGCTCGAGGAACCCGAGGATCGTGAGCCAAGCTGCGCCGCGTTGGTGTGCCATCCGCATCCGCAACACGGCGGCACGATGCACAACAAAGTGGTCTACCGCATTGCCCGCGGGCTGCGCCGCACCGGAGCCGTGGTGCTGCGATTCAACTATCGCGGCGTGAATCTGAGCGAGGGCGCCTACGACAACGGCGTGGGCGAGGTGGAGGACGCGCGAGCCGCCCTGGCGCTGCTCCGCGAGCGCTATCCCACCCTGCCCTTTCTGATGGCGGGGTTCTCCTTCGGTTCCCGCATCGTGCTGAAGCTCGGATGCAAGACCGAAGGAACGCGGCGGATCGTCGCCGTTGGCTTTCCGATCCGGCATCTCGACGCGGACCGCTACCTGGACTGTCCGGTCCCCCGCGTGTTCATCCAAAGCACCCACGACGAGTACGGACCCCGCGCGGAGTTCGAGGCCTTCTTCGAGCGGGTTCGCGGCGGCAAGCGGCTCACCTTGGTGGAGGCTCGCGACCACTTCTTCGCGGGCGCGCTCGACGAATTCGAGAAGGCCGTGGAAGCGGCGGCGGCCCCGGAGTAACTAACTACTGCGCCACCACGCGCGCGAAATGCTCGGGGTCATTGTCGCCCTCAGTGACGATCGCCAGCACGTGCGCGCCTGGGCCGAACCGCAACGCGCGGCGCGCCGGTTCGAATTCGGGCGCCTCCGCCAACGCCAGCAAGCCTCCGATTCCGGCCGCTCCCGATGCGCCGGCGACCAGATGCGGATCCTTCGCGGAGGGCCGGTACAAGAGCCGCATCGCTCGCTCGGCATACTCGTCCTCGATCGACAGGAATAGCCGCGCACCGGCCCGGATTTCGGGCCAGGAGACCGTCGACACCGTTGCGCAGTTCAGGCATTGCATGACGGTATCGCCGCTGCCCACCGAGTGCGCCGGCGACCCGCGTGGGCTCAGGATCGACTCGAGGTGTGGATCCGCCTCCGACGGTTCCACCACCGCGATCGACGGCCGCGACGCGCGCTGCGACTCGAAGTAGTGCCGGACCGCCGCGCCCGCCAACCCGCCAACGCCCATCTGAATCAGCACCAGGTTGGGTTCCGGCAGTGCGGCTTTCTCGCGCTGCCAGCCGGCTTCGCGGAACAACGTCCGGTAGCCTTCCATGATCATGCGGGGGATATCGGCGTAGGCGCCGTAGCCGGTGTCGGAGACCACTTGCCAACCCCGTTCGGCGCTCTGCCGCGCGCATTCCTTCACCGCTTCGTCGTAGGAACCCTCGACCGGAACGATTCGCGCTCCCAGGTCGCGGATCGCCTCCACGCGGTATGGCGACGCCGATGCCGGAACGAAGATCACCGCGCGCTTGCGCAATTGACGGCACGCCCATGCGACGGCGCGACCGTGATTCCCAGCCGTGGCGGTAGCGTATGTGGTAGTAACCGCGTCGCGCGCCGCCACGCGGGAGACCGCCCACGACGCGCCTAACACCTTGTACGCATTCAAACCCATACGCTGGGACTCGTCCTTGACTTGAACCGAGCCGACATTCAGCGACTTTGCCAATTCAGGCAATGAATGCAATGGCGTAGGACGGTATCCTTCAAGCGATTGATGAAACCGCAGAACGGTGGCGTCCGCCTCGGGAGTCCGGTACTGGGGATCGAAGAACGGATTGACCCGGTATCGGCGCGACCTCATTTTTCTATGGGCTATTCTAGCGCGGTGTCAAGGGGTGATTGTGAAGTTGGTGACGCCGGTTCCACCGGCCGTGTTTGACCAGGGGCCCCACCCGGTTTCCGAGGAAGCAGTGCACGTCGCCGATCCGAACTGACAAACCCGCACGATCCCTGTGTGGCTGGTGTTCTGGCCTCCCACCGCCGTGAGCGGCACTTGCACCTCCAGCCCGGTGGTGACTCCGGTGGCGGCCGCCGCCGCGCTACCCTGCCGGGAGATGTAGTACTGGTACAACTGAGCCCCGGGAAGGGGAGTCCAGCCGAGCCGCACGTTGCCCTGTCTCAGCGACCCCTGGTGCTGCGGCTGGACCAGAGTCGGCGCGAACGGGCTGTTGCCCCGCGTGGTGAACCCCTGGGCTTGGCCGACGACGGGTGACGCGGTGAGTGGTTGCGCAATGATCAGAGCGTCGTACCGCCGCCCGGCCGCGAACTGCGCCGCCCAGAAGTTCTGCGTCGTCAGCACGTCGAGCGCCGGCTGCTGCCGGGCGAAGTCCTGCACATAGACGCGATAGGTGACCCCGGAACCGGTGTCGCCGGGAATCCGATTCCACGTGAACAGCACCGTGGGGCCATCCACTGTCAACCCGGAGACCGGCTCGCCGATCAGCGGAATCGCGGGATTGCCGAACGCGGGGTTCACACCCGTGCCCGGGCTGTTGGGGCCGCAGCCATCGCCATTGCATGCCTGGACGAACACGACCGCGTTGCCGTTGGGGACCAGTACCGAAGCCGTCGTGGCGGAAACCTGCCGCGAGGCCACCGTGAGCGCGCCGCCTCCCGGTCCCGCCGGGGGAGGTTGCACCACGCGCAGGATGTACAGGTCGGCGCCCGAGATCGCGGACCAGTTGCAGTCCAGCCGGTTCTGTCCGGTGTCGTTGGTGACCGTGCACCCGCTCACCGCGGGAGCGGCCGTGGGAACCGGCGGAAGCTGCACCGTGAAACTCACGGTGGCCGGAGCCGAGCAGAGGACGTTGCACGCGCGAACCTCCATCGAGTACTGTCCGCCCCGCATCGAAAACACAGTGTTGAGGCTCGGCGGCAGAACGGTATGGAACAGGTCCACCGTCCCCGCCGTAATGTTGCGCAACGTCAGTTCGTACAGCGTCGCCGCCGTGACCGCGGTCCAGCGAAGCTCGTGAGTCGAGGTGGTCAGAACCGCTCCCGCCGTGGGGAACACGATCTGCGGAATCCCGGGAGCGGGAACGGGCTGCACCGTGAAGTTCCGCACGATGTAGTTCCCGCAGGATTCCAGTTGCGAACCCGTGCAAACGGCCACCTGGAACTGGAACGCACCGGTGGGGAGGTTGATCACGGTGCTCGTCGAATTCGCGCCCAGAAGCTGTCCGGTGAAGACCGCCTGTCCGTCGCCGGCCCGCACGACACGCAGGTCGTATCCCGAGGCCGCCGCGTCCGACGTCCACGAGAACGTCACGTTCTGCACGCCGACGATCTGCCCGTCGGCCGGCGTCAGCACCGAGATCGCATTGCCGGACACCTTGCGAATCCTGTGATTCTCCGTATCGGCGATGTAGACCGATCCCGCCGCGTCCACCGCGACTCCATGTGGATATCGCAACCATGCGGCTACCGCTGGACCGCCGTCGCCCCGAAACCCGCTGGTCCCATCGCCCGCGAAGGTCGTGACGATGCCGTTCGCCGCCACCAACTGGATGCGCGCGTTCTGCGTGTCGGCGATGTAGACCTTGCCGGTCGAATCGACCGCGATATCCTCGGGATTTCCCAGTTGCGCCGCCGTGGCTTGCCCTCCGTTGCCGGCTCCGCCAAACGCGCCCGTGCCGGCGAACGTCGTGATGATCCCAGCGGCCGTGACTCGCCGCACGCGGTTATTCAGCGTATCGCCAATGTAAACATTGAACGCACCGTCCACCGCGACTCCCCGCGGCGTGTCGAGCTGTGCGTTGGCTCCTTGGCCACCGTCGCCGGAGAATCCCGCCACACCGGTCCCCGCCACGAGCGTGATCACGCCATTCGTGCCCACTTTGCGGACCTTGTCTCCGCCCCGGTCCACGATGTAGAGAACACCCGCCGCATCCAGGGCCAGCGAATCGGGCGTGATCAACTGTGCCGCCGTCGCCAAGCCGCCATCGCCGCCGTTGCCAGGAGTCCCGTTGCCGGCGAATGTCGAGATAGTTCCGCCGGCATTGACCCGGCGTACGCGGCTGTTGTTGGAGTCCGCGATGTACACGTTGCCCTGCCCATCGGCCACCACACCGGTCGGAAACGACAGCGCGGCGTTCACCGCCGGTCCGCCATCCCCCGAGAAACTCTCGGCGCCTGTCCCGGCCAAAGTCGTGATCACGCCGTTCGGCGCGATCTTCCGCACGCGGTGATTCGCGCTGTCGGCGATGTACACGTTGCCGGAGCCATCCACCGCCGACCCGAACGGCGAGGCGATCTCGGCGTTGATCGCCACTCCCGTGTCGCCGCTGAACGAGAACGAGCCGGAGCCGGCAACGGTGGATATCGTCCCGTTCGGAGCCACGCGCCGCAGCCGGTTGTTGTCGGAATCGGCGATGTACACATTGCCGTTGGTGTCGGCCGCCGCCCAGGAAGCGATGGAGAGCAGCGCCGCGGTAGCCGGTCCACCGTCGCCTCTGAACCCGTAGCCGCCCGTGCCGGCGATGGTGCTGATGACACCGCCCGGAGTGACCCTGCGCACCACCTGGTTCAGCGCATCCGCGATGAACAGATTGCTCGACCCGTCCACGAACAGGCCGCGCGGCGCCGAAAGCAGGGCCGCTGTCGCCTGCCCGCCATCGCCCGCGTATCCGAACTGACCGGTCCCCACCGCCGTCGTGATCGTCCCATTCGTCGCGACCCGGCGGACCCGGCTGTTCTGCGAATCGGCGATGTACACGTTGTTCGAGGCATCCACCGCGACGCTCTGACACCGGGACAGCAGCGCGTTGACCGCCGGACCGCCGTCTCCCGAGAACCCAGGGCTCCCGGTCCCGGCGAACGTCGACACGACCCCGCCCGAGTTGATCGCCCGAATCTTGGCGTTATCATGGTCGGCCACGTAGAAGGTCCCGTTGGAATCGCGAGCGATCGCGGCGGGCGCGGCGAACTGCGCGAGCGTTGCCTGCACTCCATCGCCGGCCGATCCGTAGTCGCCGGTCCCCGCGAAGGTCACGATCACGCCCGCCGCCGAAACCCGGCGGATGCGGTTGTTCGAACTGTCGGCGATGTAGAGATTGCCCGCCGGATCGAACGCGAGCCCACGCGGAAAGTTCAATCGCGCCTGCGTCGCCGGGCCGCCGTCGCCCGAGTAGCCGCAGTCCCCGTTCCCCGCCACGGTGGTCACCAGCCCGGTCGCGGGCGCCAACTTGTGGACCCGGCAACGGCCGTCGCCGAAGTAGACATCGCCGCCCGGGCCGATCGTGACGCCGTGCGGAGCGCCGAATGTCGCCGTCAACGCATTCGCGGAATTGTAGCTCAACGCGTTGCGGCCGGCGATGGTCGTGATGGTCTGTGCGGCCGCCGTATGGCAAACGGCGGACAGGACCAGGAGAATACCGAGAAGTCTCATTGTGTCCCACCTAGATTATCGGCCACGCCCGCCCTAACAAAATCCCCCCAACGCGGGGTCCACCCTGGTGACGGGTCTCCGGCGCGGATCGGAGCGCGTCTACCAGAGCCCCCTGGCGCCGTACCCACCCGAGGGTGTACATCTGTAATGATGCGAATCGCTCCGATCCTCTTAGCGGCCGCGGCCGCGTTCGCGCAGGACTTCGACGTGGTCGTCTCCGGCGCCCGCGTGCTCGACGGTTCCGGCAATCCCTGGTATGTCTCCGACATCGGCGTCCGCGGCGGCTCCATCGCCGAAATCGGCAACTTGAGCGCCCGGAAGACCAAGCGCCGCCTCGACGCCGGCGGCCTCTACGTCTCGCCCGGCTTCGTCGACATGATGGGCGGCGCCAGTTCGCCCATGCTGCTCGATCCCGCGTCCGCCACCAGCAAACTTACCCAGGGCATCACCACGATCTTCGCCGGTGAAGGCGGCTCGGAGGCTCCACAATCGGAAGCCACTCTCCCCGGCGAGTTCGTCAGGGCCGGCTATCGCTGGCTTACTTTCGCGGATTACTTCCGCTTCCTCGAAAAACGGGGAATGGGCGTCAACGCGATCCATAACGTGGGCGCCGCGCAGGTGCGCCGCGTGGTGCTCGGGAATGAGGATCGCGAGCCGAACCCCACCGAGCTCGACACCATGCGCAACCTGGTCGACAAGGCCATGCGCGACGGCGCCGTGGGCGTCTCCACCGCCCTCATCTATCCGCCCGGAACTTACGCCAAGCGGGCCGAACTGGTCGAACTATGCAAGGTGGCGGCCAAATACGGCGGCATCTACTCCACTCACATGCGGAACGAAAGCGGCCAACTGCTGGAAGCCATCGCCGAAGCCCTCGACATCGGCAAGCAAGCCGGCGTCCCCGTGCATATCTATCACCTCAAGGCCGCCGGCGAGGAAAATTGGCCGCTCATGCGCAAGGCCATCGATTCGATCCAGGCAGCCCGCGACGCCGGCCAGGATGTCACCGCCGACATCTACCCGTACGTCCGCAATGGACTCGGCCTGAGCGCGCTGGTGCATCCCAGGCACTTCGCCAAGGGCCGCGACGCGTTTCTTACTCAATTGGCCGGTCCCGCCTTCCGAGCCTCTTTGCGCAAGGAAATCGAAGAGACCTCCGACTGGGAAAACTGGTACCGCCACGTAGGTAAGACCTGGGATAACATCCTCATCGCTCAAGTGGGCCGCCCCAGCGACAAACGCCTCGAGGGGAAATCGCTGGCGGAGGCCGCCCGCATCCTCGGCAAGGACGAGTGGACGGCCTTCTTCGACCTGGTCGCGTCCGGCGACGTGAGCGTCAACCCGAAGAGCATGAACGAGGAGCAAAAACATCTGGCGCTCCGGACCCCGTTCATCAGCTTCGATACCGACGCCTCTCCCACCAATCCCGCCACCGCGACCGGCGCCCATCCGCGCGCCTTCGGCAGTTTCCCGCGCATCCTGGCGAAGTATGTGCGCGAAGACAAGATCGTCCCACTCGAGGAGGCGATCCGTAAGATGACCTCGCTGCCCGCCAACCGCCTGCGGCTCTACGATCGCGGCCGCATCGCCCCAGAAATGGCGGCGGATCTGGTCGTGTTCGACCCCGCCACCATTCAGGATCGCGCCAGCTTCACCGATCCGGTGGCGCTCTCGACCGGCATCCGCTGGGTGCTGGTGAACGGCAAGGTCGCTTTGGATGAGGGCAAGCCGTCGGGCGTGTTGGCGGGCAAGGTCCTGAAGCCGCTGTAGCGGCATCTTGATGGTGGTCCTGCGCGGTCGCGCTTCGCCCCCTCATGGAGCAGGCGCGCGCTCGGACCGCCAAAAGCTACGGCACGGCCAACGCGTCCCCCACGAGCCAGTCCTTTAGCCGGATTCCGCTCAGTTCGATCTCGACGCGGCCGAACGATTGCCGGGTCCAATTGGTGAACTCCAGGCTGGCATTCGCCAGGCGATCCCGCTCGATTCCGTCCTTCCGGTCGAGAATGTAGGACGCTTGGGTCCGGTCCAGCGGAGAGACCCTCCACCGCGATCCCTGCGGCGAGTGTTGGCCTCTCCGCGGGAGGCGGATCTCGGAGGTCAGCGGCTCGTTCGTGGTCCGGTCGACCATCCGGACAGAGGTCCACTCCGGCCCGCGAACCGGCGCGTTGCAATAGATGTTCACCACGAACTCCGCCGCATCGGTCTCCGAACTGCAGAATCCGATCCCGTCCACGAGGCGGTAGGAGAACAGCCCGGGTTGGAGCGAACGGGAGACTTGGCCCATCACGGCCGCCGCGCCCCACAAACGGACGCGGGCGGGTGCGTCGCCGGCGCGGTCCACGAACGCCCGGGGCGCGCTCAACCAGAGGCGCGCCCCATCGCGCCGGTCCACGATATCGGCGCCGTACGGCAGGTCCGTGCGATCCACCGCGCCGCCGGCCTCGATTTCGCGGCCCGTCCATTCGAAGCGGACCTCGGGATCGGCTCCGGCCCCTTCGATCCGAACCGGGATCGCCATTCGCACCGATCCGCCGTAGGATCGCGCCCCGCCAGGAGACGCCGTCGCTCCCCGCGCGGAATCGAGCACGATGCGAAGCCTCCCGGCCCCTTCCCCGTTCGACCCGCCTGCCTGCGCCGCGAACGCCGCGTTCACCGGGAGCAGCCTCCACGCCGGAACCGCCAAGGCCGCCGCAACCAGTACGGCTCGCGCCCAGTTCGTGGCGCGATGTCGATATTGAAGCAACAGTATCGATACTGCCGCGATCGCGCATGTCGTGAACGCCGCCGGAACCGTGATCCTCTCCAGGCTCTCGAGGCTCCATGGCCGAAGCACTCCAGTGAGCACCGTCTGCATGAACTCCACCAGAACCACCAGGAAGGTGGCGGCGATGAATCGGGCCATCGTCTCGGTGACCGCCGCCAGGGCCATCGCCGGCAGCATGATCGCCAGGAACACGCGGACCTGATCCGCCATCAGCGCGCCCACGTACTCGCCCAGCGAGTGTCCGTTGACGGCAACGATCACGCACCAGGCCACGAACAGCGGAAGCGAGGCCGCCGCGCCCGCGACCGCCAGTTTCGACGCCAACAGCGCGCCGCGTGGAATTGGCCGCGTGAGCCAATACTGCCGGTCGCCGGGAATTGCCTCCGACTGCACGATGGCAGCCGCCAGAAACCACCACGCCATCGGCAGTAGCATCTGCGTCATTTGGCTGAGATCGTAGTTCATGTTGCGCGGCAGAGCGAAGCCCTTGCCACAGTCGAACCACGTGAATAGCGCCAGCGGCGCCAGCGACGCGAGCCAGATCCAGCGTAGCCGCGCCGCGTCCTTCCGGAACATGTGCCATACCAGCCGCATCGAATTCCTCCTCAGGCGGCCGCTTGCCGCTCCCGTTCGCGCTCTTGCTTGGCGAGCGCCACGAAGATCGCCCGCAGACTCATCGGATGCACGCGGATGTCGCGTGCGCTTGGGAACACTCCTTGCACTTCTCGTAGCGAGGCTTCGCCCGTGAAACGGGAGTCGACGAAGCGGACGACGGCCGCGGCGGTCTTGGCTCCGAGCCATGCCTCCGGCCACCGGGCCGGAAGCGGCGGAGCACCCTCGAGCACCACCTCGATCTCGCGAAAGCGTTCGGTAAGATCGCGCATCTCCTCGGAGAAGGCGATGCGGCCCCGGTCTAGGAAGCCGACGTGCGAGACCAGGCCTTCGACATCGGCGAGGTCGTGCGACGACAGCAGGATCGTCAAACTGCCCTCTTCGCCGAGCAGCCCCTCGATCAGCTCCTCGCGCACCAGCGGATCGAGACCGGAGAACGGCTCGTCGAGAATCAGCAGTTCCGGCCGGTAGGCGAGCGACGACGCGAGAGCCACCTTCATGCGTTGGCCGCGGGAAAGAGCGCGGATGGGCTGCTCGAGCGGCAGCGCGAAGCGATCGATCAGGTCCGACTCGCGCTCGCTGTCCCAGTTCGGATAGAACGGCCGCAGGTATCGCAGAAAGGCCCCAGCCGTCATCCACTCGGGCATCTCCTGGTTCTCCGACACGTAGCCGATTCGCTGGAAGTGCTCGGGCCGCAGACGCCGGCACTCGACGCCGAGGACGCTCGCCTGGCCGGAGCCGGCCCGAATGATATTGAGCAGCAGCTTGATGGTGGTCGACTTCCCGGAACCGTTCGACCCGATCAACCCATAGACCGCGCCTTCGGGCACGGCGAGGTCCAGTCCATCGAGCACGACCTTCTTCCCGAACGACTTGGTCAGGGCTTTCGTTTCGACAATCATCGCTTGGCCTCCTGGGGGGAATCGAGCTTGCTCCAATGGCGGTCGAGCGCGGCGGAAACGTCGTCGAGCGAGAGCCGCAAACGCTTGGCTTCGACGACCAGTTGTTCGATCTCGCGGTTCAACAGCCGGGTCCGCTCCGCCGCTGTGGACACGGGACGGTCGGCGACGACAGCCCCGAGTCCGGGACGGACCTCGAGCAGCCCCTCGTCGAGCAGCGCGCCGGTCACCTTGTGAGCGGTATTGGGATTGATTTTGAATTCGGCGGAGAGCGCGCGGACCGACGGGAACGGATCGCCAGGGCGGAGCTGTCCGGAGACGATCGCCTTTTTGGCGGCGAAGGCGACCTGCTCGTAGAGCGGAACCCCCGGCTGGAAGACGACCCGGAAAGGTATCACATGTGTACTATGTCACACCATACACATGACGTCAAGGATTTTTTCGAGAGTCGCATCGCCGAAGGGCGGCCACCCTTATGGGCCGAGACGTAGCAGATACGCGCCGTCCACCGGCTCCCACCCCACGACGTCCGACCCGCGCGGCGGTGGATCCACCACCAACACCCGCGCCCCGGCGGCGTGGAGCTTGCGGAGGATCGCCTCCCGGTCCGGCGCGGCCCAGAAGGCCTCCGCGTCCGGGATCTCGGCGACCACGCGAGCGCCCGCGAGGTGAGCATGGAAGGCGCGGAACGGGCGGCCAACGGTGGCGATGCGATCGGTTCGGAGCATTCGCGCGATCTCGAGATGCGAGCGATCGGGAGCGAGCCCGAGCGACACCTCCTCCACCGACCGCAACGCGAACGGCAGCGTGAAGCTCAAACCCGCCGCGAGCACCAGACCCGCCTCGAGCTTCGCCTCCGTCCGGCCGGCCAGCAGCGCGAACAGGCCCATCCAGAAAAGCGCCAGGAATCCGCCGAGAAACCGGTACTCGAGATGCACGCAGGAGTACATCGCCAAAACCGCCGCCGGCCAGAGGACCATCCACAGCAGATCGCGCGGATACGGCGCGCGCGCCCCGCGGCCGAACCAGAACAGCGCCATCGCGGCCGCAACGAGTCCGCCCATGTCGAGGAAGAACATCTTAGCGGCAAACCGCGCGTTCGATGCCACTGCCGCCGCCAGCCGTTTCGGATCGAATGGCGAGGCGGTTCCGCGATACCAGCGCGCGGGATCGTACCAGAGCGGATAGGTTCCCTGCCCTTCTCCGTATTCGAACACCAGCGGAGACTCGTGCAGCACCCGGGGAGGATTCGCGGGAACACCGTGCTCGTCCGCGCGCAGCCAGCCCGACTGCGCCTGCATGCCGTTCACGTACCACGCGTAGTTGAGGCGGCCGCTCTCGCCGATGGTCAACCGTCCCACGTGGCGGGAGACAAGCGCCACCAATGGCGCGGACACCGCTAGAAACGCCAGCGCGGCAATAGCGATCCCGCGCCGGCGCCGCATGGGCGTGGGGGGAAACACGAACAGCACCACCAGCAGCAGGACCGACGCGGGAAACATTGCCGTCTTCGCCCAGTAGCCGAGACCGAGGATCGCACCGAGCATCGCTCCGTGGCGCGCTTCCGCGTCCGGCGCTCGCAGACGCAGCACCGCGGCGCCGGCAAGCAGCACGAACAGCGAAACCAACATGTCCGGCGTCACCTCCGCGATCGTGACGAACTGGAGGATCGCCCAGCCGGCCACGCCATAAGCGAACGGCGCCAACCATGGCGCGGATGGCGCGAGGCGAATCAACCGCCGCGCGGCGAACAGGCAGCCGGCGAACAGCGCGAAGTTCACCGCGTGCGCCAGAGGGAACTCCCACTCCGGTTCCCGCGCGAAGGCGGCCGGAATCGCGAGCAGCGCCGCGTACAGCGGACTCCAATACCCGTTGATGAACTCGCCCTGCCGCGCCATGTCGAGATACGACATGCCGTCGGCGTTCATCCGCTGCCGGGCGGCCCAGGCGAGCAGAGCTCCCAGGACCAGCCAATACCGCATCAATCGGTGACGGCGGACGCGGCGATCTTCATGAACGCGGACCGCGCGTCGCCCGACCCCGCTCCCCCCTGCACCAGGAACACGCCCACGATGCCGCGCTCCTTGTCGATCCAGCCCTGCGTCCCGAACGCGCCGCCGTGGCCGTAGGTTCCCACCGGCACGTAGTCGAGCGTGCCCATGCTGTCCTTGGTGTACTGCCAGCCGAGCGCGAATCCATTGCCGGGGCTCACCGGAACGTCGCCCGTATGCAGCGCGGTCATCACTTCCACGGCGGCCTTCGACAGGATGCGCTTGCCGTTCAGAACGCCGCCCTGGCGCGTCATTTCATAGAACGCGAACAGATCGGACGCGGTGGAGTACGCTCCCCACTCCGGCGCCGGATACACGGCGCCCTTGCGATGGTTGCGAGCTTCGCCGGCGAGCGTCGTTTTCGGATCGGCGAACGCGAGCTTGCCGTCGCGGGTGACGTGGTTCGACGAGATCCGCGCCTTGCGGTCGTCCGGCGGAAACAGGAAGGTGTCCTTCATGCCGAGCGGCGTCCACACGCGATCTCGCAGAAATGTTTCAAACGATTGTCCCGACGCCACCTCCACGATCCGCCCTAGCGTGGCGATGCCGTTGTTGGAGTAGAGCCACTTCGTCCCGGGTTCGAACTCGAGCGGCAGTTGCGAATAAACGAGCACCGCCTTTTCGAGCGGCACATCCATGCGTTGCGGCAGTTCGAACAGCCCGGCGGGTGGTTGCGACGGCAGACCCGAGGTGTGCGTCAGCAGATCGCGCAGGGTGATGGGCCGCGACGGCTTCTTCAGCGTCACCGCCCCGTTGGCGGCGCGCGAGGCCACCATCGTTTGCCCGCGAAATTCGGGCAAATGCTTTTCCACGGGATCGGAGATCGCCAGCTTGCCCTCGTCGGCGAGGATCATGATCGCCGTCGCTGTCATGGGCTTCGTCATCGACATGATCTGGAAAATCGAGTCCTTGGTCATCGGCTTGCGGGTCTCGATGTCCAGGACGCCCACGGCCTCGTGATGAACGATCTTGCCGTTGCGCGCGACGAGCGTGACGGTTCCGGCGATCTTGCCCTGGTCGACCAGCGCCTGCATGCGGGGAACGATGCGGGTGAGCCGCTGGGAGTCGAGATCGGCGGCCAGGGCGAGCGAGGCAAGGGCAAGAGGCGTGGCGAAACGCATAGGACCTATCTTACCTGGGAGCGCCGGCCTGGGCGCGCCGGCTCCGCATCGCTTGGCGCAACTCGTCGAGGACGGCGGCTTTCTGCGCGGTGGCGGCGACTCGCGTCGCGCTGACCTGAATCGATCCGCCCTGATTGATGAATTCGATCGACACGCCGGACATCTGCGGGTACTTCCTCACCGTCTGGAGCAGCGCCGACGCGGCCACGGCCTCGAGCGCGACCGCCTTGCTGGCGCCGCGGAGGAAGCCTTGCACATCGGCGGCGACGTTAACGAAGTCGGGGTACTGATCCTCGGCGAGCGTATCCGGATAGACGGTGGTGACGGTGACTTGAAGCTGCACGTTGCGCGAGGTCAGCGTCTCGGCGAAAAGGGTGAAGCTGTTGCTGACCGTGCCCACGGCGGGCGCCGCGCTTTCCTGCCCGAAAGCGGCAGCGGCGAATAGCAATGCGAGAAGCGTTTTCATGCGGCCAGAATAGCACCCGCCGCTTGTTGCGAACGCGTTACCAGGCGATGGCGTAGGCGTTGACGCGGGGATCGGCGCCGGCGTGCAGGACGCCCGATTCGGTATCGATCAGGATCGCGCCGTTCGACCCCATGGACCACGGTCCGTGCACCGTCATCTTGTGGCCCTTGCGCACCAGTTCGGCGCGGGTGGCGACCGGAATTCGCGACTCCACGCCGATGTCGTTCGGATACATGGTGTGCGGGAACGGCGACGAGGGGAAGCTCCGCGTGGTCCAACGCGGCGCCTCGATCGCCTGCTGGATGTTCATGCCGAACTCCACCACGTTGAGGAAGGTCTGCATGGTGCGCATGCACTGATCGTCGCCGCCGGGGCTGCCGGTCACCAGGAACGGCTTGCCGTCGCGTGTGACCAGCGTGCCTTGCAGCGTGGACCGGGGCCGTTTGCCCGGCTCTAGCGCGTTGGCGTGGCCGGGTGTGAGCGAGTAGTAGTCGCCGCGGCAATTGAAGGAGAAGCCGAGATCCGCCATCATGATCTTCGCGCCGAACCCGGAATGCAGACTGGGAGTGAACGAGATCGCGTTGCGCGCGCGGTCGGCGGTGGCGATGTAGCTGGTGTCGCCTTCGTGATCGCCTTCGCCGGACAACTGAAGGTCGCGAGGACGATCGCCGCCGCCATCGGGCTTGCCCGGGCGGAAGTCGCCGTTGGCCCGATCCGGGTCGATGAGAGTGCGCCGGCGGGACGCATAGTCCTTCGACAGCAGGCCGCTCCAGGGGATTTTGACGAAGTCGTCGTCGCCGAGGTAGTGGTCGCGATCGGCCATGGCGAGTTTGATCGCTTCGACGTTGGCGTGAATGTAGGCCGTCGAATTGTGGCCGAGCTTCTTCAGGTCGTAGCCCTCGAGGACGTTGAGCGCGAACAGTTCGGCCGGTCCCTGGTTGGCCGAAGGATTCTTGTGCACCGTGTAGCCGCGATAGCCGATCGACACGGTCTCTTCGACCTTGGCGGTGTAGGACGCGAAGTCGTCGTAGCGGAACAGTCCGCCGTTGGCCTCGGAGAACGCGCCCATCTCGCGCGCGATGTCGCCCTTGTAGAAACGGTCGCGCGCGGCCTTCAGCGCGGCGAGCCGGCCTTGGGACGCGGCGCCTTTCTCCGCCTCCACCAGGCGGCGGAGCGTGCGAGCCAGATCGCGATTCCGCCACAGGCGTCCGGCGGTGGGCTGGTTGCCGCCCTGATACAAGCGGCGGCTGGTCTCGTACTTGGCGAGATCGCGGCCGCGCGCGGAGGAAGCGAGCGATTCGGGCGCGGGAAATCCGTTCTCGGCCAGCGCGATCGCCGTTCCCAGCACTTCGCCGAACGACTTGGTTCCCCAGCGCGACAGCAGGATGTACCAGGCGTCGATGACACCGGGCACGGTAGCCGACAACAGAGTATCGTTAACGGGAAGTTTGCCGTCGCGGTTCTTGTTGTACCAATCGATGGTGGCGAGTTTGGGCGCGGTTCCTTCGGCGTTCACCGACCAAGCCTTGCCGGCCTTGGCGTCCCAGACGAGCAGCACCGCGTCGCCGCCGATGCCGTTGGACGCCGGCGCGACCAGTCCGAGCACCGCTTGTCCGCCCACGATCGCGTCGAAGGCGTTGCCGCCGTCGCGCATGATCCGCTCCGCCGTCTGCGACGCGAGCGGCTCCATCGACGACACCGCGTATTCGGTTCCCCGAATCACGGGGCGCGTTGTCCGCGTGGAATTCAGCGAACCCAGATCCACCGTCTCCACCAACCGTTGGCCGTGCAAGCAGGCCGCGATCGCGAGCGCTCCCAGTATGCGCATGGTCCCTCCTATTTGGATTCTGGCCGGTCGTACCCGTTCAGCCGCCGCACCCAGATATTGCGGTAGCGAACCTTGTCTCCGTGATTCTGCAGCATGAACGGCTCTTCCAACGCATGCGGCGCGTAGGTTCCGACGATGCGATGCGCCATGCGCCCGATGAAGGGCTGGCGGTGATGGAGCAGGACGCCGTTGTGGATCACCGTCACGTAGGCGGGCTGTGCGACTCGTTCGCCTTCGAACCGAGGGGCCTCGTACACAATGTCGTAGCTTTGCCACTCGCCCCGCACGCGCGCCGCGTTGACCAGCGGAGGCCGCTGTCCGTAGATCGAGCCCGCCTGGCCGTCGGCGTAGGTGACGTTGCCGTTGGAGTCGAGCACCTGAATTTCATAACGGCTTTGCAATATCACTCCGCTGTTGCCGCGGAGCTGGCTGGCGCCGGTGATCTCCATTGGGGACGCCCATTCGATGTGGAGCTGGACGTCGCCGAATTTTTCGCGAGTGATCAGATCGCCCGTGCCGGGGACGACCTCGAGGTATCCGTTCTCCACCTTCCACTTGGCGTCCGCGCTCTGACCGGAGGACTCGCGCTTGCCCGCGTCCATCCACTTCGACAGATCCTTGCCGTCGAACAGCACGATTGCGTCCGATGGCGGGTCTCCAGGCTTGGCGCCAGGCGTCACCATCGCCGGATGGGGGCGGTCCAGATCGTGGACGCGCCACTTGCCATCGGGCAGGTACGGCGTGTCGCGGTATCCGCGGGGATTTTGAAAGGGATCGCTTTTCTTTTTGGCGGCGGCCTTCTTTTTGTCCTGGGCGACCGAGGCCCCGGGGACCACGAAGAGCATCGCGGCGAGGGCCGCCAACGAAGCGGCGGTGGTGAAAACACGCATAGAGTTGCTAGATTAACACCATGCTGCCGCTCCTGCTCGTCTTCGCCGTCCAGGCGGCGCTCGCCGAAGTGGGTTCAGCCGCGTGCAAGGCCTGCCACGCGGTGCATTTCGAGCGGCAGTCGGCGACCGGGCACGCGCGGGCGCTGTCGCTTCCCTCCGCGCATCCAATGGCGTCGAAGTTTTCGGCCTTGGTCGATTTCAAGCCCGAGTGGGCTTTCGGCGGCGGGCAACAGGCCGTCACTTTCGTTTCTCGCGTCCGGACGGGGGCCTACATCGAACACGGACTCAGCTACTACACGTCGCTCGGCCGGATGGATGCCACTCCCGGCCACGCGGCGGCAAAGGGCCCCGGCGTGCTCTACCCGGTGATCTCCGGAGAGGCGGAGATCCTGCGCTGCTTCCAATGCCACTCGACCGGACAGGTGCGCGTCGGCGAGGGGCTGCGGATTTCGGTGACCGAGCCGGGCGTGCGTTGCGAGTCCTGCCACGGTCCCGGCGAGAAGCACGTGTTCGCGCCCGGCCTCGGTAACGTGGTGAATCCGGCGTCGTACTCGGCGGCGGAGATGAACCAGGCGTGCGGAAGCTGTCACCGGAAGCCGGCGGCGGCGGGCGACAACACCGACTGGAACGATCCCTGGAACACGCGCCACCAGCCGCTCTACCTGGCCGAAAGCGCGTGTTTCCTGAAGAGCGAGGGGAAGCTATCGTGCGGCACGTGCCACGATGTCCACGGCGGCGGCGCGGCCAAGCCGTCGTGCGGCGGGTGCCACGTCAAGCCTCGCCACGCGGCCGCCACGGCGGTCGTGGGAAAGAAGTGCCAAAGCTGCCACATGCCCGTGGTGGTTCCGCGCCCGGGACTCGCGTTCGCCAATCACTGGATCGGCGTGTACGCGCCGGGCCGGCCGCTACGGCCCATCGCGCGCGGGCGCTAGCAGCCCGTGGTGCAAGTAGCATGGCCGCGCGCAACCATGATATGGCGGCGGCGGCGGCCATGGGCGGCAAACGCCAATGCGCGGAGCCTGCGTTGCAAGTCCAATGCGCCCAGTGGGTTGCGGCGGCGCCGGGCCGCTTCCTTCGTTGCGGCTCCTCGGAGATGTCCCGCATCGACTACGACGCCGCG
>SYLY01000046.1 GCA_005808475.1 Acidobacteriota bacterium
GCCATGATGTAGTTTGTCACGTCGACGATGTTGTTGATCGGGTTCAAACCCACCGATTGCAGCCGGTACTGCAGCCACGGCGGCGATGGCGCGACCTTCACGTTCTCCAACACCAGCGCGCTGTAGCGCGGACAAAGCCGCGTGTCCTCCACGTTCACGCGGACCGCCGCCGGACCGTGCGGCAGCAGATTCATCTTCACCGGATCCTCGACTCGGCCGCTCACGATAGCGGCTACTTCGCGCGCCATTCCGAAGTGACCCCACAGATCGGGCCGGTGCGTGAGCGACTTGTTGTCGATCTCGATGATCGAGTCCGCGCCGCATCCAGGGATCGGGTCGCCGGGCTGGGCGTCGAGTTCGATGACTCCAGCCGTGTCGCGATTCAGTCCCAGTTCGGCGCCACTCGCCAGCATTCCGTCGCTTTCGACCCCGGAGACCGACGCCCGCTCAATGAGCCTTCCACCGAGCCGCGTTCCCGCGGGCACGTACGCCGTTACCAGCCCCGGCATGCAATTCGGCGCGCCGCAGACCACCGTGCGTACTCCGTAACGTCCGGTGTCGGCCGTCGCCGTCACGTTGCTGCTGCCTTCGATGGGCTGTGTCCCCAGCACACGCGCCGCGCACACCGCTTCCAGATGCGCTCCGATTTCCTCGACGCCCCCTTGCTCGGCGGTCTTGATCGTGATGCGGTTCGCGAGTTCGCGAGCCGGCAGGTCCAGCGGTCCGGTGAACTCGGAGATCCAATTGACGGAGAATTTCATGCGATTAGAACTGACCCAGAAACCGGAGGTCGCCGCCCTGAAGCAGGCGGATATCGTCGATTTGATAACGCATCATCGCCAGCCGCGTGAGCCCGAGGCCGAACGCGAATCCCATCCACCGCTCGGGATCGATGCCTCCCATCCGCAGCACGTTGGGATGCACCAGCCCGCAGGGCAGCAGTTCCAGCCAGCCGCTCTGTTTGCAAACCGGACAACCGCCTCCGCCGCACAGCAGGCACTGCACGTCGAGCTCGAAGCCGGGTTCGACGAACGGGAAATATCCGGGCCGCAGCCGCACGGTGACGTCGCGCCGGAAGATCCCCGCGAGCAGAGTCTTCATGTAGTAGATCAGGTTGGCGACCGAAACCTCGCGGTCCACCATCATGCCTTCCAACTGGTAGAACGTGTGCTCGTGGCTGGGGTCCACTTCTTCGTTGCGAAACACGCGTCCGGGCGCGATCATTCGCAGCGGCGGGCCCAGGCGCTTCATTCCGCGCACCTGGACCGGAGACGTATGCGTCCGCAACAGGTGGCCGTCCTCGAGCCAGAACGTGTCCTGCATGTCGCGCGCCGGATGGTCCGGCGGGATGTTCAGCGCGTCGAAGTTGTTGTACTCGGTCTCCACCTCGGGGCCGCTCAACACGGTGAAGCCCATCGACGTGAACAAGTCCTCGATCTCGGCTTGAATGATGGTCACCGGATGCGGACTCCCCGGCCGGACGCCGGGAGCGGGAAGCGTCAGGTCCACCCACTCCGATTCGAGCCGGGCCGCGAGCGCCGCGCTTTCGAACTCCGCCTTGCGGGCGTCGAGCGCCGATTCCACCGCTTGCTTGGCCGTGTTGAGCAACTTGCCCGCGCGCGCTCGATCCTCGGGGCCGAACTTGCCGAAATCCCGGCTGATGCTGTTCAGCACGCCCTTGCGGCCCAGCACTTCGACGCGAACCGCCTCGAGATCCTCCAGGCCCGCCGCGCCGCGAATGCGCTCCAGGGCCTGTTCGCGCAGCAGTTCGAGCCCGGACTCCACTACTGGGCTCCGGCCGGAACGAAGACCGGCGCTTCCGGATTCACTTCGTGCGCGAGGTGGTTCACGTAGAACACGATCAGCGCCTCTGGAAATTTCGGCGACAGATGATCGACCAGACGCTGCTGCCAGCCCTCCGGCAGATACGATCCCACGTTGGCGTCCTTGTCGAAGAACCCTTCGCTATGAGGAACGCCCAGGTGATCGAGCGCCGCGACGATCATGTCCATGTGGGAGACCAGGATCGCCTGGCTCAACTCGACCGCCAGATCCTCGTCCTTGGCGAGAACGCGTTCCCAAACGCGCGGTCCGATCTTGCGCAACGTCTCCTGGTTGAGCTTGGCGCAGTGGAGACGAATCCGGATGCGGTCGAACATCTGATAGGTGCGAAGTTTGCCCGGTGAAATCGAACGAAGAGCTTGCTGAAGCCGGTCTTGACCTTGGCCGGCGATCACGTCGGAAAGCTGCATGGATTCTTTCAGGTTACCAAAGCGGTCCCGGCCCCGCCGCGCGGCTGCCCGGAACGTGTGCCTCTGGCCGGTCACGCTACAATGGGGAATCTTTATGTACCGGAACCGAGTCCCGGCGGTCCTCGCCGCTCTAATGGTGCTGGCCGCTTGTAAAAGGGGGGCGCCGCCCAACGTGGCGGCCGAAGTGAGCGGCCGCACGATCACCTTCGACGACCTCGAGAAGCAATACAAGCTTCAGTTCCCCAACCCGGGCAGCGAGGCCAGCGCCGACCAGTCGGCGATCCAGAAGCTCGAGGTGCTGCGCAGCATGGTCGACAACGAGATCATGATGCAGCGCGCCGAAAAGCTCGGCTTGGTTGCGCCGGACGCCGATGTGCAGGCCAAGTTCAACGACCTGAAGTCGCCCTACACGCAGGAAGAATTCCAGAAGCAGCTCGACGCGCGCAAGATCAGCGCCGACGAGTTCAAGGCGCAATTGAAGCGCGACCTCAGCATTCAGAAGCTGTTCAACAAGGAAATCACGTCCCACATCAATATCACCGACAAGGACGTCGCCGAGTTCTACGCCTCCAACAAGGCCAGCTTCAACCTGCCCGAACCGCAGGTGCATCTGGCGCAGATCCTGGTCACCAACCGGCCCGACTCCAATGTTCGCAACCTCCGGTCCGACAAGGCGCAAAACGAGGAGCAGGCCCGGCAGAAGATCCAGATGATCGAGGCCCGGCTCAAGCAGGGCGAGGACTTCGCCATGATCGCCCAGAACTTCTCCGAGGATTCCAACACCGCGCCCAACGGCGGCGACCTCGGCTTCATCGGCGAATCGTCGCTCGAGCAGGCGCATGTCGAACTGCGCAAAATGGTCACCTCCATGCAGCCCGGCCAGCTCTCTCCGGTCGTGAGAACGCAGGAGGGCTACCGCATCATGAAGCTGGTGTCCAAGGAGCCGGCGGGCCAGCGCCAGTTGAACGATCCGCGCGTGCAGCAGACCATCCGGGAGACGCTTCTCAATCGCAAGGACCAGTTGCTCAAGGCCGTCTACTACGAGGTCGCGCGCAACGAGTCGAACGTGTCCAATTATTTCGCCAAGACGTTGTTCGACAAATACTCGGCCGGAGGAAAGTAGAATTTGGGCGGTTTTGAAATCGTTCAGCCGGGCCGCCGGCGCATTCCGGTGGACATCAAGGCCGAAGCCTGGGCCTGGATGGACCGGGTCGAGAGTGGCAAGCTCAGGGCGGCGGATTCGCTACTCGCCAAGCAGCGCGAGCAAGGGTACTGGATCGGCGACCTGACCGCCGACGTGTCGCTCGAGGCCGACTACGTGCTGCTGCAACTCTGGCTGCATCAGCCGGACGGGCCGGGTTGGGATCCGCCGGAGCGCGGCCGGATTCTGAAGTGCGCGCGCGCCATCCTCGACCGCCAACTCCCCGACGGTGGATGGGCGCTCTATCCAGGCGCCGGAGCCGACATCAACCTCACGGTGAAAGCCTACACGGCTCTGAAGCTTGCCGGCGTCAGCCCGGACTCCGAGCCGATGTTGCGGGCGCGCGCCGCGGCCTGGCGGCTGGGAGGCGTGCAGGAGTGCAACAGCTACACCCGCATCAACCTCAGTCTTTTCGGCCTGTTTCCCGATAAGTACGTCCCCACGGTGCCACCCGAAATCGTGGTTCTTCCCGGCAACGTGCCCTCCGAAATGTCGTCGTGGACCCGCGCCATCGTGGTGCCGCTCTCGGTTGTGCAGGCCGCCGGGCGAAAACGGCGCGCTCCCGAGGGTTTCACGCTCGACGAGTTGTTCCTCCCGGGAAAGAAGCTCTCGCTCGCCAGCCGGGAGGGGTTGGCTTTCCTCGTCCATTACGTCGACCGCCTGGTGAAGATCTGGGACAAGCGAGGCTTCAAGAATCTCCGCGCCACCGCCCTGCGCGAGGCGGAAAAGTGGATGCTCGACCACACCCGCTATTCCGACGGGCTGGGAGCCATCTATCCGTCGATGATGTACTTCATCATGGCGCTCGATTCGCTCGGCTATCCGGCCGATCATCCCGATCTCGCCGAAGCCATCCGTCATCTCGACAACCTGATCGTCGAGCGCGACGGCAAGTTCTTTTTCCAGCCCTGCGTGTCGCCGGTATGGGACACGGCGATCGCCGCGTACGCGCTCGGCGAGGCAGGCCGCGGGAACGCGGAGGAGATGCGCCGCGCGGCCGACTGGCTGATCTCCAAGGAAGTGCGGCATCGCGGCGACTGGTCGGTGAAGCGCCCGTTGCTCGAGCCTTCCGGTTGGGCGTTCGAGTTCGCCAACGAGTTCTACCCCGACATCGACGACACCGCCATGGTGCTGCTCGCCTTTTGCCACGCCAAGGCGTCCGATCCGGCGCGCCAGGATCGCGTGGTGCGGCGGGCCGCCAACTGGCTGCTCGGCATGCAGTCGAAGGACGGCGGCTGGGCCGCGTTCGACGTCGACAACGACTGGCAGATCCTCAACCGGCTGCCGTTCGCCGATCACAACGCGATGCTCGATCCCACCTGCCCCGACATCACCGGTCGCGTGCTCGAGGCGCTGGTAAGGCAGGGGTTGGGCGCCGGTCATGACGCCATCCGCAACGCCGCCCGCTACCTCATGGGATGCCAGGAGCGCGACGGAAGCTGGTACGGGCGGTGGGGCGTCAACTACGTATACGGCACGTTCCTCGCCCTGCGCGGACTCGCCGCTTCCCGCGACGTGAACGCGCGGCCTTCCATCGCCAAGGGCGCGGCCTGGTTGCGCGACACGCAGAATCGCGACGGCGGTTGGGGCGAAAGCTGCGCCAGCTACGCGAAGGGACAGTTCGTGCCCGCCGCGAGCACTCCCTCGCAGACCGCGTGGGCCCTGCTCGGATTGACCGCCGCGGGCGATGGCGGTTCTCCGGCGGCCCGCCGCGGCGTCGACTTTCTGCTGTCCCAGCAGACCGGCGAAGGCGCGTGGAACGAATCCCTCGCCACCGGCACCGGATTCCCGAACGTCTTTTATCTCAACTACCATCTCTACCGGCACTATTTTCCGCTGATGGCCCTGGCCGCGGTACGGTAAACTGTCAGATCGATACCACCACAAGGGAGAAGGCCGCTTTGCGAGTCGGAATCATCGGAACGGGCGCGATTTCCAATCTGCACGCCCTCGCGTACAAGAGGATCGGATACGAGATCGTCTGCTGCACGGACATCTCCGAGGAGGCCGGCCGCAAGTTCGCCGATGCCAACGGGTGCGAGTTCGTCAAGACGTACCAGGAGGTGTGCCGCCATCCCTCCATCGATTACGTCGACGTCTGCACGTTCCCCGACTTCCGCCTCCAGCCCGTCGAGATCTGCGCCGAATCGAAGAAGCACATCCAATTGCAAAAGCCGTTGTCGACGAATCTCGAAACCGCGGCCAGGATGATCGATGTCGCGAAGAAGGCCGGCATCACGCTGGGCGTGGTCAGCCAGCACCGCTTCGACGACTCGAGCCGGTTTCTGATTCAGGCGCTGGCGGATGGGCGGCTCGGTAAGATCCTGCAGGCCGATGCCTATGTCAAGTGGTATCGCACGCCCGCTTACTACTCGCGTCCGATCAAGGGTAGCTGGGAGGTGGAGGGCGGCGGCGCGCTCATCAATCAGGCGGTCCATCAGGTGGACGTGCTGCTTTGGCTGATCGGCCCGGTGAAGGAAGTCTTCGGATATTGGCAGTTGGGCTCGCTGCACAATATCCAGTCGGAGGACGTGGTCACCGCCATCTTCCGTTACGCCAACGGCGCGCAGGGCGTGATTCAGTCGTCCACCGCGTTCTGGCCCGGTTACTCGGAACGCATCGAGATCCATGGGACCAAGGGCACGGCCGTCCTCACCGGCGACAAGCTGACCAAGTGGGACGTCCAGGACGATTCCGGCGAGCCCGCGCCGGTGGAATCCGAGGTGAAGTCGGGAGCCTCCGATCCCATGGCGATTCCCACGCTGCCGCTCGAACGCCAGTTCCTCGATTTCGGCAACGCCATCTCGTCGGGCAAGCCGCCGTTGATCACCGGCGAAGAGGGCTACCGCGCGCTCGAGTTCGTGCTGTCCGTGTATCGATCTTGCCGGGAAGGACAGAAGGTTGTCATCGGCGGATAACTCCGCGTGGCTACTCCGGGTTCCCGCGTCCAGCGCGAATCTGGGACCCGGATTCGACGCGTTGGGGTTGGGGCTCGGAATCTGGCTGACGTGCCGGTTCCGGCGCGCGCCGGAGTTGCGGGTCCGCGTACATGGCCGCGACGCCGCGCTCATTCCCGAAAGCGAAGCCAATCTCATCTGGCAAACCGCGCTGCGCGTCGGAGCCGATTGCGCGTCCCGGCTGCCTTTCATCGAACTCGAAATCGACAATCAAATTCCATTGGGTAAGGGGCTGGGTTCGAGCGCGGCCGCGCTGACCGCCGGCGTCGTGATCGCCGACCGGCTGTTGGGGTTGAACTGGAAGAAACCCCGCGTGTTGAACGAAGCGGCCCACATCGAGGGCCATCCCGACAACGTCGCCGCGTGCGTGCTCGGATCGGTGGTGGCCAGCGCCATCGACGCCGGTGGAGCCGCGCGCGCGGTGCGGCTCGAAATGCCCGAGCGCTTCGAGGCTGCCGTGGTCACACCCGATTTCATGCTGCCCACCGTGGAGGCTCGCGCCGCGCTGCCGGAAGCTTATTCCAAGCGCGACGCGGTGTTCAACGTGCAGCGCGCCGCGCTTCTGATGGCGGCTCTCGCCTCCGGTAACACGTCCGCGTTTCCCACCGCTCTCGAGGACGCGATGCACCAGCCGTTTCGCGCGCGGCTGGTCCCGGGGCTCGACGAGATCCTGCGGCTGCGGGCGCCCGGACTGCTAGGATGCACGTTGAGCGGCGCCGGTCCTTCCGTGCTCGTGTTTCATGAAATCGGACACCGCGAAGTCTGCGAACTGGTGCGCCAGATCTTCGCGATGCACGGGCACGAATCGGAAGCCTTTCACCCGGGCGTTGCGCGCGACGGATACTCGATCGAAGAGGACCACCAACCATGGACATAGGAAGCAAGGCGCTGGCCGCGTTGGGATTGCCGGGATCGGACCCGAAGGACTGTCCCGCGTCGAGCCTTCGATTTCCCGACGGCGGCCAGTACCGCATCGAGATTCCATCCACCGAGGGGCCGCGCGCTTTGACCGCGGTGATCGAGGAGGCCGAACGCCGCGAGGTGCCCGTCCATCGCGTGTCGCAGGGCAGCGGAATCATGCTCATGACCGATTCCGAGATCGTCGAAATGATGGAGATCGGCCGCGAACGGCGGATCGAGGTGAATCTGTTCGTCGGGCCCCGGTCCACTTTCGATACTGGCGCGCAGGTGTTTTCTCCCGCCGGCAAGGCGCTCGGGCTCAGCCCGCGCGGCGCCGATCAGTTGCGATTCGCGCTGGCCGATATCGCCCGCGGCTGTGAACTGGGAATGCGAAGCGTGCTCGTGTCGGACACCGGTACGTTGCAAGTGGTGTCCAAGATGCGCGAGACCGGAGAATTGCCGCGGAATCTGGTGATCAAGACCAGCGTCATGATGGCGCCGTGCAACCCGGCCGGCGCGAAGATTCTCGAGGATCTCGGGGCCGATACGATCAATATCCCGTCCGACCTGACCATCGCGCAGATCGCCGGGATTCGAGCGGCGGTGACCACGCCGATCGACTTCTACGTGGAGGCGCCCGATAACATCGGCGGCTTTATCCGGTACTTCGAGATCCCGGATTTGATCCGCGTGGCCTCGCCCGTTTACTTGAAGTTCGGCTTGCGAAACTCGCCCGACATCTATCCGTGCGGGACGCACATCGAGAACACCGCGCTGGCGCTGTCCCGCGAGCGCGTCCGGCGCGCGCGAATCGCGATGGAGGCGATCGCGCGGCATTGCCCGGAGGCGGTCATGTCTCCGCTAGGCGCGGCCGATCTCGGCGTTCCCGAGTAGCTACTTTCCGAGAAAGTCGCCGAGGAACCGCTGTAGTTGCAAGTACGCGGGGCCGAGCGTGACCAGCATCACCGACGGGAAAATCAGGAAGAAGACGGGGATCACCAGCTTCACCGAGAGCTTGCGAGCCGCGCCCTGGGCGCTCTGCCGCGTGCGCGTTCGCAGGAAGCGAGTGTGCGTGCGGAGCGCGGGTCCGAGTGAAGTTCCGAAGCGCTCGCCATCGATGAGCACGCCCGAGAACTTCTTGACTTCCTCCTCGCCGCATCGTTCGGCCAGACGTCGCAAAGAGTCGGTGCGGCTGGTTCCGGCCCGCATTTCCAGGTTGCAGAAAACCAGTTCGGACGAGAGATCGGGATAGACGCGATGAAGCGCCGTCGCGGTGTCGTAGAGCGCCTGATCCATCGTCTGTCCGGCCTCGAGAGCGAGCACCAGCAGATCGAGCGCCGCGGGCACGGCCGACCGGATACGCGCGGTCCGCGACTTCACTTGATAACGGAGCACTCGTTGCGGCACGAGGAACCCGAATCCGGCGCCCGCCGCCACAAGCAGCAGCGAGTCTTGCGCCGCACCGGGTGACAACGCCACCAGGAGGAGAGCTAGCGCCGCGGCGGTCACCAGTTGCACGCCGTGGAAAGCGCTCAGATCGGACGGTGCGCGATACCCGGCGCGGAACAATTGCTTCCTCAGGTCGTCCGAGCGAGTGCCCGGACGGTGGACCAGCCGCCCCAGCCGGGCCAGGAAGCCGCCGAACGGATTCGGGGGAGCGTGGTGGCCATGAATCTCGCCCGCATGGGCGCGCGCGCGCAGGTAGACCTGCCCGGCGATCAGGATCGTCGCCATCACCACCAGGAAGAACGCGCCGGTGAGGATCAGGTTCATACCTCGATCTCCATCAGCTTGCGGATTACGAAGTGCGCCAGCACCAGACACGCGATGGCCGCCGCTACCATCATCCTGCCCACTTCATTGGTCCACAGGACCAGGATGTGAGCCGGGTTGACGATCGCCATCATGGCCGCGATTCCCACCGGTAGCAGGGTCAGAATCGTGCCCGTGAGCTGGCCGTGCGAGGCAATGGCGCGAATCTCACCCTTCAACGCGGCCGACTCGCGCATGTTCTCGGCGAGCTTTGTCAGAACCTCATGCAGTTTGCCGCCGGTGCGGCTCTGAATCTGCACGGCAGCGACGAAAACGCTGACCTCGGTTACCGGAATCCGCTCGGCCAGATGCTCGAGCGCCCGTTCCCAGTTGACTCCCAGGTTCCGTTCGTCGAGCGTCTTGCGGAACTCCCCGGCCAGCGGTTGCGGAACTTCACGGGTGAGCAACTCCATTCCCGCCGACAGCGGATTACCGGCCCGTAACGCACGCGCCAGAGTATCGAGCGCGTCCGGGAACTGGTCCTCGAGCAGGAACAGACGCTGTTTCCGCCGCCGGTGAACCACCGTGTACGGCGCGAATCCCGCCAGTGTCGCAATGCCGGCCGCCGCCAAACCGGGAAGCCAGCTCATTTTCCACAGGATCGCGAAAGTCGCCGCCGCCGAGAGCAGCATCAACGACGTGAGCCGTCCCACCGACCATCGCAGTCCCGCCTCGGCCAACTGGATTCGCAGGATGTGCACGCCGTCGACCTTGGCTAGGATGCGGTCCCAGAACGAGATCGTGCTCAGCGAGTCCTCGCGAAGCAGGGTCGGCGCGTTGACCGGTGCATCCCAGTCGATGACCGCGCCCTCCTCGGCGAGCGGATCCGTCCCGGCCTGCCGTTCCAAAGGCTCGGCGCTTTGCTCCATCATCTTGCGGCCGCCGATTACAGCCACCGCCGCAAGCGCGAAGGTGGCGAGGAACACCGCGCCGATCACGAGCAGTGTCATGGGAGGGCGATCCTACTTCTTCGCCGCCGGCGCCGCTGCCGCCGCTCGCGCCTTCCATGGCTCGACGCCGGTCATGACGGAATGCAAGCTCTGCGCGGGCAGCGCGGACTTGTCGTGATCGAGCGGATTCCGCAACGTGACGCGCACACGCGTTCCGGTGTCGGCCAGCGCGAGCGCGTTCGCCTCCGCCGGAGTTACCAGCAGAGTCACCACTGGATTCGAATTCTTCGATCCGGTTTCGGCCGGAGGAGTCACTCGCAACACCTCCAGATCCTCCGCGACGGTGCGAACGTCCATCTCCGTCTGTTCGCGCACCAGCACCGCCTGCACGTCCACCCGGAAACCGGGCTTCAATATCGCGACGATCCCGCTCGAATCGCCCACCTGCACCGAGATCGCGCGCATGCCCGATGGTACGCCCGCGCCGCCCCCACCGCCTGGGCTGGCGATCTTCGCCGCAACCACCGGTTCGCCGGCATCCACCGCCGTCGTCGTGACCTTGCCCGATACCTGTCCCGCGTCGCGGTAAGTCTCCGCGGGAGGTTCGCCATCGGTCCAATCGATCGCCTTGAGATCCCCCACCTCGAGCTTCGATCCCGCCGGAATGGCCCGCGCCGCCACCACGACCTTCTTCGCGGCGGACGCCTGCGCCTTGCCCTCCACGCGCCCGGAAACCAGGAAATAGAACACGCCCGTGGAGATCACGGCGACGACCAAAGCGATCAAAACCAACGGCCCAAGCTGCTTCTTCATGCTTCCTCTCTGGCGGACTGCCCCTCGCCGGACGGGCGAAGAGTTCTTGCATCCATTCCATCGTCGGGCGCGGCGGAATGCTTTAGGTCCGGCCGTTCTGTGTTACCAATGTATTGAATGCGTTATCTCGTTGCTTTCGCAGCCCTTGGGTGCGCCTCGCCGGCGATGGCCCAATGGGCCGCTCCCCAAACCGTACGTGGCTTGAAGACGGCGCCTGGCCTCGAAGCGACGCTCTGGGCGGCCGAACCCAACGTCGTGAATCCAACGAACATCGATATCGACGAACGCGGCCGCGTCTGGTATCTCGAGGCGGTGAACTACCGCCGCAAACTGACGAACCAGCCCGACTTGCGCAAGGAAGGCGACCGCATCGTCATCCTCGAGGACACCAATGGCGACGGCGTGGCCGACTCCAAGAAGATCTTTCACCAGGACCCCGCTCTCCGCTCGCCGCTCGGCATCGCCGTCCTCGGCGACAAGGTGATCGTCTCGCAATCGCCGGATCTCATCGTCTATACCAAGGACGCCAACGACAGGATCGTGAGCCGCGAGATCCTGCTCACCGGCTGGGGTGGCATCGACCACGATCACGGCCTACACGCCGTGACCGCCGACAGCGTCAATAGAGTTGATGCAATACCAGCGTGGCATCGACCACGATCACGGCCTACACGCCGTGACGTTCGGCCACGACGGCCGCTACTACTTCAACTCGGGCGACCAGGGCTTCGACGTTACAGACAAATCCGGCCGCCGGACCGTCAGTTCGCGCAAGGGCCCCTACTACGCCGGGACGGCTCTGCGCGTCGATCCGGACGGGTCGAACTTCACCGTCCTCGGCCACAACTTCCGCAATCCCTACGAATTGGCCATGGATTCGTTCGGATCCATCTGGCAGTCCGACAACGACGACGACGGCAACGCCTGGACCCGCTTCAATCATGTCATGGAGGGCGGTAACTACGGTTACTGGGGACCGGGCGGCAGAAGCTGGCGCGAGGATCGCGGCACTCACTTTCACCAGGAGAATCCGGGCGTCGTTCCCAACATCGAACGCCTGGGCGCCGGGTCGCCCTGCGGGCTGCTCGTCTACGAGGGAAAACTACTGCCACCGCGCTATCGCCACATGCCGATTCACGCCGAAGCAGGCAAACGGGAAATACGAACGTACATGATCGAGCAGACAGGCGCCGGCTATACGCTTTCACCCGAAATCACCATCGGCGGCGCCGATGCCTGGTTCCGGCCGTCCGACGTTGCCGTGGCGCCCGACGGAGCCGTCTTCATCGCCGACTGGTACGACCCTGGCGTCGGCGGCCACAACATGGGCGACACCGCTCGCGGCCGCATCTACCGTCTGGCGCCAAAGGGCAACCGGCCCGCGAAGGTCCCGGTGGACCTGTCGACTCCCGCCGGCCTGACCCAGGCGTTCGCCAGCCCTACGCAGTCGATCCGGTACTTGGCCTACACCAAACTCCGCGAGCAGGGCCGCGCCGCTCTTCCCGCGCTGCAAGCGGCTTTCCGGCAGGACGATCCGGTGCTTCGCGCCCGCGCCTTATGGCTGCTGGGAGGGCTTGGCCAGGAGGGACGCGCCGCCGTGGACGAGGCGCTGGCCTCACCCGATCCCCGAATGCGGATGGCGGCGCTCCGTGTGGCGCATCTGCAACAACGGGACCGGTTCCTGGCAGCCGCCAAGCCGCTGGCGCGGGACCGGAACGCCGGAGTCCGGCGCGAGGTGGCGGTGCTGCTCCAACATTACCGGGAGTCCGCGGCCGTCGATCCGTGGCTGGAAGCGGCCAAGCAATACGATGGCAAGGACCGCGCCATGCTCGAGGCTCTCGGCATCGGCATCGCTCATAAGGATGACGCCGTGGCGGCGCGGTTGGCCGAGGCTTTTCCCAATTCGTCCGATTCGCGCTCACTCGCCATTCGCTGGCGTCTGCGGCGTCCGGCGGACCTGCCCTCTCTGATATCCGCCATGAACGACGCCGCACTGCCGGAAACCCGCCGCATCGAGGCGATGGAGGCCGTCGCGGCGCAACCTTCGGATGTAGCGATGAAGGCGGTTACCGCCCTGGCTGCCTCCGATGCCGCCCCCGTCGCGCTGCGCCACACGGCGCTGACGCGCACCGGCAAGCGCATCTTCTCCGAATGGACGGACTACCGCGGCGGACCGGAGGTGGCAGCGGCCATCTCGGCGGCGCTGTCCACTCCCCAACTCCGCGGATCCGCCATCGCACTCGCCGACGACCTGGAAGACCCGCGCTTCGGACCTGCCCTGGCGGCGATCGCCAAGGACGACAAAGCCCCCGAAGACATCCGTCTGCCGGCGATTCAAGCCATCGGCAAGATGAAGGCGCCGGAATATGTCGCGGTGCTCGACGGCCTACTCCGCCGCGGATCCCTGCCGGTGCGCGTGGCCGCGTTGCGTGGATTGGGCGCCGCCCGGCCGGCCGGCATCGACGCCAACCTGGAACGCATCGTGCTCGGCAAGGAACCTAACGAGCTTCGCAGCGAGGCTCTCCGCATCCTGGCGCGAGGCGACAAAGGCGCCGGCCGGATTCTGGATCTCGAGGAGAAGCAACTGCTTCCCGCGGAGATGAAGAACCTTGCCACCAATCTGGTCGCGGCCAACAGGACGCCGGCGATCCAGGCTCGCGCCGCCAAGCTCCTTCCGCTGCCCGTGCTCCGCGGCCGAACCAAGCTACCATCCCCCAGAATGCTCGCCTCGCGGCAGGGCGACGCGGCGGCCGGCAAGAGCGTATTCACGTCGAAGAACGGACCGGACTGCGCGTCGTGCCACACCGCCCCCGCCGGCCAGCAGCCAGTGGGCCCGGATTTGTCGGCCATCGGAACCAAGCTCGGCAAGGAGGCGCTGCTCGACTCCATCCTGAACCCGAGCGCGGGAATCGCCCACGAGTATGTCACATGGATCCTCGACACCAAGACGCAGGGCCAGGTGATCGGGATATTGGCCGAAGATACGCCTCAGCGCGTCGTCGCCAGGACGGACCTGGGCGAGACCATCCGGCTGAAGCCCGCCGATATCGCCGCGCGCCGTAAGAGCAGCCTGTCGATGATGCCGGAGGACTTGGTGACCAAAATGACCGAGCAGCAACTGGTGGATCTGCTGGAGTATCTGACCACCCTGAAAGACGCCAAGCGGGCGTCCCGTTGAATCGTGCCCAAACTTCTGATCGAGATCGGTGACGCGCACCACGGCAGCCTGCGTTCCGTCGTGACCGCCACCGCGGACGACTCGGTCAGCTTTCGCTCGGTTTCCGTATTCTCCAGCCCGTGGACGAGCCAGCACTCGGAGAAACTCGCCTGGTTGCGCGACGTGCTGCCCGACATGTTACCGGACATCCAGGTGTTTCCCGGCAACCCGGGACCGCAGATCAGCTTGAAAGTGGGACGGCAACTTCTCGTCGCCGGCGTCGAACTGTTCCGCAACCTCTTCTACACGTCGCCGTCGTCGCTGGCCGTGTGGAACGAGGTGAAGGACGAACTCTACCGTACCGAGGTGGAGATCGTCTCGACGACGCGCCTGGCGATCCCCTGGGAGATTCTCAGGGATCCGGGAACCGGCAAGGTTCTCGCCGAATCGGTGCGCACGTTCCGGATAACCGAGGCCCTGCCGATGTGCAAACCGGCCGCCGGAGCGTAACCAGCCGGCGGACCGGCTCAGCCCCGGGTCAGCGCTCGAGGACGAGTAGTTGCGCGGGTCCGGGGGCGGAGGCGATGGCGAACAACTCGTTCGAGGTGTTGAGGACGACGTACTCCTCGCGCGCCGTCTCCGCATCCCCGTTCTCGCTGGTGATCGAACTGGCGAGCGACAGAGTCTGAAATCCGTCGCTCATCGCCGCCACCGATCCGGCGATGTTGGACTCGGCCGCCCCACTCTGGGTGTCGATGACCTGGATGCCGGAGACGGAGCCGGTCCCGTCGAAAGTCAATAGCGCGACTCGCACGAACTTACGGCTGGACGGCCTTTGGTTGAGCAGATAGGCTCCACGCGCGGTAAGCGGGCCGGCCGCCACGATCCTCGCCGTGGATGAAGAGCCCGGATCGACGCGAACGGCCGCTATGTCTCCGCCCGGCGCGACGATGACGCGGTAAGCGGCGGCGGACGTCGCCGAGTCCCCTTCTCCGCCGGGGCCGGTGACGTTCAGTACGAGCGATCCGAAACCGGCCACGCCGGAGGTGTAGACGCCTTGCACGTCTCTGATCGCGCCCTGCGAGTATTGACGGCCGGAGACGGATCCGGAGCCGGAAAACGTCAAAAGCGAAAGCGCCGCGACGGCTTGGCCGGAAACGGTGAAGCCCTCTTCCGCGACAACGAATTGGCCACTGATCGCGCCCGGCGTTTGCGCGAACGCGGCGGCGAAACATAGGACGCCGGCCGAGGCCAGACGGCCTGTCGTCGATACATTCATTTTGCTGATCTCCTTGCGGCGGACCGGATTCTCCAGGCCCCCTGCGTATTTGCAAACGCCGTTCCGGCGCCGTTGTTACGGCGTGTGTATGTTAAATAAGTAAAGTCTATTTATTGTTGCATCAGGCGGCGGGAGAGCGCCGGCATGCCGGGGACGCGCGAGCGGCCGGTTCAGTGGAAGTCGTGGGAGGCCACCGTGGGATCGCCGAAGTCGAGCGCCTCCACGCGCCCCGCCTTCAGCGACGCCGCTCCTTGCAGGTTCTGCAACACTCCCTCCATGAGCAGATAGGGCGCGTTGGTGAGCACCAGGCGGTTGGCTTCGAACAACGCCGGGCTCACGATCGTGTTGGCGATCCCGGTCTCGTCCTCGAGGCTGAAGAACGCGAATCCCTTGGCCGTCTCCGGCCGCTGGCGGCAGATCACGCAGCCGGCCACGCGAATCACCGATCCGTTGCGGGTATGGGGCAACGCGGCGGCAGCCGTCACCTTGCGGGATTCGAGATACTGGCGGTATAAGTTCAAGGGATGCCGGCCCACGGTAACTCCGGTTCCGTGGAAATCGGCGTGAATCCGCTCGCGATCCGTCATCGCGCGCAAGGGCGACTGTTCGCCGGCGGGAGGCAGCCGCTCGAGCAGCGGACCCGCCGGTTGCAGCGCGAGTTCGGATTGCCACAACGCCTCGCGGCGGTGGATCTTCTCCTCGCGCACGAAGTTCAGAGCGCCGGTCTCCGCCAGCATGCGGACTTCGTCCTTGCGCAGCCCCGGGACCCGCCGGGTCAGATCCTGGATGTCGCGGAACGGCCCCCGTTCACGCTCGGCCACGATCGACTCGGCGGATGGCCGCCGCAGTCCGCGCACGTAGTTGAATCCGAGCCGTAGCGCGCCGCCCTCCAGCCCGCATCGCCACGCCGAGCGTGTCGCGTCCACCGGCAGAACCCGGAGTCCGTGGCGTTGCGCGTCCTTGACGATCGTGGCCGGATGATAAAAGCCCATCGGCTGGTTATTGAGCAGCGCGGCTGTAAACGCCGCCAGATAGTGGCACTTCAGGTATGCGCTCGCGTAGGCGATCAGCGCGAAGCTGGCGGCGTGCGATTCCGGGAAGCCGTACAACGCGAACGCGGTGATCGACTTCACGATGCGGTCCTGCGCCTCGCCCACGATGCCGCGCTCCGCCATGCCGGACCGCAGCCGCTTCTCGATCGCGGCCATGCGCGCCTCCGACCTCTTGAAGCCCATCGCGCGCCGCAACTCCTCCGCCTCGCCGCCGCTGAATCCGGCGGCGGTCATCGCGATCCGCAGTAACTGCTCCTGGAACAGCGGTACTCCCAATGTTCGCGCCAACACCGGCTCGAGCAGTGGATGGAGGCTGTCGGGCGGCTCCGAACCCTCGCGCCGGCGAAGATACGGATGCAGCATGTCGCCGACGATCGGACCCGGGCGGATGATCGCCACCTGCACCACGATGTCGTAAAAGCGCTCGGGGCGCATGCGCGGCAGGACAGACATCTGCGCGCGGCTTTCCACCTGGAATAACCCGATCGTATCGGCTCGTTGCAGCGCGGAGTAAACCGCCGGATCGTCCTGGGGCAGATTCGAGAGGTCGATCCGCTCGCCCAGTTCGCGTTCGGCGATGTCGATGGTTTCCTCGATCGCCGCGAGCATGCCCAGTCCGAGCAGGTCTACCTTGATCAGCCCGAGATCGGCGCAATCCTCCTTGTCCCACTGGATGACCACGCGCCCCGGCATGGTGGCGGGCTCGAGTGGAACCACCGTGTCGAGCGAGCCCTGGCACACCACCATGCCGCCGGAATGCTGCCCCAGATGGCGCGGCAAGTCGAGGATATCCTTGTAGACGGACAGAAACTTCGCCACGCGCGGATCGGAAGGCGGGTAACCCGCTTCGGCGAACTGCTTGTCCGGACCGTCTTCCGGATTCTTGAATCCCCATCGCGAGACGAGCGCGGAGATGCGGCCCAGGTCCCCCTCCGGGAATCCGAGAACCTTGCCCACGTCGCGAACGCCGGACCGGCCGCGGTAAGCGATCACGTTCGCCGTCATGGCCGCGCCGCGCTCGCCGTACCGCCGGTACACGTACTGGATGACGCTTTCGCGCTTGTCCCCGCTGGGGAGATCGAGGTCGATGTCGGGCCACTCGCCGCGCTCCTCGGACAGGAACCGCTCGAACAGCAGATCCATCCCGACCGGGTCGACCGCCGTGATCCCGAGCGAGTAACACACGGCGCTGTTGGCCGCCGATCCCCTGCCTTGCGCCAGAATGCCGTTCTCGCGGCAGAACCGGGTCAGATCCCAGACGATGAGAAAGTAACCGGCCAGATCCAGTTTCTGGATCAAGGCAAGTTCGCGTTCGATCTGGCGGCGCGGCTTTTCGCCATACGGCCGGTATCGCCGGCGCGCGCCTTCCTCGGTGCGCTTGCGCAGAAACGAGTTCATCGTCTCGCCCTCGGGAACCGGATACGGCGGGAATTTGTAGCCCAGACCGGCGAGAGTGAATTCCAGGCGCGAGGAGAGTTCGGCGGCGGCATCGACGGCGGCCGGGAAGTCGGCGAACACGCGGCGCATGACCCGCTCCGGTTTCAGGTGGCGCTCGGCGTTGCGTTCGAGCAGCCGTCCCGCGTCGTGGATCGTGGTTTTGTTCCGGACGCAGGTAAGCACATCCATCAGTTCACGCCGGTCGCGGCGGGCGTAGCGGACGCCGTTGGTGGCCACCACGGGCAGCTTCCACGCGGAGGCGAGATCGAGGACGCGCCGGTTGCGAGCCTCCTGATCGCGCCGGAAGTGGCGCTGGAGTTCGAGATAGACGTTGCCGCGGCCGTAGATCCCGGCGAGCCAACCGGGATCGTGATCTCCGCGATCCAGGCAGACCAGCCCGGCCGGGAACGAGCGCAGTTCGTCTTCCGAAGCGGCGCCCTCGCCTTTCGGCGCGCGCAGTTTCATCGACGTGATCAACCGGCAGAGGTTCTGGTAGCCGGTGCGGTTTTCGGCGAGCAGCGCCACGCGGCCGCCGGACTCCAGCGAGATCTCGGCTCCCGCGTGCGCGCGAACGCCGGCCTTTTTCGCCGCCATGTAAAAGCGCGGCGCGCCGGAGAGATTATCCGTATCGAGGAGCGCGATGGCGGGAATCTCCAGGCGGGCGCACTCCTCGATCAGATCCTCGGGGACCGAGGCTCCTTCCAGAAAAGAGAACGCGGAGCGGGCATGGAGCTCGGCATACATTTTCGCTGTTTGTTCGCCTTCCAGTTTGGAACATGCGCGGCGAGGTTGTCAAGATTCGATCCGCCCTCAGCGCAACGCGGCGGCGGTGACAGCCGTGTCCTCGACGCCGAGGTAGCTCGCGATCATTCCATCGCGCACCGTGAACGTGAGCGCGAAGTTGGCGTGGTACGGCTTGCCGGTGGCCCGCGCGATGCCGCTCCAGTCGCCGATCGCGACCACGGTATCGTCCTGCGCCACCAGACGCGCCGGGTTGAAGCTCCGCACCTCGAGCGCACCGCCGATCCCCAGGAAGAACCGGCCGATCTCGCCGGGTCCGGTCATCACGCCCGAATAGGGCAGTTCGGGGGCCATCGATCCGCACCAGACGCAATCCGGCGCGATCCTGGAAAGAATGAAGGGTACGTCTCCGCGCACGAAGGCGGCGAACACGTCTCGAATCAATTGCACGTTGGAATTCATTATCGGTCTCCACCGTTCGATACGAAGCGCGTTCGCCGCCGGATCTCAGACCTTGACGAAATCGGAGAACAGATCGCCCTGGACCGCTCCAGCAGCCATCACGGCCGTTTCGGCGCCGAGCACGGCGGTGGCGAGTTCGGGCGGGATCGCCACATCGACCTCCGGCTCGGCGGGTATTCCAGCCGAATCCGCCCCGATATCGAGCACGCGCGGAAGCACTTCCACCTGCTCCACCCGCGGCAGTTCCTCCGCCGCGCCGCCGACGCCCAATTCGCGGAAACGCCGCGCCGACACCATCACGCGGCTCTCGAGCGATCCCGCCGCGCGATTGTAGCTTTCCACCGTGCGCGCCAGATTGCGCCGGATCTCCTCCATATAGGCCGAGAAGTTGCGGAGCCGTTCGTACATCGTCTGGCCCAGAGCGCTGATCTGCCGCGCGCTTTCGGTGACCCGCTGCTGCTGCCATCCGTAGGCGACCGCCTTCAGCAGCGCGATCAGCGTGGTTGGCGTCGCCAGGATCACGCGTTGTTCGGCGCCGAATTCGATCAGTCCCGGATCCTGCTCGAGCGCCGCGCTGAAGATCGTCTCCGCCGGCAGGAACGCCACCGCGAACTCGGGCGCGTTCGGGAACTGGTTCCAGTAGCGCTTGCCGCCGAGCTTGGTCAGATGGTCGCGAACCTGTCGCGCGTGTTCGCCGAGCTTCTTCACGCGCACCGTCTCGTCGGTCGCGTCCAGCGCTTCGAGGTAGGCCTTGAGCGAGACCTTGGCGTCCACCACGATCTGGCGGCGGTTGGGCAGATGCACGATGAGGTCGGGCCGCAGCGTGCCATCCTCGCCTTCCACCGCCTGCTGCTGCTCGAAATCGCAGTGCTCCACCATGCCGGCGAGTTCGGCCACCCGCCGCAACTGGATCTCGCCCCAACGTCCGCGAACGGCGGGCGCGCGAAGCGCGTTGGCCAGCGTCTGCGTTTCGCCGCGAAGCTGGTGCTGCGCGCTGAGCAGTCCGCTCACCTGTTCGGATAAACCGGCGAACGCGGCGGCGCGCGCCTTCTCCATGTCGACGATGCTCGAGTCCACGCGGGACAACGATTCGCGCAGAGGCTTGACCAGTTCCTCGATCGCCTGTTGCCGCGAGCCCAGATCGGACCTGGCGCCGTCCTGGTACTTTTCGAGCGTCGTTTTGGCCAGATCGAGGAAGGCCTGATTGTTGTTCCGCAGCACCTCGGCCGACAGCGCCTTGAACGTATCGGAGAGCTTGGTCTGCGCGTCCGATAGCAACGCCATGCGCGCATCGGCCTCGGCGTGGCCCGCTCGCAAGGTCGCGTTCTCCTCGCGAAGGCGGTCGGCTTCGGACTCGGCCTTGTCCAGCCTGGCGCGCTGTTCGTCGAGAGACGCCTTGGTCGCGGCCAACAGCCGCTCGTGCGATGCCGACAAGGCCGCCGCCCGTTCGTCCGAATGGCGGCGCAGTTCCACCGTCTTGGCTTCGAACTCGGCGCCGGTCTCTTTCAGCCGGGACTCCGCCGCGTTCAAACGTTCTTGCAGCCCCGCGTTTTCGCGCGAAGCTTCGGCCGTCGCCCGCGCGGCGATGTTGGCGCGCTCGGTGCGCATGAACATCCACGCGATGGCGAAGCCGAAAAGGATTCCCGCCGCGACGCACGCGGCCAAGGCGAATTGTTCCATCTCTCCTCCATGTACCAGTTTGGCTCACCCGCCGGGCTGGCAATGAACTACCATCGGCCCCGCCGCCGCAAGCCACGAGCCCGGAAACTCGCCGGCCTGCCGCCTAGGCAAGGAACACTACACTAGTGCTTATGGGCAGTCTTATGCTTTGGGTGCTAGCCTTTCAGGCCGCAACCGGCGAACCGCAAGCCGAGCTTCCCGCCGCGCTCGAAAAGGTGGCGGAGGAAGCGGAGATCTTCTTCCGAAGCGCCCATCTGGTGGTGGGCCAGGAGACGCTAGAACACAAGGGCCGCCGCATACCGGGCCGCTTCAAGCAGCGATTCGGAGCCCCGGACGCGCAGACTCCCAAGATCTCCTACAACGAGCGCGTGGTGACGTCCGAGTACGGATTCGCCGCCATGAAGAACGCGCCAGGCGACATCCGCGAGTTCCGGCAGGTGGTCAAGGTGAACGGCCGCGAAGTGGCAAAGGCCGACAAGGCCCGGCACGCGCTGGTGGCCAACATGAAGTCGGAGGACGACCGCGCGCGCAAACGCATGCTCGAGGAGTTCGAAAAGCACGGGCTCATCGGCGCCGCCACCGACTTCGGCCAGGCGATCCTCATGTTCCGCAAGTCCGGCCTCGCCAACTTCGACTTCGAGTACGATTCCTCGCGGCTTGTGGGGCTCGACGCGGCGATGGTGATCCGGTACAAGCAAAAACAGGGCGAGGGCATGCGTCTTTACGACGACAAAAACCTCTCGCGCCCCAAGCTCGCCGGCGAGTTGTGGGTCCGGCGGCGCGACTACATGCCGCTGCGCGTGACCTTCGCGATCGAAGCCAAGGAGTACGACAAACCCGTGCTCCACGAAGCCGAGGTCCGCTATGAGCGCAGCAAGGCCCACGGAGTCCTGCTGCCCACCCAGGTCCGCTATGCGCGCAAGATGGACGGTGAGACGATGATCGAGAACGTCGCCAAGTACACGGCCTACCGGATGTTCAAGGTCGAGGCCGACATCAAATTCACGCCCGCCGAGGAGATTCCTTGAGCCATCGCATTCTGTATTTGCACGGATTCGCCTCCAGCCCCGCGTCGAAAAAGGCCCAATTCTTTCTCGGCAAGTTCGGACCCGCCCGGTTGTCGATTCCCGATCTGGTGGGAGAGGACTTCTTCGGAATGACGCTCACGCGCCAGTTGGAAGTCATCGAACGCGAGGCAGGACCTGGACCCGTGGATCTGATGGGCTCGAGCATGGGCGGTTATCTCGCCGCGCTGTTCGCGGCCGCGCATCCCGATCGCGTGGCGCGCGTGGTGCTGCTCGCCCCGGCGTTCGACTTCGCCAACCGCTGGGCGGGCGCGCTCGGCGGCGAGACGGTGGAAAATTGGCGCGCCGATGGATCGATGGCGGTTTTCCACTACGGCTGGCGGCGCCAGGCGCGCGTCGGCTGGGGGCTGTTCGAGGATTCCCTTCTCCATGCGCCGTTCCCCGATGTCCAGAGGCCCACGTTGATCTTTCACGGCACGCGCGACGCCGTCGTTCCCTCGTCGTTGTCGGAAGAGTTCGCGCGGCGGCATCCGGAAACGAAACTGCATCTGCCGGACTCCGATCACGAATTGATCGACCAGCTCGACTTCATGTGGGCGGAGACGGAGCCGTTCCTGCGGTGATCGCACTGGCCGTGATCCAGCTCGCCGTCATCGAACTCGGCGCGCCCACACCAGCGGCTGGCGGCGGCTTCGAACTCCGCTTCCCCGCCCCGCCCGGATTGGCCGCCAGGCACGCCCGCCTGCGATTCGAACGGCACGCGCGCGCCGAGTTGAACGGCTCCACTCTGGCGGGCGGCGAGACCGTCGAGTTCGATGTCATGGACCCGCTCGGCAAGTCGAACCGTCTGTTCTGTCCGTCCGATCCTGGCCGCGTAAAGTTGCTGCTTACTCCGCGCGTCTACGCGGCGGCGGCGGCGTTCTTCGATGGGCGCGCGGAGGTGGTGGTCCGCAATACGCTCGATAACACCGCCAATGTCGCCGTCACGATCGGCGGCGGACCGTCAGCCACCGCCGCCATCCCACCGAACACCAGCCTGACCGTCGTGGTGCGCGGCCGCATCGAGGCGGGCCCGAAGCGCGAGGTTTGGGTCGACAAGGATGAGGAGGCGCTCGAGGGCGGCTACCGTTACTCGGCCTTCTTCTGAGGATCGAACGCCAGCCGCACCGCGCTGTTGTCGAGCGCGCCCCAGCCGTTGGCTTCGCACTCGGACAGAATCCGGTCGTGCAGTTCCGTCAGAGGTAGAGACGCGCCCGTACGCCGTCCCTCCTCGAGCATGATGCGAACGTCCTTGTGATGCTGCGCCAAGCGCGCCTCCGGCTCGAAGTCGCGCGCGAGCATCTTCGCTCCCTTGACGTCCATCGCCGCCGACTTCGCGACGCCCGAACGCAATACCTCGAGCGCGACCGCCTCGTCGAGCCCCATGCCCGCCGCGACCCCGAGGGCCTCGGCGAGCACCGCGCGATGCAGCCCCAGCGCCAAGTTGAACACCAGCTTCATCCGCGCCCCGGCTCCACAAGGTCCCAGCAGAAAGGCGCGCCGGCAGAAGGAGTCGAACACCGGCGCGCAGGCGTCGAAGTGCTCCCGCGCGCCGCCCACCATGGCGATCGCTTCGCCGGAACGCACCACCTTACTCGACCCGCCGACGGTGGCATCCAGGTATCCGGCGCCATGAGCGGCCAGCGCGGCCCCCATCGACTCGCCCTCGGACGGGACGCCGGTGGTGCAGTCGATCACCACCGCGCCCGATCGCAATGACCCGCCGTGCGCGCCCAACACTTCCGCCGCGATCTCCGACGTTGGCAGCGCCAATACGATCCGCGAGCACTCCGCGAAGATCCGCGCCGGCTCTTCTCGCGATCCACCGGCGGCGGCGAACTCGGCTCGCTGCGCGCGGCCGGTGTCGTGTCCCCACGTCTGGAACCCCGCGCCGCGCAGACGATCCCCGATCGCCGAGCCGAGCAGCCCCAGTCCGATCAACCCCACTCGCATCGCGTTAGAAGCTGCGCACGCCGAGCGTCATGGGATCGTCGACGCGCATCGTCTCCTTGACGACGAAGGGCTCGCCATACTTCACGCCGATCTTCTGGCCGTAGAACTTGGCCACCGTCTCCAGACGGTCCCGTACTTCCCGGCGCGAGGGAAAAATGTCCGATCCCACTTCCGAATCCCCATATTGCGACTCGTAGGTCAACAGCGATTCCATGCGCGCCTCGAACTGCGCGCTGATATCGACGACGAAGCTCGGCTCCACGCTCGCGTAGAGCGAAGAGTAGATCACCTTCGACGGGCGGTGCGGCTCCGTGTAAGGATCCAGCTTCCGCAGACCCGCCAGGAACGCCCCCTCATAGCCGATCTCGCCCGCGCGGTAGTGATCGGGATGGCGCGCTTCCCAATAGGGCAGAATCACCAGCCGCGGCCGCAGCCGCCGGATCTCGGTGGCGACCGTCATCTTCACGGCGAGCGAATTCTCGAGCCGCGCGTCGGGGAAGTGGAGATTGCCGCGGAACTTGCATCGCAGGATCTTCGCCGCCGCGCCGGCCTCCTTCAGCCGGATCTCCGGCGTGCCGCGCGTGCCCATGCCGCCGTCGGTGAAGTCGAGAATGCCGGTCGAATAGCCTTGCTGCGCCAGCTTCAGCAGCGTTCCGCCGCAGGTCTGCTCCACGTCGTCGGGATGCGCGGCGATGGCCAGCGCGTCGATCTGAGGAACGCCGTCGTCCGGCGAATCGGTATAAGGATTACGCATGAAATTACCAGTAGTACTCGCGATAGTTGCGGTATCGATCGCGGGTTCGCAACACCGACACCAGAGCCATACCGGCGAGGAATCCGCCCACGTGCGCGAACCACGCCACGCCGCCTTCGTTCACCGACTGCTTGCCGAGTTCGCCGACGCCGCTCACCACCTGGATGAAGAACCAGTAGACCAGCATCCATACGGCCGGAATGTCCGCGACATCCACGAAGATCAGCAGGAACACCAGGGTCTTGATGCGCGAGTGCGGAAACTTCAGCATGTACGCGCCCATCACGCCCGCGATGGCGCCGCTCGCACCCACCGTCGGCACGCGCGAGTCCGGATTCAGCGCGTAGTGGGCCAACCCGGCGGCGATTCCCGATCCCAGGTAGAACAGAAGAAAGCGCCAACGGCCCAGGATGTCCTCCACGTTGTCGCCGAAGATCCACAGGAACCACATGTTCCCCACGATGTGCAGCCAACCGCCGTGCAGGAACATCGAGGTCACCAGCGCCGCCGGACGAAGAGTCTCCGGCACCAGGCCGTAGCGTTCGATGAAGTGATTCCGCGAGAACTCGTCCAGCGACAGTTCGGTCAGAAACGCCGCCACGTTCACCGCGATAATCAACAGCGTCATGACCGGGAAAGACCGGCTGGGCTGCGAATCGCGTAGCGGGATCATCGGGCCCGCTGCGAGAAGTCGCGATGCACGCGGCGCTCGCCCTTCGCCATGAGCGCCGCCGCGTCTTCATACCGCGCAATGCCTCCGCGCGCGCCGATTTTGGTGCAGTTGAGCGCCGCCATGGCGTTGGAGAAATCGAGCGCCTCCTGAAGGTCGAGGCCGCGCAGAACCGCGTAGCACAAGGCGCCGTGGAAGACATCGCCC
>SYLY01000370.1 GCA_005808475.1 Acidobacteriota bacterium
CGCCTTCGCGATGGCGTCGCTGATCACCCGGCAGCCGGGCGATTCGTGGATCCACACCACGCGGCGTTGGACGCTGGTCACCTGGTTGTTCCAAAGCGCGGGCATCATTCTGGGTGCTGGATGGGCGTATTCGGTGCTCGGCTGGGGCGGCTACTGGGGCTGGGATCCGGTGGAAAACGCCTCGCTGCTCCCGTGGATCACCGCCACCGCCTTCCTGCATTCGGTCATGATGCAGGAGAAGAAGGGGATGATGAAGGTGTGGAACATGGTGCTGGTCTCGTCCACCTACCTGCTCTGCATCTTCGGCACGTTCCTCACGCGAAGCGGCGTGGTGAGTTCGGTTCACTCGTTCGCCCAGTCGCCGATCGGCCGCTACTTCATCGTCTTCATGACGCTCGAACTGGCGGTGGTGGTTTATCTGATTCTGGCGCGGCTCGACTTCCTGAAGAGCGAAACGCAGCTCGAGAGTGTGGTATCGCGCGAGTCCAGCTTCCTGTTCAACAATCTGATCCTGTTGGCGAGTTGCTTCTCCATCCTGTGGGGCACGCTGTTCCCGGTGATTTCGGAAGCGGTGACAGGGGAAAAGATCTCGGTGGACGCGCCGTTCTTCAATCGCGTGAACATCCCGATCGGCCTCTTCCTGCTGTTCCTCACGGGCGTCGGGCCGTTGATTGCGTGGCGGCGTAGTTCGCTCGAAAGCCTCAAGAAGGCGTTCCTGGGACCGCTGGCAGCCGGCGTGATGGCGGTGGTAATCCTCGCGGCGCTGGGCATCCACCACATCTACGCGCTGATGTCGTTCGGCCTGTGCGTGTTCGTGACCACCACCATCCTCTCGGAATTCTACAAGGGCTCGGCCGCGATCGCGGCCAAGTCCGGCAAGAACTTCCTTTCGGCGATGGTGGAACTGACGCACCGCAACACGCGGCGCTACGGCGGCTATATCGTGCACGTGGCGATCGTGATCATGTTCATCGGATTCACCGGCGCGGCGTTCAACCTGGACGCCACGGTGGAACGCAAAGCCGGTGAGACCTTCAACTTGGGCCGCTACGAGATGAAGGTGATCAAGATCAATTCGGACAAGAACGATCACTACCGTTTCGTCAACGCCGACATCGACGTGTTCGTGGACGGCAAGAAGATCCACACACTGCACCCGGAGCAGCGCCGCTACACCACGGGTGATGGCGCCTCGGTCGTCGACATCCGGCGGCGGTTGAACGAGGATCTCTACCTGAACTTCGCCGGCATGAGCAACGACGGCGACAAGGCCGTGATCCAGGCCTACGTATTCCCGCTGGTGTCGTGGATCTGGGTGGGCTTTTGGGCGCTGCTCGCCGGAACCATCGTCTGTCTGATCCCGAGCAAGGTGAAGTACTCGTACGCCAAGACCCAGGTGATGGGACAGGTGGTGAAGGAGCCATCCGTTGCGAAGCCTTAGGCCGTTCCTGCTTTCGCTGCTGGCGGCGCTGTCGCTGGCGCAGGTATCGAGCGAACTGGTCACGCCGGATATCCGGCGCGTCGGCTCGCGATTGGCCTGCTTGTGCGGAAGCTGCAAGAATTCGGTGGGCGATTGCGCGATGCTCGGGTGCCACTATTCGCAGCCCGCGCGCGAGAAGATCCGCGACGAACAGCTACTCGGCAAGAGCGACGATGCCATCGTCGCGGGCTTCGTCAAGGAGCGCGGACGCGTCGCGCTGGTCACTCCGCCGGCGGATGGATTCGCCGGTTTGGCTTGGTGGATGCCACCGCTGATGACGGGATTCGGCCTGGCTCTCGTATACTGGTTCATTCGAAGAATGAGCAAACCCTCCACGATGCCACAGGTCGAGCAGAAGGTATTGGACCGTTACAAGGAATCCATCGAGAAGGATCTGGCGAAGCTCGAGGAATGACGCTCTTCGTGGCCGCGGTTTTGATCGGAGTGGTTCTTCTCCTGATCCTGGGTATTCGCGACAAGGACCTGCCGGAGCCGGAGCCCGTCTCGCCCGTGCAGCATCTCGAGGAGAAGAAGGCGCGGATCTACGAAAATCTGCGCGATCTCAATTTCGAGTTCCGGGTGGGCAAGCTCTCCGACGCCGACTACCAGCGCACCAAAATCGAACTGCAGAAGGAACTGGCGGGCACGTTGGCCGAGATCGACCGAATCCTGCCCGGCGCCAAGACCGCCGCCCCGGCCGCCAGAAAGGCCACTCCCGCCGCCATCGTCTGCCCGCACTGCGGCGCGAAGTTCGAAAAAGCGATGAAGTTCTGCGGCCAGTGCGGCAAGCCGATGGAGGCCGCGTGAGACTCGGCGTTGTGCTCGCCATGGCGGCGTCCGCCGCGTTCGCCGAAGTGTCGGGCGTCGTGGTCAACCAGACCACCGGCAAGCCGCAGGCCGGCGCCACGGTCACGCTCTACAAGCTGGACCAGAACGGGATGGACTCGCGCAACACGGTGAAGTCGGAGGCGGACGGCAAGTTCTCGATGCCCGAGACTCCCACCGGTCCGCATCTGGTGCAGACCGCGTTCGACGGCGTTACCTACAACCACATGCTGCCGCCGGGGCGGCCCTCCACCGGGTTGTCGCTCCAGGTTTACAACGCGTCGGTCAAGCCGGGAGACGCCAAGGTCGGCACGCACATGATTCTGTTCGAATCGAACGGCATGGAGCTGACGGTCAACGAAAGCGCCTTGTGGGTGAACGAGGGGAAGACGTCGTTCAACGATCCGGCGAACGGTTCCTTTCAGTTCTACATGCCGCCCGGAGCGGGCAAGCCCAAGGTAATGTGCACCGCGCCGCAGGGAATGCCCATCGAGCGCGCGCCCCGCAAGACGGCGGCCGAAAACGTGTACGCGGTGGACTTTCCGGTCAAACCCGGCGAGACGCGCTTCGACGTGATCTATACCCTGCCGATGACCGGCCCCGCCGAGTTCACCGGCAAGCTGATGCACGAGGGCGGAACCAAGCGCTTGGTCTCGCCGCAAGGCCTGACGCTGACCACCGAGGATGCGACGTTGCTCGGGCAGGAGCCGCAAACGCAGGCGTCGATCTACGAGTTGAAGAAGACCGCCTTCAAGGTCAAGCTCGAGGGAACGGGATCGTTGCGCGGACCGGGGGGCGAAGCGCCGTCCGAAGACGAAGGAGCCGGGATCAAGCAGATCTGGCCCCGGTTGTACGACCGGTTCGGTGCGGTCCTCGGGTTGGCGGCGCTGATCATGGTGCTGGGCTTGGCGATGCTGAGCCGCCGCAAGGCGCCCGAGAAGCGCTAGCCCGTGGCTTCGCGATCGAACCCGGCCGTTTCCGTCGCCAAGGTCTGCAAATACTTCGGCGATTTCCCGGCCTTGCACGGGCTCGAATTCGACGTGGCGGCGGGGTCGTGCCTGGCGCTACTGGGGCGCAACGGCGCCGGAAAGACCACGCTATTGCGCATCCTGGCCGGTCTCTCCGAACCCACCGAAGGCAAGGTGACGCTGCTCGGGTTCGGCGCGCGCGACCACGAGGCTCGCAAGCGAACCGGCTTGATCGGCCACGGCATCGCAATCTACGACGAACTCTCCGCCGCCGAGAACCTGCGCCTGTTCGCGCGGATCTATGGCGTGGAGTCCGCGGAGAAGTCCGTCCAGGAATGGCTCGAGCGGACCTGGCTGCATCGCGTCCAGAACAGCCCCGTGCGCGAGTTCTCGCGCGGCATGCGGCAGCGGCTGGCGGTGGCGCGCGCGTTTCTCCACCGCCCGGAACTGCTGCTGCTCGACGAGCCGTTCACCTCGCTCGACGACAAGGCGATCGCGCTGTTGCAGAGCCTGCTGCGCGACGCGCTCGCGCGGGGAACCACCGTCGTCATGTCCACCCATCAGCTTCGCGAGGCGATGGAACTGGCGACGCACGTGGCGTTGTTGCATCGCGGCAAGCTGGCGCATTCCGGCGAGCGGCCTCCGGAAATGCTCACCGACCCCGGCTTTCTGTATCGAACCTACGGGGAAGCCTGAGATGCGGCTGATCCAACAGGCGTGGACCGTGGCGGCCAAGGATCTGCGGTCCGAACTGCGGACCAAGGAGTCGCTCAACGCGGCGGGCGGATTCGCGCTGGTGATCCTGGTGTTGTTCAGCTTCGTTACCGATCCCGGGGAGACCGAGACGCTGTATGCGCTTTCCGGGGGACTGTTGTGGTTGGTGTTCGCGTTCGCCGGCGTGCTGATCCTCAACCGGTCCTTCGCGCGCGAGCAGGCCAACGATTGCCTGGACGCGCTGATCGCGTCGCCGCTCTCGCCGGCCGCGCTGATCCTCGGCAAATCGGCGGCGAGCTTCGTGCTGCTGTTGATCGTCGAACTGCCGTGTCTTCCCATCTTCGGAGGGCTGTACGGGCTATCGCAATGGAGTTCTCACTGGCTCGGTCTGGTGGGTGTGGTACTGCTGGGAACGTGGGGCATGACGGTGATCGGCGCCGTGTTCAGCGCGCTCACCGTGAACCTGCGTTTACGCGAATTGATGCTGCCGATGCTGGTGTATCCGTTGCTCATCCCGGTGCTGATGTCGGCGATGCGGTTGAGCACGGTGTTCATCTCCGGCAAGGATCTGGAGGCGGACGACGCCATCTGGCTTCGCCTCATGATCGCCTTTGATATCATCTTTACCGCGCTGGCGCTGGCGCTGGCCGAGGACGTTCTCGTCTCCTGACACATATGCGCGACAAGCTACTCTACGCCGCGGGCGCCGCGGCCACCGTGATCCTCATCGCGAACCTGCACAAGATTCTTCTCGGCATACCGGACGAGATGGATCAGGGCGCCATCTACCGGATCCTTTATTTCCACGTGCCGAGCTGGTTCACCTGCTTCGCCGCGTTCTTCGTCGCCGGCCTGGCGAGCGTCATGTACTCGGTGAAGCGCGACCTGCGCTACGACGTGCTGGCGGTGTCGGCGGTGGAAGTCGGCGTGGCGTTTACGCTGGTCGGCCTGGCCACCGGCAGCATCTGGGCCCGCATCATCTGGGGGATCTGGTGGACCTGGGATCCACGCCTCACCTGGGCGCTGATCACTTGCGTGCTCTACGCGGGATACCTGATGATGCGCCAGATGATCGACGATGCCTCGGCGCGCGCCCGTTTCGCGGCCGTGCTCGGGACGTTCTCGTTCGCGTCGGTGGCGATCACCTACAAGGCGATCGACTGGTGGCGCACCCAGCACCCGGGACCGGTGCTTCCCATCCGCGCGGGCGGCGGCAAGATGGATCCGGAGATGTGGCATGCCATCCTGTGGAACTGGACCGCGTTCATGCTGCTGGCGTCGGTGATGGTGGCCGTCCGGATCTCGCAGGAAACGCGCCTGCGCGAGGTAGAGGCCCTACGCCGCCGGGCGCACGCGATCTAAAGGACCATTCCCAATGGACGAACGTAATTTTACCTTCATGTTTTATGGCCTCGCCGCGGCCTGGGCGATTCTTGCGATCTACGTGCTCACGCTGGTGAGCCGGGAGCGCCGCCTCGCCCGCCAAGTGGAGGATGTGAAACGAATTCTCGAGGACCGGGAGAAAAAGTGAACCGTCGAAACCTGATGAAACTCATCGGGAGCGGCTCCGTCGCCGCCGCCCTTTCCAAGAAGGAAGCCAATGCCCAGGAGACCGTCGCCAAGGCGGCGCGGGGCATGCCATCGCCCAAGATCCAGGACATCCAGGTGATCGCCACCGCGCCCGCCGGGCTTCGCCTGGTAGTGGTGAAGGTGATCACCGATCAGCCCGGCCTCTACGGCTACGGCTGCGGAACGTTCACCCAGCGCGCCGATCTGGTGGTGCCCGCGGTGGAGAAGTATCTGAAGCCGCTGCTCATCGGCCGTCCCGCGGACCGCATCGACGATACCTGGCAGATGTGCTACAACTCGTCCTACTGGCGCAACGGTCCGGTGCTCAACAACGCGATCTCCGGAGTCGACCAGGCGCTGTGGGACATCAAGGGACGCCAGTGCGGCGTGCCGGTGTATCAACTGCTGGGTGGCAAGGTGCGGGAAGCGGCCGACTGCTACGGTCACGCCTCCGGCTCAGAGATTCCGGAAGTGATCGAGAGCGCCCGCGCCTACATGGCGAAGGGGTTCCGTCACGTGCGCGTGCAGATCGGCGTGAGCGGCATGGCCGGCTATGGTTCGCGCGGCGCCGCGGCCAAGGTGGAGGCCCTCCACAACGACCCCGTCTACGAGCCAGCCGTGTACATACGAAAAGCGCTGAAAATGTTCGAGGCCTGCCGGACCCAACTGGGCGAGGAGATCGAACTCTGCCACGACGTGCACGAGCGCGTCACCACCACGCAGGCCCTCCAGTTCTGCAAGGACGTGGAAAAGTTCAAGCTGTTCTTCTTCGAGGATCCGCTATCGCCCGAAGACATTCAGTGGTTCCGCCTGATCCGCCAACAGTGCACCACTCCGATCGCGATGGGCGAACTGTTCAACTCCCCGCACGAGTGGAATCCATTGATCGCCGAGCGGCTGATCGACTACATCCGCGTCCACGTGTCGCAGGCAGGCGGTCTCACGCCGTGCCGCAAGATGGCGATCCTCGGCGAGTTGTTTGGCGTGCGCACCGCGTGGCACGGGCCAGGCGACGTGTCGCCGGTGGGCCATGCCGCCAACGTCGCGCTGGATCTGGTGTCGTACAACTTCGGCGTGCAGGAGTATTCGGAGTTCAACGCCGCGTCCCAGGAGGTTTTCCAGGGCTGCCCGGTGATGAAGAACGGCTTCCTCTTCGCCAACGAGGCGCCGGGCTGGGGCATCGAAGTGAACGAGACGCTGGCCGAGAAATACCCGTTCACTGGCGGAGTGAATCCGCGCAGCCAGAACAGCGAGCGCAACAAACTGAACGGAGGCTGGGGCGTGATCCGTCGCCGCGACGGCGCGGTGATCAAGCAGTAGGTCAGTAGTCCGGCGAAATCAGCCGGTCCAGTGCGTCCAGGTCCAACTCGGGCGCGCGGCACAGAGCCAACATCGGCCGTTCGGAATCGTCGATCTTCCGGGCGGCCGCCGCCGTTTCAGCGGCGATCTCCGCCGGGATGACCACCGCCCCGTGCTTGTCGGCGTGGATCAGGTCGCCGGGATGGACCGTCATTCCGAAAACCCGGACGGGCCGGTCGAAGTCCTCGAGATGCGCCCAGCCGTGCGATACCTGAACGCCCGAGGCGAAGAAGTGGAAGCCGAGCGCGCGCACTTCGTCCAGATCGCGCACCGTGCCATTGGTGAGCACGCCGATGGCGCCCAGCTTCTTATGGATGCTCGAATTGACCTCGCCCCAATAGGCTCCACCGGGCGTATCGCCCAGATCCTGCGCCACCACGATCAGCGGACCCGGCTGCGCGCGCATGTTCTCCCAGTACTCGCGACGGTTGACGCGGCGTCTGGGCGGCGCGGGCTGGTTCGAAAGGATCGCGAGCGTGGAGGCGTAACCCACCATCGCGCCGAGTTCGGGGAACAGGCAGCGGATCGACGCATCGGTGCAGCCTTCCAGCCGGGGACGGACATGGAACGTCTCCACCGCGTTGGCGATCGTCGGCGAAGGAATGCGCCCGAGTTCGGCGAGTTGTAGTTCGGTGAGCGGCGCCATCAATCGCCCTCCCGCACCCAGCCATACGCAGCATTCTCGCGCTGTCCGCCGCCGTCGAGATACGCGGTCTTCAGGCGCGACAACGCATCCGCCGGCAGCGCCTTCCGCTTCTCCTTCACGTCGATCCCGTAGAGCCTCGCCGCGTTCAACCCGAAGATCTTCGCCTTGTCCTTCTTCGACAGCTTCTTGTAGCCGAATTTCTCGCAATACTCGTCCGAGATCTGGAACCGTTTGAACGCGTCGATCACCCAGGCCGGCGATCCGTACCAGATGCAGTCGGTGCCCCAGATCACGTGATCCACGCCGTAGTGCTTCACGTTCTTGCCGATCCCGTGCATCGCCAGCCCGGGATGCGCCAGCGACAACAGACTGAAGAAGCTGCCGATCTCCGGGTACACGTTGTTCATCTTCGGATTCCGCTTCTTGATGTCCATCAGCACGTTGTGCCAGGCCATGTCGCCGGTGACCGGATCCACCTTGGCCGGGTCCTTGAACTCAGGCTCCATCGGCGCGTGCTGCAGCGCCGAATGGTAGATCACGAAATTGATATCCGGGTGATCCAACGCCGCACGCTCCACGTCCTTGGGATTGCACAGATGCCCCAGCGTGCGCGACTGCGCGGCAAACCCTTTGTGCACGCTGAACAGCCGCATCCCGCGCTTCTTCGATTCCTCGTAGAACCAGTACGCGTTCTTGTCGTCGAGCTGGAACCCGCCGCCGCTGCGGCCCGGATCGAAGTGGCAGTACCATTTCCACGAATCGATGCCATACTCCTTCAACTCGCGCTCCATCTGTTCGAGCGTCGCGGCTTTGTCCATGCTATTGGTCGCGCGATCCCAATAGTGGTTCGGCGCGAGATTGCCCTGCGCCAGCGCGCGGCGCGATCCCGCCAGTTCGTTGATCTCTTTCTTGGAGCGCGACATCAGCCAGCTCGGCAGGATGCCGCCGCCGCGCGCGCGTCCCTCGAGCTGCTTGCCTTGCGCGTCTTTGTTCTGCTCGCGTCCGGGCACGCCGGAGATCACGATCATCTCCGTTTCCGAGTCGAAGAAGAACTCCTTGACGAAGTTCCGGAAACCGTACGACTCGGCGTCGTTGGTCAGCTTGAAGCCCATGCCTTTCAGGAACGGGTCCGCGCGGAAGTTCAGCGCGAATCCGTTGGTGAAGTGGGCCTGCACGTCGACGATGAAGTACTCGCCCTTGGGGAACTTCTCGGCGGTGGCATCGGGCTCGAAGGCCTCTTCGGGCGCGACATCCCAGTACTCGCCGTGGACGCGATTGCTCGCAAGGAAGCAGGTGGCGAGTCCCATCGACGTGCGCATGTAGTCGCGCCGCGACATCCCCAGCCGCTTCGCCGACTCCTCCGACATCGCGGCGGTCAGGCTCTCCACGCTCCGTTGCGCTTCGTTCTGCGGGCGCGGCACGAACTCCTCGTTGGAGACGAACTGCGTGGGGACGGGCGAGTCGACGCCCTTGCGGCGATCGCGTTCTGCTTTGCGAATCCACATTGTGGATCTACGTTAGCATCGAAGGGTGAGAAGCGTCATGCATTGGATCGGCGGCGAATTGACCGCCGGAAAGTCCGGCCGCGCCGGAACCGTTTGGGATCCGGCCGCGGGCGAGCCGAGCGCCGAAGTCCCCTTTGCATCGGTGGAGGAAGTGGATCGCGCGGTGGCCGTCGCAAGCGAGGCGTTCCCGGCGTGGCGCGCCACACCGTTGTCGCGCCGCGCGGAGGTGATGTTCAAGCTGCGCGAACTGGTGGACGCCAACCGGCGCCAACTCGCGGAGATCGTATCGGCGGAGCATGGCAAGGTCGTCTCCGACGCGATGGGCGAGGTGGCGCGCGGACTCGAAAACATCGAGTTCGCCTGCGGGATCCCGCAACTGCTCAAAGGCGGATTCTCCGAGCAGGCAAGCCGCGGCATCGACGTGTATCAGATCCGGCAGCCGCTGGGAGTCGTGGCCGGC
>SYLY01000371.1 GCA_005808475.1 Acidobacteriota bacterium
GGATGTGGTCAACCGGCTGCGCAACCTGTTGAGTCAGTATCCGTTGAAGGGTGAATCCACGCTCGTCGTCGACGCGACCGGCCCCGGCGCTCCCGTGGTCGACTTCATCCGCGCCGCGCGCCTCGGGGCCTCGCTGATCCCGGTCTCGATCACCGGCGGCGAAGCGGCTCACTACACCAACGGCGCGTATCATGTGCCGAAGCGTGCACTGCTCTCGATTTTGCAGATCCTGTTTCAGAACCGGACTCTCGAGATCGCCTCTTGCCTCGAACTCGCGGACCGGCTCCGTGTCGAACTCACGGACATGCGCCCGTCGAGCGAGCACCACGGCGACCTCGCGATGGCGCTCGCCTTGGCGGCCTGGCAGGTGCATCAACGCCGTCTGCGTCCGGCCGGGTCCTGATTGTTCCAGCGAAGCGAGGACGATTCCGCGCACGTCTTCCGGCGTGCGAGCCATCGCGTGTGTCGACCGCTCCCGTGACCGCGGCTGCAAGCGTTAGCGAGCCGCTGCGTTACTGAGCCGCGCGCGTAAGCGAGCGGTGCCGGACGATCTGGTCCCGCGACGAAATTCTCCTACTTTGGGGCCGAATCGTTGCGTTCCCCCATGTGGGGATATGCTTGCTGGTGTTTTTATGATTTTAGGATCATAATATCTGATATAAGGAGACTCTGATATGCGCTCCATAATCCTCATCGGCGCTTCGTTCGCGGCGACGGCATTGTTTGCGCAAACGTCCACCTGGACGCAGGTTGGAATCGGCCAACCCGGACCCTCCGCGCGCCATTCCGGCGGCCTGGCCTACGACGCCGAACGCCGCGAAGTGGTGCTGTTCGGCGGCAAGACCGGTACTCCCGACAACAACGAAACCTGGATCTGGAACGGCCAGACCTGGGCGCAGCGGTTTCCCGCGGTCTCGCCAAACGCGCGCCACGGCTTTGCCATGGCGTACGACCGGATCAACAAAGAGGTCGTGCTCCACGGCGGCTACGACGCCGGCGAGTCCACCGAATACCACGATACCTGGACCTGGAACGGCTCCGAGTGGCAACTTCGACCGGCATCCGTGCTCCCCGTGTGGTACGGCACGCCCCCGGTCATGACCTGGGATCCCGTCAACGGCCAGATCGTGCTGTTCAACGGGCTGCAGGATTTGTGGGGATGGAAAGACCGCCAATGGCGGCTCATCGGCAACTATCCATCCGGTCCTTCGGTGCGCCGCGGCAACGCCGTTTCGTGGGACCCCGCGTCGAACCGTCTGCTCGTGTTCGCCGGTGGAAGCCCGTTCAACAACGAGACATGGCTTTGGCAGCCGCCACCCGCGGACTCGTGGACGAAAGCGGTATTGGCCGAGTCGCCGGTATTCCGCTACAACCACACGCTCGCGGTCGATCCGTCGTCCAACCGGATCCTGCTTTTCGGCGGGAGCGGAGACGGCGGCTTCCTCAACGACACGTGGCGATGGACAGGCGCGGCGTGGATTCGGCAGAGTCCGCTATCGCTGCCGCCAGCCCGCTGGAAGGCCATGATGGCGGCCGACGAGGCTCGTGGCACGGTGGTTCTGTTCGGCGGACAGTTGGCGAACGCGAACCCGGTCAACTATTCCGACACCTGGGTGTGGTCCTCCGGCGCGACCGGCTGGTGGCGGCTCGACGACGGCCGCGGCTCCGCAACCGCCGCCGATTCGAGCGGCAACGGACTGACCGGCGCCTTGGTCAACTCGCCCCTGTGGATCACCGGCAGGGTGGGCGAAGCGCTCCGCCTGAACGGAACCAACTGGGTCGACCTCGGCAACCCCGCCCCCTTGCGCGACCTCGGCGCGGTCACCGTCTCCGCCTGGATCAAGGCAAGCGGCCTCAACAACAACACTTCCATCGTGGAATGGGACTCGGGCAGTTGGGACTTCTACTCGCTGCAGTTGAAGGACGGCGGAACGCCCAGCCTGAGCGGCTTCCGCTTCTCGGTCCGTACCAATCAGGGGCTCCAGTCGGTGTTCCAGCAGCGCGACCCGGCCTACTGGCCGACGGACTGGTACATGCTGACCGGCAGCTTCGATCCCGCGGCTCGGGTGATGAAGCTCTACTTCAACGGACAGCCGGTCAACACCGTCCCCTTGGGCGCGGGCGTCGCACTCGAAATGGCGGCGTTCGGCACGCAGAAGGTGTATATCGGCGGAGGTCCCACCTCGCCGAACTTCATCGGCGATGTCGACGATGCGCGGATTTGGAATCGCGCGCTGACGGACGCGGAAGTCGCGGCGCTGTACATCCCTCCCCCGGCGCAGGTTGCTTCGCTTTCGCTGACGCCTTCGACGGTGACCGGCGGAAGCGGATCCACCGGTAGAGTCACGCTGACCGGCGACGCGCCCTATGGTGGAACCACCGTGGCGTTGACCAGCAGCGATCCCGCGGCCACGGTCCCACCCACGGTGCTGGTGCCGCAGGGCTTTTCGTTCCAGTCCTTCGCGATCACGACTTCGGCCGTGAGCGCCCAGAGAATGGCCACGATCTCGGCCACCTATGGCACGACCGCGCAGGCGGTGCTGACGGTCAATCCCGCAGGCATTGGGCTCGGCCTGGCGCTCGACGTCGCGCCCGCCGCCGTCACCGGCGGAACAGCCGCCACGGGAACGGCCCGCATCGCGCAACCGGCGCCCGCCAGCGGCGTGGTGGTGCTGCTGTCGAGTTCGATTCCGGTGGCCGCATCGGTCCCATCCAGCGTGACCATCGCCGCGGGCGCCACCTCGGCGAACTTCGCGATCGCGACGTATCCGGTGGCAACGCAACAAAGCGTGACGATCACCGCGCAGAGCGGAGAGATCGCGACCAAGACGCTCGTGGTGAATCCGGCCGCTGGTGGATCCACTCCACTCGGGTGGTGGAAACTCGACGAAGGCTCGGGCTCGAACGCGGCGGATTCGAGCGGCAACGGCAACAACGGAATCTTCGGCGGCTCGCCCGCGCCGTCCTGGATGGCCGGACGAGTAGGCTCCTCCGCGATCCAGTGCTCCGGCGGCTACGTCGACGCGGGCGGCAAGGGAGGCTTGGCGCTGATGACCGCGCTCTCGGTGTCCCTGTGGATCAAACCGGGGCTCATCAACGACAACGCTCCGGCGCTGGTCTGGGAGAACGGATCGTGGGATCTCTACTCGATCACGATCAAGGACGCCGGCTCGCCAGTCCTCCGGGGCGCGACCTTCACGATCCGCACCGCGCAGGGTCCGGTCTCGTTGTTCGCGCCGATGCCTTCGTGGAACACCGATTGGCAGTTGATCACCGCCACTTTCGATCCGGCCTCCCGCCTGATGCGGCTTTACCGGAACGGACAGCAGTGGGCGGAGACTACAGCGCCCATCGGATCGGCTCTCACTCCTGGTCCCTACGGCGACCAGAAACTCTACTTCTGCGGCGCGCCGGGGCAGCCGTTCTTCGGCGCCGCGGATGACGTCCGCGTGTACGGCAGGGCGCTGACGGAATCCGAGGTGGCCGCGCTGGTGGGACCTGCTCCGAGCGGGCTCCAGTTCCAGATCGCGCCCGCCAGCGTCGTGGGCGGCGCCAGCGCCACGGGCACGGTGACCATCGGCGCGCCCGCCCCTGTCGGCGGCGTTGCGATTACGCTCACGTCGGCGTCGAACCCGGCGATCGTCTCGTTCCCGCCCACGGTCACGATTCCGGCCAACGCCACCTTCACCACGTTCACTATCTCCACCGTTCCGCAGACGGCGCCCCAAGCGGTGACCATACGCGCGACGCGAGGCTCCGAAATCGCCGAGGCCGGGCTCGCCGTGCTGCCCAGCGGTTCGGTGACCGGGTTGGCGGCCTGGTGGAGGCTCGACTCGAGTTCGGGCATCACGGCATACGACGCAAGCGGCAACGACAACACCGGTACGTTCGCGGGCTCGCCGTGGCCCACCTGGATCCCGGGACGCGCGGGCACGACGGCCTTGCAGTGCGCCGGCGGCTATGTCGACGCCGGATCGAAGCCGGTCCTCTCGTCGATGACCGCGGTTTCGGTGTCGGCCTGGGTGAAGCCTGGCATGGCCAACGATGGCGCACCGGTCATCGTGTGGGAAAACGGGTCGTGGGACCTGTACTCGCTCACGATCAAGGACACCGGCTCGGCCTCTTTGCTGGGCGCGACCTTCGGGGTCCGAACCGTGCAGGGCTGGACTTCGCTATTCGCCCCGCTCGCCACGTGGAACGCGGAGTGGTATCTGATCACCGCGACTTTCGATCCCGCGGCGGGCGTCCTACGGCTCTACCGCAACGGACAGCCTTGGGCCGAAGGCGCCGGATACGTGTCTCCGCTGTCCGCCGGTCCGTTCGGCGACCGTAAGCTCTACCTGTGCGGCGCGCCCGGCCAGCCTTACATCGGCGGCCTGGACGAGCCCCGCGTCTATTCGCGGCCGCTGACTCCAGCGGAAGCAGCGGCGCTGTACACAGCGCCTCCCGCGGCGCTTCAGGTGACCGTCAACCCCACATCCGTCATCGGCGGAACGCGCGCAACCGGCACGGTTTCCATCGGCCTGCCGGCGCCCGGCAACGGCGTACCAGTCGTCCTATCGACGTTGAACCCCGCGGTGGCCAACTTCCCTCCGGGAAACACGTCCTACACGATCACCATTCCTTACAACCAGACATCGGTGAACTTCGACATCGACACGTTCCCGCAGACTTCGGTAACAGACCGCGGTGATTCGCGCGCTTCGCGACGCCGAAACCGCCGAAACCACGCTAACGGTGAATCCAGGCGGACTGTCCGGCAACCTGGTGGGATGGTGGAAGTTCGACGAGGGCGCAGGCGCTTCGGCGGCGGACTCGAGCGGCGCGGGCAACAATACCGTGTTCGCCGGCTCGCCGTTGCCTGGCTGGACGGCCGGCCGCTTCGGACAGGCGATCCAGTGCGCGGGCGGCTACGCCGACGCGGGCACAGGCTCCGGCCTCTCCTCGATGAACGCGCTCACCGTGTCGCTGTGGGTGAAGCCGGGTTTCGTCAACGACAACGCACCGGCGGTGGTTTTCGATACCGGCTCGTGGGATCTCTACTCGATCACGATCAAGGACAACGGCTCGCCATCCCTGCGAGGCGCCACCTTCACCATCCGCACCAACCTCGGTCCGGTCTCCGTGTTCGCTCCGATGCCGGACTGGCTCCCGATCTGGTATCTGCTGACTGGAACCTACGATCCGGCCACCGGAGTCGTGCGCCTCTACCGCGACGGTCAGCCCGTCGCCGGGACAACCGTGAACGCGCGGCTGGAACGCGGTCTGTATGGCGATCACAAGCTGTATCTGTGCGGCGCGCCCGGACAGCCGTTCGTGGGCGGGGTCGACGACGCGCGCGTCTGCGGATCGGTGCTGACTCCGGCCCAGATACTCGGGATGTACATTGGCCAAGCCCAGAACTGGTCGCGAATCTCGCAGCCCGGGCCTTCCGCGCGCCACTCGGCCGCCATGGCCTACGACGGCGAACGGCGGGAAGTGGTGCTGTTCGGCGGCCTGAAAGCGGGCAATGTCGAAAGCAACGAAACCTGGGTCTGGAGCGGCAGCGCCTGGGACCCAGCGATTCCCCGCGGTTTCGCCAAGTCCGCGTCACGGATCGGCGATGGCCTATGATCGCGTGTATCGCGAGGTGGTCCTGTTTGGCGGGTATCCGGGTCCAGACGAGTCCGGCCCGAATCTGGTGGCCGAGACCTGGACTTGGGACGGCGTCAACTGGCAGCGCCGGACACCCGCCCGCACGCCGGCCGTGGCGACGGGCACGCGGCTGGTCATGACGCCTGACCCGGTGGGATTCCGGTTGCTCCTGCCCGGCTGGATCGGCCTGTGGGCGTGGAAGGATCGCGAGTGGAGCGAGGCCGCACCGATGCCGAGCGTGCTGGTCGACCTCCGCGGCGGATCCCTCTCCTGGGATCCGCTATCCAATGGGCTGCTCGTGTTCGGCGGCGCCTCGCTCACCGGATCTTTCGTCGAGGGTTCGCGGATCTGGCAGCCTCCGCCCATCAATTCGTGGAGGGAGGCTTCGGACCCGCCACAGGCGAGCCTTCGAGTGGGACCTTCCGCCGCGCTCGATCCCACGGTGAACCGGGTTCTCCTGTTCGGCGGGCTCTATTACGAATACGTGGGGCCGAACCTCGTGCGCACGTTTTTCAACGACACGTGGCTGTGGAACGGCGCCAACTGGATCAAACAAACGCCGGCGGCGTCGCCGGACGCCCGCTGGAAGGCGATGATGGCCACCGACGAGGCTCGGGGCCAGATCGTCCTGTTCGGCGGCGCGGACCGCAACGACGGCGTTCTCGGCGATACGTGGATATGGCCTCGGTAAAAGAGCGATGGAGGTTATATGCGCTCCCTGTTTCTGCTCGGAGCCGTTCTCACGGCTCCGGCCCTCTTGGCTCAACCGCCCACTTGGACCCGGGTGGGGCTTTCCTCGCCCGGACCCTCCGCTCGCCACTCCGGCGCGATGGCGTTCGACGCCGCGCGCCACGAGGTGGTGCTCTTCGGTGGGCGAACTCTCTCCAACGACTTCAACGATACCTGGGTTTGGAACGGCTCCGCGTGGACGCAACGGTTCCCGGCGGTCTCTCCGCCGCCCCGGCATAGCTTCGGCATGGCATACGACCCGGTGAATCGCGAAGTGGTGCTCTACGGAGGTTACGATCCTTCCGAAGGCACGTCGTATCGCGACACTTGGACGTGGGACGGCGTCAACTGGACCGTCCGGCCGTCGAGCCTCCAGCCGAATTGGAATACGCCCGTGGGGCTGTCCTGGGATCCGGTGGACCAGCAAGTGGTGCTGTACGCCGGCGTGGCGGAGTTAGCCGTCTGGAAGAACCACGATTGGACCCTTGCCGGCTCCTACTCCTACGCGCCTTCGTGGCGCAGAGGCGCCGCCAGCGCCTGGGATCCCGTCACCAACCGGCTGCTGGTGTTTGGCGGCAACGTGACCCTGAACGATTCCTGGCTCTGGCAGCCCCCGCCCGCCAACTCCTGGACCAACCCCACGCAGCCATCGCCCCCCGAAGGCCGGTACGTGCATAGCATGGTCCAGGATCCCTCGTCCGGTCAAGTCCTGTTATTCGGCGGGCACAATTACACCTTGCCGCCGCCGCTCTATCTCTTCGAGGATACCTGGCTGTGGAACGGAGCGGCGTGGGCCCGGCAGTTCCCGGCCACATCGCCGGACCGCAGGTGGAAGACGATGATGGCCGCCGACCAGGAACGCAGGCAAGTGGTGCTGTTCGGGGGTGAACAGGCCGGCATCCTTTTCGCCGATACGTGGGTCTGGCCGTCGGTGGGCGCTCCGGATCCGGCGATTTCGCTTTCGGCGTCGCCTTCCCTGGTGACTACCGGCGCCGAGACTACGTTCACGATGGTCCTCTCGAACGGCGGGACGGCGCCGGCTTCCGCGGTCACGGGAACGATGAATGCGCCGGCGGGGCTCACCGGGGTGGGGCCGTCCTGCATGGGATCCACATGCACCACGACCGTTCCGTCGTTGGCCGCCGGAGCATCGGCATCGGCCGGACACCGCGCGTCGCTTTCGTGCGCGCTGGCGGGAGGGCTGAGTCTCAGCGCGACGGCGAACGTCACCGCCGCGTCGGACAGCAATCCGGCCAACAACAACGCCGTCGCGGGCATCGTCACCGTGAATCCGCCGCCTAGCGTCTCGGCGCCGGCGGGGATTTCAGTGGGAACGGGATCCGCCGCCACGGGTTGCGGCGCAGTGGTGGCGAGCCTCGGCTCGCCGGCGGTGTCGGACAACTGTCCGGGCGCGACGATCGCCACCTACGGCGTACCCGCCGGCAACTTCTTCCCGGTGGGTTCCACTCCGGTGACCTACGCCGCCACGGACTCGGGCGGCGCCACCGCATCGGCGATCCAGACGGTGACGGTCGCCGACACAACGCCTCCGCGGGCTGGCGCCATCTCGGTGGACAAACCGGTACTGTGGCCGGCGACTCACAAAATGGTGTTGGTAACGCTGGCTTATGGAGTCTCCGACAACTGCGCGGCCACCGCGGCCTGCCAGTTGACGGTGGCGAGCAGCGAGCCAATCAACGGCACGGGCGACGGCAACACGAGCGCCGACTACCAGGTGGTGGACGCCAGGCACGTGTACCTGCGCGCCGAAAGGGCCGGCGGCGGCAACGGACGCATCTACACTCTGACCGTGCGCTGCACCGATCCGGCGGGGAACGCGGCGGCGCGGACAGCCACCGTGACCGTGCCCAAGAGCCAGGGCAACTAGACGGATTCGAGGGCCTGGTCGAGATCGGCGATCAGGTCCTCCGGGTGTTCGAGCCCGATCGACATCCGCAAGAGATTTGGCGGAGTCTTGGTTTTCGGACCTTCGATGGACGCGCGATGTTCGATGAAGCTGTGGGGTCCACCGAGGCTGGTGGCGCGGGTGAAGACGCGGACCCGCGCCGCCACTCCCATCGCCTTGTCCTGGCAGCCGCGGATCTGGAACGACATCATGCCGCCGAACGCGTCCATTTGCTCGCGAGCGGCGGCGTGCCCCGGGTGCGATTCCAGACCCGGATAGTGCACGATCTCCACCTTCGGATGCGACTCGAGGAAACGCGCCACCTGCATCCCGTTGGCGCAGTGGGCGCGCATCCGCCAAGGCAAGGTCGAGATGCCGCGCATGGTCAACCAGCAGTCGAACGCCGACGGGATCATGCCGCCGAACCGTTGCGATTTTCGGGCGCGCTCGAACAGGTAGTTCTGGTGGCGCGTGATCAGGATGCCGCCCACCACGTCGCTGTGTCCGCCGATGTACTTGGTGGTGGAATGGACCACCATATCGATGCCTCGATCGAGTGGACGTTGCAGGACGGGCGTGGCAAAGGTGCTGTCGCAAATGGTGATCGCGTTGGCCTTGCGGCCGATCGCGGCGATCTCCGCCAGCGGCGTGATCCTCAACAGGGGATTCGACGGCGTTTCGACCCAGATCACCCGCGTGGACGGGCGGACCGCGGCGGCCACGGCGGCGGGATCGGTCATATCGGCGTAGTCCACCGCGAAGGTCCACTTCGGAAAGATTTCGGCGAAGATCTTCTTCCAGCAGTAGTAGACGTCCTCTGGCGCGATCACGTGGTCGCCGGGTTCCAACCCTTGCACGATGGCGGTGGCGGCGGCCTGGCCAGACGAGAAGGCGAGCGCGTCCGTCCCGCCTTCGAGCGATGCGAGGCATTCCTCGAGCATGGCGCGATTGGGATGCTCCTCGCGGGCGTAGCCGAAGCCGAGCGGATAACGGCCGTCGGCGTCGCGTTCGAAGGTGCTGGTGAGGTAGAGCGGCGTGTTGACGGCGTGGGTAGCCGGGTCCACGCGGCGGCCGGCATGGACGGCGCGGGTTTCGATTCGCATCAAGTGCCACGCTAGCACGCGCGATAAGATGGGCGGCGATGGTCCGATTCGCCTTGCTCCTGGTTTTGGCCGCCGCCGCCGCAGCGCAGTCTCGCGTGGAGTTCGATTCGGGGCCGCCAGAAAAGGCGCTGGTTCCCATGCGCGATGGCGTCACGCTGACGACGCTGGTGTACCGCCCCATGCGTGGCGGACAGCCCGCGCCCGGCCGCTTTCCCGTCATCCTCGAGCGGACTCCGTATGGCGCGGAGGGCATCGAGACCTGGGCCGGGTACTTCGTCCGGCGCGGCTATGTCGCGATCGGGCAGAACGTGCGCGGACGGTACGGATCGGGCGGCAAGTGGCGGGCGCAGATGGACGATCCGAACGATGGGCACGATTGCGCCCGGTGGATCGGGGCTCAGCCGTGGTTCCTGCCGGAGAACCAGGCGGGCGGGATCGGCACGGTGGGCACTTCGTACGGCGGCGCGACGCAGCACGCGATCGCCCTCGGACGCGCGCCGCATCTGAAGGCGATGATCCCGGTGGACGCGATGTCCAACTACGGCCGGTTCGGCGTGCGGCACAACGGCGCGTTCGAACTGCGGTTCTTCAACTGGATCTTCTCGCTGGGAAACAATCCGAGCCGGACGCGAGCGGCGGATTTCGGCGGCTACTATCCGGTGGACGATCCGGCGGCTGTCGCGTTGCTGCGCACCCTACCCGACCGGGTGCCCGAGTACGTGCGCGCGCTGCCGCTGCGGAAGGGAACGACGCCGCTACGGCTGGTCCCCGATTACGAGGACTGGCTGATCGAAGCGATGAGCCATGGGGATTACGACGACTATTGGAAGAACTCCGGCGCGAGCGTGGTGGATCACTTGTCCGAGTACAAGGACATCCCGGTGTTGCATGTCACCGGCTGGTACGACACCTGGACCGCGCAGGTGGCGAACATGAATTTCGTGGAGCTGGGACGGACCAAGAAGAGTCCGCAGCGATTGCTGATCGGCCCGTGGGTGCATGGCGGCCAGACCGCGCATTCGCACGGCGAGGCTGAGTTCGGCGAAGAGGCGGGGCTCGACTTCAACGCGGTGAGGCTGCGATGGTTCGACCACCACCTGAAAGGGATGAATACGGGCGTTGCCGGCGACAACCCGGTCCGCATCTTCGTGATGGGACCCGGCCAGAGCCGCAAGACTTCGGACGGAAAGCTGCTGGTGGGCGGCCGGTGGCGCGACGAGCGGGAATGGCCGGTGGCGCGCGCCGCGGCGACGCCGTACTACGTCCACCGGGACGGCACGTTGTCGACGACGAAACCCGCCGCGGCCAAGTCTTCCACCACCTACACGTTCGATCCCCGCGACCCGGTTCCCACCGTCGGCGGACCGCTGTCTTCCGAGGGACTGCTAGCGCCGCGCGGCGCGATGGATCAACGGTGCCGGCCCGACCTGTGGCCGTGCAAGGGCGGGTCGTTCCGCCATTCGCAACGGAAAGACGTGCTGGTGTTCCAGACGCCGCCGCTCGACCGCGATACCGAGGTGACCGGCAGGTTGATCGTCAAGTTGTGGGCTTCGTCGAACGCCGTCGACACGGACTTCACCGCCAAACTGGTGGACGTGTATCCGCCGTCGCCGGACTATCCGGAAGGAGTGGAGCTGAATGTGGGCGACTCGATCGTTCGAGGCCGCTATCGAAAGTCGTTGGCGCGCGCCGAGATGCTACGGCCCGGCGAGCCCGCCGAGTTCACGATCGAGATGTATCCCACCTCGCTCGTGTTCGGCAAGGGGCACCGGATCCGCCTCGATCTGTCGAGCAGCAACTTCCCGCGTTTCGATGTGAATCCCAATACGGGAGAGCCGCTCAACGCGAACAGACGCCAGGCCGTGGCGGAGAACACCGTGCATCACGACGCCGCGCGGCCCACGCACATCGTGTTGCCGCTGATCCCGCGCTAGCCGCTACGACGGCCTCGGACGGCCCTTCATCAGATTCTGGATTTCTGTTGCCGTCACCCACGGACTGCGGAGCGCGAGTTCGACAGAGTAGTCCTCCTTGCGTCCACCGCCCGCGTCCACGCGGATCAGACGGTTGACGTAGTTGCCGCCGACGTTCTGGACAACATCGTCGTGGAGTTCGAAGTTGAGCGACGAGGTATCGACGCCGATCTTCTTCAATTCGTCAACGATGTAGGGGATCGGATTCTCGTAGTCCTTGTACGACAGGGTGCTCGAGCCCAGCAGGGGGAGCCGCTCGCCGGTGGCGTCGGGCTGACGCAAACTTGCCGCGGTAATCAATGGCCGCCCCGACGGACCGAGAACGGGCTGTGGCTGGGACTGCGGCTGTTGCGGAGCCGGCGGGAAGATCGGCAAGGGCGGCGGCTGGACCGGAGCCGGCACGAACGCCGGCGTCGTATCGTAGCCGGTGGAGCGCGCGGGTTCGAGCCCGCCGCGCTTCACCAAGGGCTCGAAGCGATCCTGACGCGACGTTTTCGCGATGATCTTCGCATCGAAACGGTCGGCGGCCGGCGCCGCGCCGCCTTGGCCCAACGCCGCCTCCTTGGGAAGGCGGCCGCTCATGACGTCGCCGAGCGAAAAGGGAATGTAAGCTGCTCGTTCTACCATGTGAAAAGAGAAAACCTCCGAGCGAACCTTGAGCAATCCGATCGCCAAATCGATCGACGCCGCGGCGCTGATCGCCGACTTGCTGCGGCATGAACCGTTCGACGCCCACGAGCGCGCCATGACCGAGGCAGTGGTCCAGTTCCTGCGGAGTACACCCGAACCCTTCTCCTCGACCAACCAGGCCGGGCATATCACCGCGTCGGCTTGGGTGGTACGCGAGGACGGACTGGTCTTGCTGACGCATCACACCAAGCTCGACGCCTGGTTCCAGGTCGGCGGCCATGTCGAACCGGACGACGAGTCGGTATTCGCGGCCGCGCGGCGGGAAGCACTCGAGGAATCGGGGTTGACCGAGTTGCGTCCGCTTTCCCCGGCGATCTTCGATGTCGATGTCCACCGCATCCCCGCGCGCGGTCCAATGCCCGCCCATCTCCACCACGACATCCGTTATCTGTTCGCGGCCGTCGTGGACGAACCGCTCCGGCGCGGACCGGAGTCGCGATCGCTCGAGTGGGTCGCGCCCGGCCGGGCGGCGGAACTGAATCCGTCGGAGTCGGTCCAACGCATGGTGCGCAAGTCGCAGCGGCTTGCCAAGGGGATCGCGCCGTGAAGTGGCAAGCGCTTCACAGAGCATGTTGGGCGGGAGATGACGTCGAGGTGGAACGCCTACTCGACGCCGGGGCGAACCCGAACCAGGTCGCGCCGACGAACTGGAGGCAGACGCCGCTGGGCCGGACCTTGGAGTTCCGCATCACGCACCCCAAGCACGCAGGTCACATCCGGACGGTTCGGGTGCTGCTCTCGAGAGGCGCGAACGCGGCGGTTCGCTCGACGTATCTCGACATGACGCCCGGGGAGCTCGCGTCTTTTTGCGGGCTCGAGGAAGCGGCGGAGATGCTCCGCGCCACGCCGCCGGCCGAGCCGCATCCAACGGGCATTACGGAGCTATGGTTGGCCGCCGCGTCGCGCCTGCCCGAACCTGCCTTGCTCGACGCCGTCAACCGGCTGTGCGAGCGCGAAGACGTCCATGTGATCTGGCGGCAGGCCACTCCGTTGATGATGGCGGTGGGCCACGCGGGCCATTTCCGGATCGCGGACCGGCTGCTCGACGCGGGCGCCGGTCCAGCCCAAGGGACGTCGCTCCTGCACGCCGACTGGCATTTCGAGCACTTGCGGCCCGCGTTACGCTATCTGGCGCGCGCGGGATGGAATCCGAATTCGTGCGACGCCAGGGGACAGACGGCGCTCCACAAGGCGGCCTTTTGCGGCTATACAGCCACAATTCGCACGCTGCTCGATCTCGGCGCGGATGCGCTGGCGAGAGACGCGCGTGGGCTCACGCCAGCCGCCGTCGCCCGGTGTCGCAACAAGGCGGCGGCGGCCCAGGCGCTGTCCGGCGCGGGTCAGTAGATCAGCTTCAACCCCAACTGGATGATCCTGGGGGCGCCGGCGGACCGCCAAGTGCCGAACGTCGCGTTGTTCACCGTGTTGTCGAATTGATTGAACTGCGTGTGATTCCACACGTTGAACAGTTCGCACCGGAACTCGAAACGGGCGCGCTCGCCGGCCTGAAAATCCTTGACGATATTGAGATCCCAATTGTTGGTGGGAGCGTCGCGGATGATGTTGCGACCCGAGTTGCCGAATCTGCCGCGAGCGGGAATGGCGAACGCCGCCGGTTCGAACCGCAGCCGCCGTGGACCGCCGGGCGTGAACCCGCTGGGAAAGGGATTGCCCACCAGGTCGGCGCGCTGCCCACCGTTGCCGACATTGGCCGGATCGGCGGCCACCAGCACGCTCCACGGGTTTCCGCTCTGGAACTGCGTGATGCCGGAAAGCTGCCATCCACCCGCCACGCGCCCGGCCACGCCGCGTGAGGCGAACCAACGGCGGCCGGGGCCGAACGGCAGGTCCCAGATGTAGCTGGTCACGAAGCGGTGCGGCACGTCCCAGTAGGAAAGCCCCTTTTCGGCGCCGCGATTGTAGGCGTCCTGCGCTTCCGCCGGCTGCGCGCCGACATTGCCCGCGAACGACGAGTTGTCAATGGACTTCGATCCGGTGTACGCGGCCAGGAATGAGAGCCCGTTGGAGAAGTTCCGCTCCAGCCGCGCGATGAAGCCGTGATAGTTGGAGAATCCGTCGCGCGTGATCGTGCCGGCCGTGGGGGCGAACGCGGGAAACGGCAACCGCGACGCCAGCGCCGTGGGACGCGCGGGATCGGCGTCCAGCACGGCTTGATTCGGACGGTGCCGCCAATCGAGCTTGGTCCCTTTCGAGCCCATGTATCCGATCTCGACGGCGAGATTCGGCTTCAACTCCCGCTGCAGATTGAAGCTCCACTGCTGCACGTAGCCGGTCGGCAGGTTGCGAGCCAGAGAACTGAATCCGATGTTGCCGACCGTCACCTGGTCCGGGAACAGATTCGACCAGGTGAACAGGGGCCGCCCCGCGTCGTTGGTCAGCGAGTGGTTGAGCACGTGCGGGAAGTTGAACGTGCCGAACAGGACTTCGTTATTGGAGTTCGAAGCTTCATAGAAGATGCCGTAGCTGCCGCGGACCGAGTTGCGCCGCGAACCGAACGGCCGCCACGCGAAGCCGAACCGCGGCGAGTAGTTGTTCTTGTCCGGCGGAACCAGACCGCGCGAGGCGAGCGGCTTGTCCGAGGGCAGGAAGCCGCGGCCGGGAACGTAGTAGTCGGAGCGGCCCGGATAGATCAGACGTCCGCCGGGGAACGACGGGTCGAAGATGGACCGCTGATCGCGCGAGTTGACCCACGGCGATCCGTACTCGTAGCGAAGACCCATGCTGAACGTGAGATCGGAGGTGACCTTCCAATCGTCCTGCACGAACCACTGCCACAGACTCATCCAGTTGACGCCGTCGGGTCCGGGAGGCGCGACGCCGCCGGCCGTGCGCGGAGTGCCGAGCATGAAATCGCCGATGGCGTTGCCGCTGAACAGCCCCTGGAACGCGAACGTACCGTTGGTGGCGCCGATGTTCCGGATGTCGAGCATGTTGCGGCGCATGTCGGCGCCGAGCTTCACCGTGTGGGGGCCGCGAATCCAGGTCAGGTTATCGAGCAGCGTATATCCGAGCACGCGTTGCGTGATCAACGCCGGGCCGCCCATGCCCGCGAAGCCGGTGATGTTGACCGACGGCAGCGCGTTGAAGGCGCCGCCTCCCTTGCTGAGCAGGTTGCGGAATCCCAGTTGTTCGGCGATGTTCCTGGTGAACTCGAACGCCGGGCCCTGGTTCAGCTTGTGGCGATTGTAGTTGGCGCGCAATTCGTTGATCAGCGACGGCCGGATCACGTGGTTGTGGCCGAGAACTCCGTTCTGCTGCCGCGACAGACCGCTGGTCTGATACTGGGGCCGGATCACCGCGTTGTACGTCTCGTTGTCGTTCACCGTGTAGCGGACGAAGAGGTTGCTCGAACTCGACAGGTTGTGATCGCCGCGGAGGGTGAACTGATCGAATCCGTTGCGAGTGCTCACCGGGTTGACCAGATTGATGCCCGGGCCGAACGCTCCGCGCGGAGCGTCGCTCACGGCGGCGTACTCGAGGAACTTGACCGTGGTGGGATCGAATCGCGACGTGGGAATCCGCCGGCCGGGAAAGGGCTGGTTGGCCGCCGCCGGATCGTTGAGCGCTCCGGTGACGCCGGTGAAGTCGCCCGACACCTCGGCTCGCGTGGGAACGGTGGCGAGTTGCGTGACGGGATTCCGTTGCCGGACGCCTTCGTAGTTGAACAACCAAAACGTGCGGTTGCGGCCATCGTAAATTTTCGGCAGCGCCACTGGGCCGCTGACGGTGCCTCCGAACTGGTTCCGCCGCAGCGCCGGCTTGCGAGCGCCGTCGAAGAAATTCCGCGCCTGCAACCGGTCGTTCCGGACGAACTCGTACAGCGTGAAGTGGACCTTGTTCGCGCCCGACTTGGTCACGAGATTGACCTGCGCGGCCCCACGCCCGAACTCGGCGTTGAATGTGTTGCGCTGGACCTTGAACTCCTGGATCAGATCGATGGACGGATTCACGAACGTGGTGTTGGCGTTGGAGTTGGTGTTCGAGGCGCCATCCATCATGAACGAATTCGACAACCCACGCGTCCCCGCCACCGAGAATCGTTCGCCCGATCCGGCCACCGGCGCGATGACTCCGGGCGCGAGCGCCGCCAGTTGCTGGAAGTTCCGGCCGTTGAGAGGAAGCTGCACGATGCGCCGGTTATCGATCACCGTGCCTTGGCTCGCGGTGTCGGTTTCGATGAGCGGCGCCGCCGAGGCGACCTCGACGGTTTGCTCCACCGCGCCCACCTCGAGCTGGATATCGACGCGAGCGCGTTGATCGACGGTCAACGGCACTGCCGCGACCACGGCTCGTTTGAATCCCTTCGCCTGGCAGGACACCTCGTAGATGCCCACCGGCAGGGCCGGCGCCTGGAAGTTGCCCGCGCCGTCGGTCTCCACCACCCGTTGGACGTTGGTGGCGGTGTTGCGGATCTCGATCCGGGCGCCGGCGATCACCGCCTGACTACGGTCGGTGACGACACCCAGAATCGACCCGAATAACGACTGCGCTTTCGCGGCGCCAACGCCGGCGAGAAGCGGGAGAAGCAAAGCGAGAACCGCGCGTACGGACATGGTGCTGGGATTTTACCGCAGCGCGACTCCGGCGGGCGCCTTGAGCAACGGCCTCACCCCGAAAGTCCGCGACGCACCCCTCGAGCGGGCGTGAGAGGAACTGCCGCCTCGACGCACTTACTCTATATGGGACGACAGGACATCGCCGGGAAGCGCGCTTTCGCCGTCGATCCGCGAGGCATGCTCCACCTGGTGGGCAGGCTCGACGTTTCGGTGGAGGCGGCCGTCATTGCCGCCAGCCCGGAATTGCTGGTTCCGCCGAAGATCGCCGATCTGGTGTTCCTGGTCGACGCGGGTGGGCGTTCGACGGTCGAGATCCTCGAGGCGTTGGCTTACTGGGACGAACGCGAAGTCGAGAGGATCGCCGCCCGGTATGCGGCGGCGATGCTGCTCCCCGAGCATCGGACCCGCGCGATCTTCCTCACGGTGATGCTGCTGCAGCGGAAGGCGCTGGTGGACAGGCTGCCAGCCACCTTCGAGATCGACCGCGAGGGTGGAAGGCTCAGCGTGTATCCCCACTACGTGAGGATGTGGGAAGGCGACCCCGGTGAGGTGCTGCGATTGGGTCGTGCACCGCTGCTACCGTGGGTCGCGCTGATGGATGCGGCGACGATGGATCAGGTGGAGCAGGCCGGCCACGGCGTGGAACACGACGAGGAGTTGTGGGCGCACTTCACGATCCTCGCCGGCTTAAAATATGAAGGGGAGCGGCTCGCCGCTCTGCTGAGGAGGTTTGCCAAGATGATGACCATACAGATCGCCGAGCAGACTCCGCTCGGAAAGCAAATCATGGAGCGCGGTGTCGAGCGCGGGGGGCATCACGCCAGCGAAGAGGCCGTGAAGCGGCTCCTCCGGCGTCGATACCCCGCGCTCGAATCCGAGTTCGCCGCCGAAGGTCTCGATACCCGCGCCCTCCAACTCCTGCTCGACTCGCTGATCGACGCTCCCGACGAGGCCGCCGCCCGCCGCGCCTTGGCTACCGCCAATCCCTGAGTCGCCCCGGGCGTGAGAGGCATTGTCTCCTCAACGCCCGAGCTACCGTGGGTCGCGCTGATGGATGTGGCGATCCTCGCGGCCGAACATAGGAAGGGGAGCGGCTCGCCGCTCCGCTGAGGAGGTTTGCCAAGATGATGACCGTACAGATCGCCGAGCAGACTCCGCTCGGAAAGCAAATCATGGAGCGCGGTATTGAACTCGGTGTTGAGCGCGGCTTTGAACGCGGCTTTGAGCGCGGTGTCGAGTTCGGGGAGCATAACGTCAGCGAAGAGGCGGTCAAGCGGCTCCTCCGGCGTCGATACCCCGCGCTCGAATCCGAGTTCGCCGCCGAAGGTCTCGATACCCGCGCCCTCCAACTCCTGCTCGACTCGCTGATCGACGCTCCCGGCGAGGCCGACGCCCGCCGCGTCTTGGCTGCCGCCAAGGCCTGAGGCACGTCGAAAGTGCTCGACGCACCCCTCGACCGGGCGGAAATCGCCGGAAAGCGCGCCTTCGCCGTGGATCAGTACGACATGCGCAGCCCGAGCTGGATGTTCCGCGTGCCGCCCGCGCCGGTGATCGCGCCGAAGTTGGTGGCGGCCACGTTGCCTTGCGGAGCGTCGAACTGGGGATGATTGAAGGCGCCGTACAACTCGCAACGGAACTGGACGTTCACCCGCTCGCGGATTCGCTGGCTCCGGCTGAACGAAATATCCCAGGTGTTGATGCCCGGCGTGCGGAGCCGGGGCTGGGTGCGGGAGTCCGATCCCAGCGAATACAGCGGCGCCGCCGCGAAGGCCGAGGTATCGAAGTAGCGGTCCAGCGTCCGTTCGCCGGACGGCAGCACCGGATCCTTCAGCCGCAACGCGGTGGCGCCGACGCCAGGGAGGCGGGTGTTGTTCGGACCGGTGATCACGATGGGGAGTCCAGCGCCGAAGGTGGTGATGCCGCTGACCTGCCACGCGCCGATCACCTTGCTCCTCAGCCCGGTCTTCGGCAGCGGTAGTTCATAGATGTAATTCATTACCAGGAAGCGCGGCCGGTCGAACTCGCCGATCGAGCGGGACAGCGACAGGTTGTTCGGATCGATGAAGCCGGTGCGTCCACCGAACCGCTCCTGCACGTTGTCGATCTGCTTGCCGCTGGTGAACGACGACTGGAAGCTGAGGCCGCGGCTGAACTGCTTGTCGAAACGCGCCGTGAAGGCGTGATAGACGGAATCTCCCACCGCGTCGCGGAATCGGGAAACGCCCGTGTAGTGGTTGAACGGCTGCAGCAATTGCGACCGCCGGACCTGCTGCGTGCTGAGCGCGCCCGACGTGATCACACCGAAGTAGGGGTTATTGGCCAACGCGTCCAGGCCCGCGCCCAGCGAGAGGAATTCGGTGGAAACCGCGGTGCGCGACCGGTTCACCCAGATCCGCTGGCCGCGGCTGCCCACGTACGCCACCTCGACGATGGTGTTGCGGGCGACGGTCCGCTGGATGTTGAAGTTCCAGGTGTGATTGTAGGGCGTCACCCACTCGCGGAACGCCGTGCCGACGGTGCTCCCGACGCCGTCGAATGGGGCGTTGAAGAAGCCGCCCTGAAACGAACGGGCAAGCGTGGCGCCAACGGGCGGCGTATTCGGAGCGGCGGGAGGCGGTCCGAGGAACACGGCCGTCGAGGCCAGGAAGCCGCTACCCAGATCGCTGGCGCCCGCGCCGACTCCACCGCTGCCGGGGAAGAATGACAACGCGTAACCGGTGCGGATCACGGTGTTCGGCATGACGGTCCACGCCAAGCCGACTCGCGGCGAGAAGTTGTTCCGGTCGGGGTCGGACTGGTAGCGGGAGTTGCCGTCGCGGCCGGTGAACCGCAGCAGGCCTTTCTGCTTGGTGAGCGGATCGGTGAAATCGGGATCGAAGAAGCCGAGGTGATTGAACCGGTCATTCCACGGCGTCTGATACTCCCACCGCATGCCGAGGTTCAACGTGAGGTTCCGGCGGATCTTCCAGTCGTCCTGCACGTACCATGCATAGTAACGCTGGGACGTGGCGAGCGAGGGATCGTCGGAGATCTGGCCGCCCGTGGGAATGCCGAGCAGGAAGGACGCCACGCCGTAGCCCGCGGTTGCCGTGGCGGTCGCCGGGTTGGGTCCTTGGGTGAAGGCGCGGGAGAAAGCGTATTGGCCGGACGGACGCTCGGGACGGAAGATATTGAATGTCTGGAAGGTGAAGTTGCCGCCGAACTTCAGCGAGTGGCTCGATCGGATCAAGGTGAGGTGCGCCTGGGCGTCGCGATTCTCCTCGGCGTCGGTGAAGAAGGAGGCGCGATCCGGGCCAAGGCTCACCGAGTCGGTGATCTCGAACCGGGGGAAGACGCGCTGCTTGGCGCGGTCGAACAGGGACTTGGGGAAGCCGAGTTGGGTGAAGTCGTAGCCGGCGCTGCGAGGTTTGGTAATGATGACGCGCCGGGTAGTGGAAAGACGGAACTGGCCGATGAAGTCGGGGCGGAACGTGACGGTGTCGCTGAGCACGGCGTATAGCGGCTTGCTGTCGATCTGGCCCTGCTCGCCGTTGACGCCCTCGCCGGGAAAGGCGACGTTGATGCCCGGAGTGAACTGGCTGTTCTTCTGCTTGCCGAGCGTGAAGAAGAGGCGGTGCTTGGTTCCGAGGTTGTGGTCCAGACGGAGGAAGAACCGGGAGGTGTCGTTCTGGCGCGAATTATTCAGGACGAAGTTCTGCACGAGCGTCGAGCGGTTCGGCTCGGGGATCAGCTTCAGCGCGTTCTGCGTGATCGGCTCGAAGCGGCTGGCGGGAATCCGGTTGTCGGGGAATGGCGATCGGATGAACTGGCCCGCGCGATCCGGATCGGGGACCGTGGTGAAGGGGTCGTACACGCGGATGATCTGATTCGCCGCGGTGACGGTGCGGGAGAAATCGCCGCCCCGTTCGGCGAGCGTGGGAACGGTGGCCAGGATATTGTCGGGCGAGCGCTGCGGAACCTTCTCGTAGTTGAAGAAGAAGAACGTCCGGTTGCGTCCGTCATAGAGCTTGGGGATCCGGATGGGTCCGCCGATCGCGGCTCCGTACTCGTTGCGGCGGAAGGCGTTGCGCGGCAGTCCCACGCGGTTGCTGGTCCACGAGTTCGCGTTCAGCTTGTCGTTGCGGAGAAACTCGTAGAAAGCGCCGTGCCATTCGTTGGTGCCGGAACGGGTGGCGACGGTGAGCACACCGCCGCCGCTGCGGCCGAACTCGGCGGAGTATCCGTTGGTGTAGACCTTGAACTCGGCGACCGTCTCGAGCGGCGGCGTGTAGGCGATGTCGTTGGTGGTGGAGTTGCGCGTCTCGGCGCCATCCAGCAGGATCTCGCTCGTATTGGACCGGCCGCCATTGATGATAGGACCGGCCCCGGCTCCGCCCTTCGGCATGACGCCGGGCGCCAGTTGGAGCAGCGAGTACGGATTGCGGCCGAGCAACGGAAGCTCGACGATCTGCTTGGCGTCGATGGTGTTGCCGAGCGCGAACGACTCCTGCTCGAGTTGCACGGCGCGCGCTTCGACCGTGACTTCCTGCTGCACGCTGCCGGTCTTGAGTTCGACGTTCACGGTGGCGGTGAGGCCGACGGTGAGCCGGATCTCGGAGACGCGCGCGCGTTCGAAACCGGTTTGCTCGACGGTGAGTTCGTAGTCCCCGGCGGTCAAAAACGGGATTCGATAAGAGCCGGTGGAGTTGGTTTTGGTCTCGACTCGCACTTTGGTGCGGGCGGCGGTGGCGGCGACGGTGGCGTTGGGCACTCCGGCGCCGGAGGCATCGGTGACGATGCCGGTGATGTTCGCCTGTTCGATCTGGGCGAGGGCTAACGGAACCCACACGAGTAGCGAAGCGACTTTGGACCTCATGTCCCGACATTGTAGCCGGTGCGCGACCGCGCGGGTGCAGCCTCGAGGCCTCGGAACGTGTAAACCCGCGGGAGGCGCCGCGGCTGGGCCGTCCGCGCTACCGCCGGGGGTCGCGCCGATGGAGAATGGCGCGTGTTTCGACGCTCCCGACGAGGCGGCCGCCCGGCGACCGCTGGCGGCGGCCAAAGCCTGAGCCGACGGTGTAACCTCGAGAATCCTGGGCGGACCCCCTCGAGCGGGCGTGAGAGGAATCGCCTCCTCAACGCACTAACTCTACGTGGGCCGCCAGGACATCGCCGGAAAACGCGCGTTCGCCGTGGATCCGCGCGGCATGCTGCACTTGGTGGGACGGCTCGACCTCTCGGCGGACGCGGCGGTGACCGTCGCCAGCCCGGAACTCCTGGTTCCGCCCAAGATCGCCGATCTGGTCTTCCGGGTGGACGCGGGCGGCGGCTCGACGGTAGAGATCCTCGAAGCGCTGGCCTGTTGGGACGAACGCGAGGTCGACAGAATCGCCGCACGGTATGCGGCGGCGATGCTGATCCCGGAGTATCGGCCACGGGCGATCTTCCTCACGGTGATGCTGCTGGAACGAAGAGCGCTGTCGGACCGCCTGCCGGAAACCTTCGTGATCGACCGCGAGGGTGGGCGGCTGAACGTGTATCCCCGCTACGTGAGGATGTGGGAGGGGGACCCGCTGGAGGTGCTGCGGATGGGCCGTCCCGCACTGCTACCCTGGGTGGCGCTGATGGATGCCGCCACCGAGGATCAGGTGGAGCACGCCGGCCATGGCGTGGAGCACGACGAAGAGTTGTGGGCTCACTTCACGATTCTGGCGGGGCTAAGATATGAAGGGGAGCGGCTCGCCGCCCTGCTGAGGAGGTTTGCCCAGATGATGACGGTTCAGATCGCCGAACAGACTCCGCTCGGAAAGCAACTCATGGAGCGTGGGATTGAGCGTGGGATTGAGCAAGGGGAGCGACACGCCAGCGAAGAGGCGGTCAAGCGGTTCCTCCGGCATCGATACCCCGCGATCGAGTCCGAGTTCACCGCCGAGGGGCTCGATACACAGGCTCTTCAACTACTGCTCGACTCGCTGTTCGACGCTCCCGACGAGGTGGCCGCACGGCGAGCGCTGGCGGCGGCCAAGCCCTAGCTTAGCTTAGCTAGCTAACTTAGCTAAGCGGCGGTCAAGCAGTTCCTCAGACCCTCCACCCGCTGCTGGACTCCCTGTTCGACGCGCCCGGCGAGGGAGCCGCCCCGCAAGCGTTGGCGGAGGGCGCCGGGGCCGCCCCCGGTGCGCCGGCTATACTCGGAGCATGAAAGCCCCCGCGATCGCTATCCTGGGAGCCATGGCACTCGCCGCGGCCGACTCCATCCACCAGTTCACCCTCACTTCCATCGACGGAAAAGCAATGCCGCTTTCCGAATTCAAGGGCAAGGTTGTTCTGATCGTCAACGTCGCCAGCCAGTGAGGGTTCACCCCACAGTACTCCGGTCTGGAGTCGATACACAGAAAATACGCGGACAAGGGTTTCGTGGTTCTCGGCGTTCCGTCCAAC
>SYLY01000047.1 GCA_005808475.1 Acidobacteriota bacterium
GCGGGTGGTGCAGATCGAACCCGGTCCGATGCCGACCTTCACGCCGTCCACGCCCCGTTCGATCAGGTCGCGCGCGCCCTCGTAGGTCGCCACGGTGCCGGCCACCAACTCCACGCCGGGCAGCGCGTTCTTCACCGCGGTGACGGCCTCGAGCACGCGCTCGCTGTGCCCGTGCGCGGTGTCGATGACGATCACGTCCACTTTCTTCCGAACCAGTTCCTGGGCCCGCTCGAGGAAGTCGCCCGTCGCGCCGATCGCCGCGCCCGCGCGCAGCCGGCCTTGCGGGTCCTTCGCGGCGTTGGGATATTTCAGCTTCTTCTGAATATCCTTCACCGTGATCAGCCCCTTGAGCATGTAGTTCTCGTCCACCACCAGGAGCTTCTCCACGCGGTGCCGGTGGAGGATTTTCTCCGCCTCCTCGAGCGTGGTTCCCACCGCGACGGTGATCAGATTTTCCTTCGTCATCACCGACTCGATCGGCAGATCGTACCGCGTCTCGAACCGCAAATCGCGATTGGTGAGAATGCCCACCAGCTTGCCGCCCGGCGCCGTCACCGGAACACCGGAAATGCGGAACCGCTTCATCAGATCGAGCGCGTCGGCGATCTTGCGATCCGGACTGATCGTCACCGGATCCACGATCATGCCGCTTTCCGACCGCTTCACACGGTCCACTTCCTCCACCTGCCGGTCGATCGACATGTTCCGGTGCACGATGCCGATGCCGCCCTCGCGCGCCAGCGCGATCGCCAGATGCGCCTCGGTCACCGTGTCCATCGCCGAGCTCGACACCGGGATGTTCAGCGGCACCTTCCTGCTGAACCATGTCTTGGTATCGGCTTCCGTCGGGAGCACCGAGCTCCGGGCCGGGACGAGTAAAACATCGTCGAAAGTCAGGCCCTCTTGAATGCTCTCCGGAATCATAAGGGGAACTGCCAGGATACGAGATTGGCGCGGGCGCCGCAAGCCGCGGCCGCGAGCCGCTAGGCTTCGGCCACCACTTCGATCTCGATCAGAGCGTCCTTATCCAGCCGCGATACCTCCACCGTGGTCTTGGCCGGCCGGTGCGGAAAGTACCGCGCGTAGACTTCGTTCATCTCCGCCAACAACGAAAAGTCGGTGATGAACAGGTTGCATTTGCCAGCGCGCTCCAACCCGGATCCGGCAGCGATCAGGATCGCCGCGATGTTGTCCAGCGCCCGCCGCGTCTGCGCTCGAATGCCGCCGGGCTCGAGCTGCCCGGTTGCCGGATCCACCCCCAACTGCCCCGACACGTAGATCAAACCGCCCATTCGCACGGCCTGAGAATAGGTCCCATTATTCGGCGGCAGTCCGGGAACTTCGATCGGCGTGTGCATATTCACAGGATATCCGCAATCGTGCTCGCCGTTTTTCCACAAGGCAAAGCGCCGCCACCGCCAAGAGGCCGGCGAGCGTGATCGCCGCGCCGCCGATGACCGATACCGGCCGGTAGATCATCTCCACCGTGTGTGCCCCGGAGTCCACCACCACGCCGCGCAGCGCGCCGTACACCTCGAGAATCTCCGCCGGTTGGCCGTCGATCTTGGCGCTCCAGCCTGGAAAATAAGGATCTCCCAGTACCACCAGGCCCCGGCACGCCATGTTCGCGGAAATAGTCACGCGGTCGGAGTTGTGGCGCGGGAGCGCCACCTTGTCCTCGCCGCCGCACGTTTCGAGCGTGGGAGCCCTGCCCATCATCACCACCGTTGTACGCAGATCCACGGTGGGATCCTGGATCCGCATGTCGAGCTCGGCCACATCCTTGGTCTCGATCGCCCGGTGCACGGAACGCGCTCGCGGCAACGGATCGGGATTGCGGAAGATCTTCACGCCGCTCACGCCCTCGTGGATATCCACTTGGCGGGCGTTGGCCGGCTTTCGAGACAGCCAATGCGTCACCCCGAAGAGCTGTTGCATCCGCTCGGTGTGCAATCCGATTCGCACCAGGTTCCACGGCACTCCGGCGACGTACCCCTGCAACACCTCCACCCGGTTCCAATCGCCGAAATTTTCGGGAAGGTCCGCCTCGTCCACCGACACGCGAATCGGCTGGGGCTCGTCGTGCAACCGCCGCGCGAGGTCGCGATTCGCGAACAGGCGCTTGGCGAACTTCAGCGGCTCCCCCTCGAATCGATGCGGGAACTGCTTCGACGTGAGCGCTGTCAACTCCATCAACGCCGCGGCGAACATCGCGACGGCCACCGCGGCGCGTCCGATATGGTCCGTCCGCCACGCCGCCCAAACGATCGCCACCGTCAGCGCGGCGAATCCGTTCAGCGCGATCCGGTCGTCCACTTCGTGCCCGTTCACGATGCTCCAGCCGCCATGCGCGATCAGGGCCAAACCGTAAACCGCGGCCGCCATCGCGATCCGGCGCACCCATCCCATCGACTCCCGCGCCAGCAGCGCCGCCATTCCGAAGCCCGCTAACACCGCGATCGCCAGTCCCGTCACATGCAGCGCCCGAACCGTCACGCGCGCCTTGGCCAACGGAGAAAACAGCGCGTACAGAACTCCGTGCAGCGGACTCAGCGCGCCCATCGCGTAGACCAGCGAGATTGCGCCCACCACGGCCAACCATCGAACCGCCGGAGTCCGCCACCGCGCGCACAGCCCCAACGCAGCCAGCGCCACCACCGCCGCGCCGAAGAACGGCGACGTGTCGGCGTGTGTCGCGCTCGATGGTAGCAGCGTCTGGAGGATTCCGCGTGCCGGCAACGAATAGACTGTGTGGACCGTGTACGGAACGCGATCGGTCCACGCGGCCGGCTGATTCACGCCCACCCACCGCACGGACAAGCGTCCGAACTCGATGGTCGGCCAGAGCTGCGCCGCGCTCACCGCGCCCGCCACCAAGACCGAAACGGCAGCGTAGCGAAGCAGCGCCGGCCGCCGCCACGAGTTCCACGCCCAGTTCGCCGCGACGGCTACCGATACCAGCAGCGGAATCTCGTGGTGGCCGCTCAACCACGCCAACCCGAGAAATAGGCCGCACAGAGCGGAGGATCGCAACGGACGCCCGCCCCTCACCGCTCGAAACTGGTACAGCAATATCAGTGGAGTCCAGAAGGCGCCGTTGAACACATCCAGCCAGGGCACCGTTCCGAAGAACCCGCCGAAGGAAAAGACACAGCCGGCGAAAACGGCCGCCGTCCGGGACAAACCCCAGTCGCGGCACAATGCGTGGCAGAACACCGCGGCCAGGAAGTGGACGATCGCGTAGTACCAGTTCAGCCACGCCACGCTCAGGTAGCCGTCCTCGAGCGGCCGCATCAGGAAAAACAACAGGTTCAACGGGAACAAGGGACCCGGCTGCGTCTGCCCGATCAGCGGCTGTCCGCTCCACACGAACGGATCCCACAGCGGAAACCGGCCGCGCGCGATCGCATATGCCTGATACTGCAGCCGCGGCAGTTCGATGTACGCCATGTCCGGGTGATCGAACCACAGGTACTGGCCAGTGAGAGCGAGCTTCCAATAGAAGCCTACCGTCAACGCGAACAACACCGCCGGTGCGATCCACCGGCTCCCCCGCCAAACGCCGGACACCATCGGATCATACCAGGGACCCGAACCTGAAATCTTCCGCCGCGCCATAACCTAACGGGCGCAAATCGCGTCTGTTACAATCGATGGCGGCCCGTGGTGTCTCCGCGCCCTCGCGGGGATGGCTGCGCCCGCCGGTCCCGTCAGTACCGGCTTCCGAGGAATTTCATGCAACTCCCAAAGACTTCCGATCCGCGGCCGGTTGAAGCCAAACCCGCCGCGCAGCCGATAGCTCCGGCTCCACGCCCAGCGGCGCACGAACCGAAGAAGCCCGGATACGGGAAATGGATTCTGCTTCTGCTCGCGGTGTCCGCCGCGGCGGGCTACACGTGGTATCGGCGCCAGTCCGCCTCCCAGCAGACGACCGCTCATCACGTCCGGTCGGCCCCCGTCAAGGGCGGCATCGTGGAGCAGACGCTCCGTCTGACCGGAACCACCCAGGCCGAGAAGTTCGTGTCGCTGATGACCCCTCAGCTTCGCGGCAGCCGGTCGGGATACGGCCGCAGCGGACCGGGATCGTCGTTCGGCGGCCGCGGTTCGTCCGGTTCGTCGAGCCGGGGATCGGGCGGCGGCGGAAGCAGTTCCGGCGGATCCTCCTCGGGCGGTGCGAGTTCCGTTTCGGCCGTGGGTGGAGCGGCCACTGGATCGGGCGGCGGCGGCGCCGATGGCGCAACCATGGCGGGCGCGGCGGGATCCAACTCGGCGCAGTCGGGCCGCAGCGCCAACGCGATGCGGTCGTCCTCGTCGCGGACGGAAGCGGCTCGTTCCTCCAGTGGTTCGCGCTCCAGCCGTGGCGGCGGCTCCAGCAGTTCGATGGGCGGCGGATTGGGCTCTTCCGCGGATAGCCTGCCGGGCGGCCCTAGCGGACCGTCTTCGGTGGGCAGCATGAGCAGCGGAAGCAGCCGCGGCGGCTCGAGCGGCGGCTCGGAATTCATGATGGTCCTGCAGGACGCGGCCAAACCTGGCATCCGCATCCAAAAGGGGCAGATGGTGGCCGAGTTCGACCGCCAGTACATGCTCACTCGTCTGGACGACTACCGCGCCAGCGTCAGCCAAAGCGAAGCCAGCTTCAAGAGCATGCAGGCCAACCTGCGGACCACCAAGGAAACCCACGGACAGAGCATCCAGGTAGCGAAGGCGAACCTCGAAAAGGCGGAACTCGACCTGAAAACGGTTCCCGTGCGATCCGCCATGGATACCGAACGTTTGAAGCTGGCCGCCGAGGAAGCGCGCGCCCGCTACACGCAGATGCTGAAGGAAGTGCCGCTGGTGGACCAAGGCATCGCCGCCGACCGCAAGGTAGCCGAACTCGAACTCCGTCAAAGCCAAGTCGAGCTTCGCCGCAATGAAGCCAACGTCGACCGCATGGTGATGAAGGCCCCCATCGACGGCCTCGTTGTCATGCAGAACACCTTCCGCGGTTCGGAGTTCGACGCCATCAAGGTCGGCGACCAACTCTATCCCGGCCAGAGCTTCATGCAGATCGTGGACCCCAGCTCGATGGTGATCAACGCCAACATCAGCCAGGTGGATGTCGAGAAGCTCCGGATTGGCCTGAAAGCGCGCGTCCGATTCGACGCGTTTCCGGACCTCGAGGTCCCGGCGCATGTCTTCGCGCTCGGCAGCGTCGCCAAGTCGGCGCGCTACCGGCCGGACTGGGTCAAGGAAATGCCCGTCGTGATCAAGCTCGACCGCATGGACCCGCGCATCATCCCCGATCTGTCGGTCAGCATTGACGTCATTCTGAATACGGCCGAGGCCTCCGCTGTCGCGCCGCTCGAAGCCGTGCGCTACGACGCCGCGCCGGACGGCTCGCTCGCGTCGGCCTTCGTCATGGTGCGCGCGGCCGATGGCCAATGGACCCGCCGGAAGGTGGAACTGGCAATGGTCAGCAACACCGCGGCGGCCATCGAATCCGGTCTCGCGGCGGACGAGGTCGTGGCCCTCGAGGATCCCACGCCCCCGGCCGAGGACGCCCTGAAAAGCTGAAGTTTCGCGCACCCCGAGGTAGTAATCGATGTCGAAGGATCTCAAGCCCAAGCAGAGGCTCGGTCAAGCCGGGCAGAAGAAGTGGAAGAAGTTCATCCTGTGGGGCGTCTTGCTCGCAGGCGCCTGCGGCGGCGCTTGGGCGGCGTACAACTACACCACCAAAACCGTCGTCGAGATCCCTACCGCTCGCGTCCGCAAGGGCGAGTTCGTCATCAGCGTGAAAACGCGCGGCGAGGTTCGCAGCACCAATTCGGTGATTCTGGCGGCGCCCCAGGTACCCGATCCCAAAATCACGTTCCTGATGGAATCCGGCAAGCCCGTCCAAAAGGGACAGAAGGTCATCGAGTTCGACGCCGCCCAGCAGGAGCAATACCTGCTCGACCGGTCGACCTCCGTCAAGACCGTCGATAGCGAAATCGTCCAGACCGAAGCGACCCATCGCATCACCAACGAAGCCGACGCGATGCAGTTGATGACCTACACCTACAACGTCGAGCGCGCCAAGCTCGAGGCGAGCAAGGCCGACATCATCTCCAAGATCGAAGGCGACAAAGCCAAGATCGATGTCGGTGTCGCCGACGGCCAACTCGGCCTGCAGAACACTACCATCGGCGCGCACAAGGTCACGCAGAAGGCCGATCTCGAACGCCTGGAGCAGAAGAAGGACAAGACCGTGCGCGACATGAATCGCGCCAAAGGCTACCTCGAAAAGATGGCGATGTACGCGCCCATCTCCGGCATCGTCAACATCCTACCGAACTTCCGGACGCAGGGCTCGTTCGGCTCCTCCCCGCCACCGTTCAAGGAGGGCGACCGGGCGTGGACCGGCGCGGCCATCGCGGAGATTCCCGACCTCAGCACCATGCGCATCGAACTCAAGCTCGACGAAGTGGATCGCGGCAAGCTCCAGATCGGGCAGATGGTCCGCGTGCGCGTCGACGCGCTGCCGGAAAAGGAGCTGCACGCCGAACTCGACTGGATCAGCCCCATCGCGGCGATCCAGTATCGCGGCATGGGTCTCAGCGAGAAGTCGTTTCCCGCTCGCGCCACGTTGAAGCAACTCGACCCGAGGCTGCGGCCCGGTATGAGCGCCAGCGCCGAAGTGCTGATCGAATCGCAGGAGAACGCGCTGATGATTCCGGCGCGCGCCAGCTTCGTCAATCGCGGCAAACCGAGCGTCTGGGTCCAGCGCGGCATCGGCTATCAGGTCCGCGAGATCGAGGTCGGCAAGCGGAACGAAAACGACCTGGTCGTCGGCAAGGGACTGAAGGAAGGCGAGACCGTCTACCTCGAGAACCCGGTCGAAGCGGCCCGCCGCGCCAAGAAACTCTGAGGCATTCGGGGGAGTTTTCATGAAAAAGCTGATCATCCGGCTCGTGTTGATCGCCATTCTCGGCGCCGGTTCGTGGGCGGGCTACACGGCGCTGAAGAAGCTGCCGGCCAAGCAGTCCTCGTCGTTTCCGTCGGCCAAGGTTCGCCAGGGCGACGTGGTGGTGCGAAGCTTCGCCCGCGGCGAACTGCGGGCCGTTCGCACGGCGACGCTCACCGCGCCCAACCTGTTCGGCACGGTGCAGGTGACCAAGCTCGCCTCGCTCGGCGCCTTCGCGCGCGACAAGGACCTCATCGCCGAGTTCGACGATTCCGAACTCCTGTCGCGCCTCGAGGAAAAGCAGCTCGAGCTCGATCAGCTCGACGAGCAACTCAAGAAATCGCAGGCCGATCTCGCCATTCGCGACAACCAGGACCAGGTGGAACTTCTCAGCACCCGCTACTCGGTGCGCCGCGCCGAACTGGAAGTGAAACGCAACGAACTGCTCTCCGAGATCGACCAGAAGAAGAACAAGCTGTCGCTCGAGGAATCGCAGCGGCGGCTGAAGCAGCTCGAATCCGACATCAAGTCGCGCCGCGAGCAGGCGCAAGCCGAACTCGCCGTGTTGCGCGAACGGAAGAACAAAGCCGTGCTCGAAATGAACCGCGAAAAGACCCGCCTCAACCAGGTGAAGGTGCTCTCGCCGATGAGCGGCCTGGTCGCGATCAAGCAGGCGCGCGGCAGCGGCTTCTTCATGTTCGGATCGCAGTTGCCCGACATTCGAGAAGGCGATCAGTTGCAGCCCGGCATGCCGATCGCCGAGGTGCTCGACCTCTCCGAGATGGAAGTGCTCGCGCGCATCGGCGAACTGGACCGCGCCAACCTGCGCGAGGGCCAGGACGTCATCGTCACCCTGGACGCTCTCGCCGGCAAGAAACTCCACGGCAAGATCAAGTCGATGAGCGGCACGGCCAGCGCCAACATCTTCTCGAGCGATCCGGCGAAAAAATTCGACGTCGTATTTTCGATCGACATGCAGGAACTGCTCCGGTCGCTGGGAGCCACGCCCGATCAGATCGCCAAGGTGATCGCGACCGCGGAAGCGAATCGCAAAAAGCCGATCGTGCCATCGTTCGGCGCCGGGATGTTCGCCGGCGGCATGATGATGGGCGGCGGAATGCCCGGCGGAGGAATGCCCGGCGGCGGCGCTCCCGGCGGGTTCGGCGGAGCCCCGGGCGGCGCGCCAGGCGGTCCGATGGCGGGCGGCATGGGCGGACCCGGCGGCGGCGGTCCTCCAACGATGCGCATGGGCGGCGGCGCTCCCGGCGGCGCGGGCGGCGGCATGATGGGCGGGATGATGGGCGGCGGCAACATGACCGACGAGCAGCGGACCAAGGCGCGCGAAATCTTCCAGAAGGCGTTCGCGGGCAAGAATCCGATGGAGATGTCCCAGGAAGATCGCACCAAGGCGTTCGCCAAGATTCAGGAAGAGATGAAGAAGGCGGGCATCAACGTGCCGGCTCGCGGCGGCGATCGGAAGGGTGGAGATCGCAAAGGCGGAGACGCCAAGGGCGGCGAGACCAAGGGTGGCGAGCAAGCGGCCGCCGAGGGCGGACGCCGTCGCCGCGGCGGTGAGGGTGGAGCCGAAGGCGGCCGAGCGGCCGGTGGTCCGGGTGGTGAAGGTGGACGGCGGCGGCGCGGCGAAGGCGGCGGTGGACCTGGCGGTCCCGGCGGACCTGGTGGCGGCGGCGCTCCCGGTGGATTCTCCGAGAAGGACATGGCGGCAGCCAAGCTGCCGCCTCCGCCGGAGGAAGCCGGCAATCAACTGGACGTGCTCCTCCGGCCGGGCCTTCTGGCCGACGTCGAGATCATCGTCGAAAAGATCTCGAACGCGATCAACATTCCGGCGCAGGCGATCTTCGAGAAGGATGGCAAGCAGATCGTCTACGTCCGCGACCCGAACGGCAGGTTCAATCCTCGCGTCGTCAAGCCGCTGAAGCGGTCGGAGTCGGTCATGATCATCGGCGAAGGCGTCAAGGCCGGCGAAGAGGTCGCGATGCAGGATCCCGAGGCCAAGCCCTCCGACAAGAAGAAGAAATCCGACGGGCCCGGTTCGGGCGGCGGTGGCGGCGGCGCGCCGTCGATGCCGATGGGCAAGCGCGGTTGATCGACACCGAACCCGAGCCGGAGCCGAGGAATGCTATCCAACGTACTGCCTGAAATTTACATGGGGCTCACCAGCTTGCTGGTGCACAAGCTCCGCAGCCTGCTGACCATGCTCGGCATGATCTTCGGCGTCGGATCGGTGGTGGCCATGCTCGCCATCACGGCCGGCGCGCAGAAGGATGCCATCGCCGCCATCGACCTCCTGGGCGTGAACAACATCCTCATCGAGGCCAAGGAGGCCGTGGACCGCAACGAGTTGCAGCAGCGCCGGCAGATCTCGCCCGGCCTCACCTTCCGCGACTTTCGCGCCATCGCCGAAAACGTTCCCGGCCTGGCCGCGCTCACTCCCCGCAAGCGCTTCAAACCGATGAAAGTGCTCCCCAAGACCAGCCAGGAAGCGCCCGTGCTGATCGGCGTCGAGTCGTCTTACATGACCATCCAAAGCCTGAAGATCGTCGAGGGACGATGGTTCACCGAGGCCGAAAATCGCGAGTCGGTTGCGGTCTGCGTCCTCGGCGAATCGGCCAAGGTCAACCTGCTCGGCTACGATGCGGCCGTCGGCAAGTACGTCAAGATCAACGACACGTGGCTGCAGGTGATCGGCGTGCTCGCTCCGCAGTCGGCGGCCGACACCGAAGTGGAAGGCGTCGAAGTCATCAATCGCAACAACCTGGTGATCTCGCCGCTCAACACGGTGATGCGGCGCTTCGAGGACAACAACAGCTACCTCAAGGACGAGATCGACGGCATCTACATCCGCGTCAAGGACGGCGCCGATTCGGTGGAAACCGCCGCCGTGGTCAGCGCGATCCTCACCGCCACCCACAAGGACGCGGGCGACTATACGGTGGTGGTCCCCGCCGGCCTGCTCGAACAGAAGCGCCGTACGCAGGCGATCTTCACCATCGTCATGATCTCCATCGCCGCCATCTCCCTGCTCGTCGGCGGAATCGGCATCATGAACATCATGCTCGCCACCGTGCTCGAGCGGACCCGCGAAATCGGAATCCGCCGCGCCATCGGCGCCAAGCAGCGCGACATCGTCCGGCAGTTCCTCACCGAGGCCGTGCTGATTTCTATCCTCGGCGGACTCATGGGCATCGCATTCGGATTTTCGCTATCCTGGATCATCGCGGCGGCGGCCGGGTGGTCAACCGAGGTAACCACGGCGTCGATCGTGATCGCCTTTAGTGTTTCGGTCGGCATCGGTCTCGTTTTCGGAATCTACCCCGCCGTGCAGGCAGCCAAACTGGACCCGATCGAAGCCATCCGCTACGAATAACCCCGAACCCCATGCGCTTCCTTCGAATCCTGTTCCTCGCGCCGGCGGCATTGCTCGCTCAGCCGTTGCTCGAATCGCCGAAGTTTCCCCAACAGCAATTCTTCCGCCAGTACTTCGGCAGGGAGCTCCCGCGGGTCAACCTGCGGCCGCCGGTCCGCCTCAGCGACTACGTGGTGAACAACCGCATGGAGCTGTCGCTGCGATCCTACCTGGAACTGGTGCTGGCCAACAACACCGACATCCAGTTGGAACGCGTGATCCTCGAACAGCCCCGTAACGCGATCCTGCGCGCTTATGCGCCCTTCGATCCCACCGTCCGCGCCAACTTCAACGCCACACGCGCCAACCAGCAGCCCACCAGCGCGCTGCAGGCGGCCAACATTCTCAGCACGTTGAACCAGCCGTACGGCCTCACCTACACCCAGACGCTCGAAAGCGGCACCCGCTATCAGGTTGGCTTCAACGGCGCGCGCAATTCCACTAACGACGCGTTCTCGACGTTCAATCCGTTCGTCACCGGGGCCCTCAATTTCAACTTCACGCAACCGCTGCTCCGCAATCGAGGCGGCTACGTCACCAAGCTGCCCATCACCATCGCTCGAAGCCGGTTGCGCCGCGCCGAGTACGACATGGTCGACAACATCCTCGACTGGGTGCAGCAAGCCGAGACCGCCTACTGGGCGGTGATCGAAGCCCGCGAGAGCCTCAACGTCCAGGAGCAGGCGCTCGAAGTGGCGCTGAAGTTCCTCAAACGCACCGAGCGCGAACTCGAGCTCGGGGCCATTTCGCCGCTCGAAATCTTCCGTCCCAAGCAAACCTACGCGACCTCGGAAGTCGCCGTCACCCAGGCCCGCTACGCTCTGCAGCAGGCCGAGGACCGGCTTCGCCGCCAAATGGGCGCCGATCTCGATCCCGAGTTCCGGAACATGGCCATCTTCCTCACCGAGACGGTCCTGCCTCCCCAGGACGACGCGCCGCTCGACCGCGAAAAGTATGTCGAGGCGGCCTACCAGAAGCGGCCCGATCTCAAGGTGAATCTCCAGAGCCTCGATATCGACGACCTCTCCTACAAACAGGCGAAGAACGGGCTCCTGCCCGACCTGCAACTCACCGGCGGCTACACGTCGGCCGGCCGCGGCGGCAATCAGGCGATTCGCGCCAACGTGTTCGGCGGTGGAACCACGGTGCTCCGCGTAGTGCCCGGCGGCTTGAGCGACGCACTCGGCCGCGTGTTCGCGTTCGACTTCCCCACCTACTCCTTCGGCCTCAACCTGACCCTTCCGCTGCGCGATCGCGCCGCGCAGGCGAACTTGGCCGACGCGGTAATCAGCAAGCGGCTCAACAGCCTTCGGACCCGCGCCCTGGAACAACAGATCCGCGAGCGAGTGCTGAACGCCGTGACCCAGGTGGAATCGAGCCGCGCCAACGTCAAGCAGAGCCAGATCGTGCTCGACTTCGCACTGAAGAACCTGGACGCCGAACAGAAACGCTACGACCTCGGCGTCACCACCATCTTCCTCGTGCTGGACGCCCAGCAAAGCGTCACCAACGCGCAGGCGAGCCTGGTTCGAGCCTCGCTCGGCTACCGTCGCGCGCTGCTCGGCTTGCTCCGGCAGACCGGCCAACTGCTCGACGAGCGCAACGTCTACGTCCAGTAGGCTACTGGATTTCCGGCGCCGTCTGCTCCGCCGTGGTCACGCCCGGGGGCAGTTCCATGATCTTGATGTTGCGGAACCAGATCTCCGCGCCCTCGGACTCCAGGCAGAGGTAGCCCTTCTTCTGGGTCGACTTCGCGATTCCATTCACGAACTTCCCGTTCACCGACAGCTTGATCACGCCGTCCACCGCCACCACGTCGTAGGTGTTCCACTCGCCCCGGCCCTTGCAGCGATTCTCCACCGACATGCTGCGCGTCCCCCGCGCTGTGTCCGGCAGCGTCTTCACGCCGCCCACGCCGAAAAGCTCCCCGTGCACGTAGGCGACGGGAGGCGTCACGCCGTCTTTTTTGTGCAGTTCCGGCCATTCGAGCTCCAGCATCTGCACTTCCACTCCATTGGGCAACCGGTTCTTCTCGCCCGGCTTGGCGTCGCTCCATACGAACACCCCGGAGTTGCCCCCCGGCTCGCGATGCATCCACTCCACGTGCAAAACGAAATTCTCGTATTGGCGCGCGCTGCGCATCACCCCGATGGGCTTCCCCGTGCACACCAACATCCCGTCGCGAACCTGCCAGGTATCGGGGTCCGTGTTCACGTTCACCCAGCCGCTCAGATCGCGGCCGTTGAAAAGATCGCGAAATTCCGGAACGGGACCGCCCGCCAGCCGCGCCGCCGCGATCCCGAGGACCGCCGCCACTTCGAGAGCCGCCACCACTTGGAAAGCCACCGCCATGGGTCTCATCACCGCCGATCTTACCGCAACCGGAGGACGGGCGGCCGGACGTGGTCCTATACTGACAGTAAGCACCGCTGTCTCCGGGGTTGTCCGGGGCGCCATCTCCAGGACAGGGGATCTCCAGAATGTTTCACATTCGCGCGCTTGCCGCCGCTCTTCTTCTCGCTCACACCGCCGCCGCGCAAACCTCCACATCTCAGCTTTCGGGATCCGTCACCGACGGATCGGGGGCCGTTGTGCCCAACGCCGCCGTGACGCTGACTCACGAAGCCACCGGCGTCGCTCTACGCCAGAACACCACGGAGGCCGGCGTGTACGCCTTCCCCTCCATTCCCGTCGGCGCCTACACCGTGCGCGTCGAGGCAACGGGGTTCAAGGCCGCCGTCAAAACCGGAAACACCGTACAGGTGGGAACTCCCGCCGTGGTGGACATGCGGCTCGAAGTCGGAATGGCGGCTGAAAGCGTTCAGGTTTCCGCTTCCGCCGAAACGCTGCGGACCTCCTCGGCGACGCTCGGCAACGTGGTCGACCGGAAGTCCATCGTGTCGCTGCCGCTCAACGGCCGCAACCCGCTCAACCTGCTGATGTACGAACCCGGCGTCACGCAACGGTCCGGCAACACCGTCAACGTGAACGGCGCGCGATCGGGCGCGGTGAACGTCACGATCGACGGCATCGAGGCCAATGAGTCCACCGCGCCCAACCCCACCAACAACATCTTCCGCCTCAATCCGGACAACGTCCAGGAGTTCAAGGTCACCACCTCCAATCCCACCGCCGAGGAGGGCCGCAACTCCGGCGCCAACGTGTCCATCGCCACGCGGTCGGGAACCAACCAGTTCCACGGGACCGCGTTCGAATTCTTCCGCAATACCGCTCTCAACGCCCAGGAATCCTACGCGTCGGCGCAAGGCGCGAAGAAGCCGCTCATCCAGTTGAACCAGTACGGATTCGAACTGGGCGGTCCCATCCGCAAGAACAAGACGTTCTTCTTCGGAAGCTGGCAGGGACAGAAGGTAAACTTCGCCGACCCGGTGGACAAGGCCTTCGGCGAATCGGTGGACCTCTACACGCCCACCGCGCTTTCCGGCGTGTTTCGATACTGGGTTCCCAATCTCCAGAACCCGCTCGTCGTCAACGGACAGCGCATCACGCAGAACAGCCCGCTGCTGGTCGATCCGCGCACCGGCCAGTACGCCTCCGGCGTGCGCGATTGCGCCGCGGCGGGCGACTCCAATTGCGTCGCCTCGTTCAACATCTTCGCCGCCGATCCCACCCGCGCCGGTCTCGACTCCGCCGTCAAATCGGTGCTCGGCGGCTATCCCGCGCCCAACTCGTTCAACTCCGGCGACGGTCTCAACACCGGCATCCTCCAGTGGAACCCCGCCGTCCGGGTTCGCGGCCCCCAGTTCATGATCCGCGTCGATCACACCGTCAACGACAAGCACTCGGTGTTCTTCCGTTGGCTCGGCGCCGAACAGCAATCCCTCAACGGCGATCCGCTCAACGGCCGTCCGGTCGTCATTCCCGGATTCCCTCCGCGCGGCGAGGTCTTCCGCCCAGCCAAGAACGCGGCGCTCGGTTTCCGATCCACCTTGTCGCCGCGAATGGTCAACGAACTGACGCTCGGCTACTCGCGCTGGCAGTTCCTGTTCACGCAAGGCGAAGCGAATCCGCTGTTCCCTGACACGCCGCGATTCACGTTCAACAACTCCGACGTCGACTACACCGCCAACCCACGAACATTCCGCGCCGTCAACACGCCCCAGATCGTGGAGACGCTCAGCTACCTCACCGGCAAGCACATCCTGCGATTCGGCGGCAGCCTCCGCTTCTACCAGCACAACGATCAGCGTGGCGACGTGGGCGGAACCAGCCTTACGCCCGCGATCTCGCTGTCGCGCACCACGCGCCCGCCGGTGGGATTCAATCTGCCGGTGCTCGGAACCAACGCCGCGCCCGGTATCGCCGCCGCCGATCTCAACCGCCTGCAAGGCGCTGTCAACGATCTGCTCGGCATCCCGGCGAGCCTCACCCAGGTCTTCATGGGCAATCTCAACTCGGACACCTTTCTCCCCCTCCGCTCCGGCGAAAAGGGCGTCACGCTGTGGGCGCAGGGACAGCGCGCCAAACAGTATCACTTCTTCGCCCAGGACGAATGGAAGCTCCGGCGCGATGTCACCCTCAGCCTCGGCATTCGCTGGGAGTTGAACACGCCGCCCTCCGAGGCCGGTGGACGCGTCTACGTGCCGGACAAGAACATCGACGGCAGCCAGGGCCCGGTCTCGTTCGTCCGCGCGGACCGCTGGTATTCGAACTTCAACGCCGGAGCCCTCGCTCCCCGTCTCGGCATCGCCTGGTCGCCTGGGAATTCGTCCCGGATGGTGATCCGCGCCGGATACGGAATGGCGTTCGACGCGCTCAACACCTTCCAGGTGACCTCGGTGGCCGCTTCCGTGCCGGGACAGACGTTCCGCTGCAGCAACGCGTTCTCGGGAGCCGGAGGCGCGCTGGTGACCACTCCGGGCTGCCAGACGGCGCCCAACGTCCGGTTGGGCGCGGGCTTCCCGAACGAGATCGCACCGCCGTCGGTGAAGCCCTCTTCCTTCCTCACCCCGCCCGCCCAGTTGCAAAGCAACGCTCCGCCGGTCCGCGTCTTCGACCCGAACCTGAAGATGCCCACCGTCCACATGTGGAACCTTACCGTTCAACGCGACCTCGGCCAGGGATACGTACTGTCGGCCGGCTACGTCGGGCGCAGAGGCACGCGCCTGTACCGCGCCTGGGACGCCAATCAGATCGACTCCGCGCCGATTCTGCCCTCGTTCCTCGCCATGCAGCGAAACGCCGCCATCGCCAACTGCCGGCCCGATGGCACTCTCGCCAGCGGCGCCGCATGTCCCGGAGCCTCGCCCGTGCCGCTGATCCAGCAGGGTTTGATCACCTCCGCCTTCGCCAATACTTCCCTGACTCAAACCGACCTCAGCCAGAACGCCGCCGGCAACATGGCCGGCCGCATCGAACAGACCACCCTGGCCGCCCGCCTGCGCCGCAACCAGCAGTTCGCCCAGATCCTGATCATCGACAACGGCGGCGACTCCAACTATCACGCCGGCCAGTTCACCTTGCGCAAGCGCTTCGACCAAGCCGGCCTTCTCATGAACGCCGCGTATACCGTGGCCAAGGCGATCGACAACCTCTCCCTGGATCCGGTCGGCGTTGCCGTCGGCGGCGGACTCACCGCCACCAACTCCCGTACCCCCGCCGATGGCCGCAACTACCGCAACGAACGCGCCCGCGCCGACTTCGACCAACGCCACGTCCTCAACATGACCGGCATCTACGAGTTCCCCTTCGGTAAGGGCAAACGGTTCGGCGCCGGGTGGAATCCGGTGCTGAAACACATCGCCGGCGGCTGGAGCCTGAACGGCATCTACACCTACCAGTCCGGCGAGCCATTCACCGTTCGATCCGGCGCCCTCACCGCCAACTTCTCCGTCCAGTCCCGGGCCGCCTTGAAACCGGGCGTGGCTCTGCCGCAAGCAAGGCTGCAGGAAAAGCAGGGAGTCACCGGACCCGTATTCTTCCCCAACGCCGAAGCCTTCACGTTCCCCGAACCGGGCGGCCTCGGCATCGGGCGGAACATCTTCCAAGGGCCCAGCTACTGGAACCTCGACGCCGGCATCACCAAGGGATTCCAGATCTCCGAGCGCGCCCGCATGGTTTTCCGCACCGAGCTATTCAACGCGTTCAACCACCCCAACTTCCGCAATCCGCGCGATGCCAGCGTAGGCTCGCCCGCGATCACGTCGGGCGTGTTCGCGCAGGCGTGCTGCGTGACCCTGTCGACCGCGAGTTCGTCCACCACCAATCAGAACGGCGAGAGCTGGCGCGTGATCCAGCTCGCGCTGAAGCTCAGCTTTTAGACCGTCTTCTGACTCAGAGCCTCGAGCGCCGCCTTCTCCATGGCGGCCCGGGGCGCGTTGTCTCCCGTGAAGATCTCGAACTGCCGCACCGCCTGCTCCACGAACATTTGCAACCCCGGCACCACTTCCTTGCCTTCCTCCCGCGCCCGCTTGATCAGTTGGGTTTCGAGCGGGTTGTACACCATGTCGAACACGACGTCCGCGGGAATCCGGTTCTTGAAGAAGCACTGGTCGACGTTCGGCCACATGCCGAGCGGCGTGCAGTGGACGATCGCGTCGAAATACTCCGCCTCGGCCTGATCCGGCGTATACGCCGTCGCGTCCACCAGCTTGGCGAGCGCTCGCACGCGGTCCGCGTTCCTGCCGGTGATCGATACGTTCGCGCCCGCGTCCGCCAGCGCGAACGCCGCGCTACGAGCCGCGCCGCCGTTGCCCGCCACCAGGATGTTGGCTTGCGGCAGGTCCAGTTTCTTCTTGAGCGGGATCAACACGCCGTCCACGTCCGTGTTGGCGCCGCGCCACTTGCCGCCCTTGCGCCACACCGTGTTCACCGCGCCGATCCGCCGCGCCAGCGGATCCACGATGTCCAGGTACCGGATCACCTTCTGTTTGTGCGGAATCGTCACGCTGAAGCCCGATACCGGCAGCTTCTCCGCCAGCGAGAAGTAGTCCTTCAACTGAGCCGTGTGGACCAAAAACGGTAGATACACCGCGTCCATCCGCTTGCTCTGGAACGCCCGGTTGTGGACCGCCGGCGAAATGGAATGCCGCACCGGATCGGCGATCACGCCGAAAATCTTCGCCGCCTTCCCGAATTTCTCCACCCGGTAGAGCTGCCGCAGCGTGCGCGCGCTGATCTGGCCCGGAGCCGTCCCTTCGCTCGCATTGGGCGCGGCGTAGGTGTACAGCCCCCCGAACGCCGTCGCGAGCACCCGGCTCGTGAGTCCGCTCTCTCCCATCGCCAGCATGATCAGCGGAGTCTTGGGGTGCGCCTGCGCGAGCGAAAGGACACGCAAGCTGTCGGATGGCTTCTTCGCCGTGGTGACCAGTTTGTAGGCATCGGCGGGGATCCGCGTCATGCGCTTGAGGATCGGCTCCACCGCCGGCGTTCCGCCGAAATTGTGGTACGACAGGATCACCCAGGCTTTGCTGCGCAGATGCTCCACCGCGTTCCGCGCGACCTCTCCGGTCTCGATCTCCACGTCGACGGCCTTGGCCCCGGCGTCGATCGCCGCCTCCAGGATCCGCATCTGCTCGTCCACGCTGCCGTTGTACTTGCCGTGGTTCTGATGGCGGCGGCACGTGGCGAGCAAAACCACATCCGGCTCCTTCGCCAGAAACTCGGTGATTGCCGCGACGCCGTCCATCGGCTTGGCCAGATAGTCGAGCCGGAACTCGAGGAACGTCTCCCCCGATTCGGCCTCCCTGCGGGCATGAGTCAGCAACTGCACCACATCGGGAAGCCCGAGAGCAATGCAAACGCGAGGAAGCGTCGTCCGGCGAGACACAGTGCCAATCAGGATATCACGGCCGCGGCGGCTTTCTCCCGGGCCGTCTTTTCCAGCCGGGTTTTCCAGGCGTCCAGTATTTCGGCGGGATGCATCGTCCCGATGCGGTCCGCGCCCTTCCGGTAGACGTCCAGCGCCTGATCCAGGTTCTGGACGCCGTGTCCGGCCTTCACTCGTCCACGCCCCTTGATCTTCCGGTAGATCAGATCCAAATCCGCTCCGGTATATCCTTTCGGCGCGAAGCCCGACGAGGTGGACATGAAGTCCGCCTCAGCCCGCTTCACCAGCTTGCACGCGATCAGCTTCAGATCCTCGGCCAGATACGCCATCTCGGCGATCGCCTTGAGGATCGCGCCCTCGTCGTGGCACGCCTTCGCCAGTTGCACCAGCTCCGTCTCGAGGTACGGGAACTGCCGCGACCGCAGTTTCGCCGTGTTCACCACGCAGTCGATCTCCACCGCGCCCCGGCGTACCAGATCGCGGGTCTCGTACAGCTTCGCCGCCGTGGTCGACGTCCCGTGCGGAAACCCGGCCGCCGCCGCCACCTTGACGCCCGACCCTCGCAGCGCTCGAACGGTGATGTCCACGTCGCACGGCCGCACCACCACCGCCGCCACCTGGTAGGCGATCGCCAGATCGCACCCCTGCCGGACCTCGTCGTCCGATAGCTCCGGCCGCAGCAGCGGATAGTCGATCAGTTTGGCGAGCGCTTCGTAGGTCTCGAGTTCGGGCCGTTCGTTTTCGACGGGCTGCTCATGATCCATAGGGTCCCCCTCGCGGAGCCGCGTCCGCGAAACGCACCGGCTACTTCTTCCTGCGGACGCCGCCCGTGCTGGCTCCTGTGGCCAGGCCCATTTCGCGCAGCCCGGCGTTCGCCTTGTCCACCCACTCCCGCTGCGGATACTTCACTTTCAAATCCCGGTACACCCTGGCCGCCTCGGTCACATGGCCGCTCTTGCCGAGCGTCTTCCCCTTCATGTACATCGCGTCGGGCCGCTTGGCGCACGACTCGTCGAACTTCTCGATCACGTCGTCGAACTTGCTCAACGCCTTCTCCAGATCCTCCTTGCGATAGTGGATATCGCCCAGGTAGAAAACCGCGTTGCACGCCAGTTCGGACTTGCCGTAGAACTTGAGGATGTCGTTGTAGCCCTGCACAGCCAGATCGTAACGGCCGGCAAGCTGGTCCCGCCGCGCGCCGTCGTAGAGATCCTGCAACGAGGCTCCAGGCTTGGCCGGATCGGTTCCCGGCGCCACGGGCGCCACCGGCTGCGCGTCGGGCGGCGGCGGCGGAGCCACCTTGATCAGCGCGGGCAGAGTCTTCACCGTCTCGTCCAGATCCTTCATCTGCGTCTGCAGCTTCCCGATCCGCGAATTCACCTCGCCCATGTTTTCCTTGACGAAGCGGAACTCGTCCGCCATCGACTCGATCCGCGTCCCGAGTGTCGCCACCGGACCCACCAGCGACTTCTCCTGCTCCCGCATCCGGTCCTTCATGTCGCGCTCGAGAACCGACACGCTCGTGTTGGCCTTGGTCGCCATGTCGAGCGTCTGCTGGATCAGCAACCGCAACTCGAGCACGCGCTCGTCCAGCTTTTGTAGCTTCTGTACTTCGCCCTGCAGCGCTTGGATCTCGCGCATGATGGCTTCGTGTTCCTTGTTGGCCGCCCGGACATCGGAGGGCAGCAACGTCACGGCCAGGACGAGCCCGGCGACCGGCATATACTTTGCGCGCATTCTCATACCAATATAAAGGACCGGAGGCTGCCCCACCAACCCGGCGAGGCGGCCTCCGGTCCGATTTCGGCGGAAAAGGACTGTTTACTGCCCGGCCGCGAAGTGCGACCGGCGGTTCTTCTGCCAGCACGACTCGCTGGCGTCGGAACACTGCGGACGCTCCTTGCCGTAGCTGACTGTCTTCAACCGGTCGGCGGGGACGCCCAGTTGCACCAGGAAGTCCTTGGTGGACGAACTGCGCCGGTCGCCCAGCCCCAGGTTGTACTCGGCCGACCCACGCTCGTCGCAATGGCCTTCCACGCTCACCACCGAACCCGGGAAGTCGGTGAAGATCGCCTTGAGGGCGTCGGCGTTGCGGGTCAGCACCGATCGGGCGTCCTCGCGAACATCGTACTTGTCGTAGTTGAAGAAGATGTCGGAGACTTCGCTGTCCAGCCGGTCCTGCAGGCTCTTCCGCGGGGCCTGGGGGGTCACTGTAACCGGCGGAGGCGGAGGCTCGGTCACGCTGACGCGCGCCGTCGCCGTGTCGCTGCCGCCGCCGCCGCTGGCGCGCAACGTGTACGTGGTCGATTCGCTCGGGTAGACTTGACGCGATCCGCTGGCCGCGACCGTGCCGACACCGGGCTCGATCGTGATGCTATCCGCGTTGCGGACAGTCCAGCGAAGCGTGGCGGCTTGGCCGCGCTGCACCGACGAGGGTTCGGCGGTGAACGAGATCGCTGGAGCCTGAGGCTTCACCGCGGGCTTTTCCACGGCGGGCGGGGGCGGGGGCGGCGGCGGTGGAGCCGGCGTCTTCTTCTTGCACCCGGCGGCGAAAAGAATGAGTGCTGAGGCGAGCAATGCTTGTGTGAGTTTTCGTTTTGTCATGGGTTCGGTGTTCCGTCCTGCTGCTAACTGGGATAGATCTTTCGTGCCTTTAGTACTTACTCCACACGGGCTCTTCGTTGGCCCCTTGGGAGGTGAGCTGGCGAAGCTCGGTACCGTTGGCGAGCATGGTCCAAATCTGATTGCGGCCGCTTCGCGTCGTCTGAAACACGAGGTGACGCCCGTCCGGCGCGAACGACGGATTTTCGTTACGTCCCGCTCCATGCGTCAACTGCACGAAAGTGCGGGTCGCCACGTCCATCACGAAAATGTTCCGACTGCCGGGGTCGGGGCCGCCGGTCCAACTGAACGCGATCAGCTCGCCGCCCGGATGCCACGCCGCGTTCACTGCCTCACCCTCACCCTGGGTCAGGCGGACCACGTCCGCGCCATCCATGTTCATTTTATATAGTTGCGGTGGTCCTGAGCGTCCTGATGTAAAAATAATTTCACTTCCGTTCTTCGGATTGACCTTTGGCTCGGTTTCCACCGCCGGTGCGAAGCTCAGCCGCTTGATTCCAGACCCGTCCAGGTTCGCGATGTAGATCTGCTGAATTCCCGCCGCGGTCGACCCGAACAGGATCTTCTGCCCGTCGGGCGTGAATTCCGGCGACGCGTTGGTCGAAGCCCGCTGGTTGTAGAACGGAAGCTTTCGCCCCGTCTCGAGCGACATCGTCAGGATCGACGCGTTGCCGCGCGGGAAGCTGGTGAACGCCAGCCGCGTCCCGTCCGGCGACACCGCGGAGAAATTGGAGATGTTGCCCTCGCGCGAGACCTGCTTTTGGCCGCCCCCATCGTAGTCCATGGACCAGATCTCCTTGCTGCCGGTCCGGTTCGACGTGAAGTAGATCCTGCTCCCGAACAAAGGCACGCCGCCGAACTTCTTGATGATCTCGGCCGCGAATTCGTGAGCCACTTTGCGGGCGCCGGCTTCGTTCAGGTCCCCGAAGAAGATCTTGTTGACCGCCGTGGCGTTCTGCAGGTCGGTCTGGGTGACGTCGAAAAGGTAGCCGTAGAGGATCATCCGGCCGCCTTGCGCCGCCGTGTACCCGGCCGTGAGCCACTGCGCGCCGATCTCCGGCGTCGTCCAGTCGGTGAACCAAGGACCCTGCCTTTGTGGCGGATTCCCCTTGGGCGGCTTGAAGTCGGATGGCTGCTGCGGAATCTCGGCCGGGTAGAACGACTTCGGCGCCATCTTGAAGTAGCCCGACTGTTGCAGGTCCGCGAACAAGACCTGGTTGAAAACGTTGATGTGCGGCTGCGCTTCGCCCGAACCGCGCATGTCCGGCACGGCGATGACGGGCAGCGTCCGGAAGGTGTCTTCGATCACGATCTGAGCCCGGTTGGGCTGCGCCGCCACGGAGGCGGCGAAAAGCAGCGGAAACGAAAGGAACCTGAGCATTCTCATTGTTGTATCCGGAACCAAAACTCCACCGATGCCGACCGTCCTTCGTACTGAGCGGGCAACGGTTGGAACGGCGAGCAGTTCAGCACCGCGCGATGCGACGCCCGGTCCACCGCCGCGTTGCCGCTCGATTGCTGAATCGCCGCGTCCCGCACCTCGCCATTCCTGAGGATGTCGAAGCGGATCACCGCCGGCCCGGACACCGCCGTTTGCGCACCGACGTTCTGTTCGCGCCATTTCATTCCCACGCACTGCTGAATCAGCGTGACGTAGTACCCGAACCGCCCACCCATTGGGGCGTTGGCGCCGATGCCGATCGAGCCCGTGCCGGGAACCTGGAACAGCGGCGAACTCGCGCGGGCGCCCTTGTCGGAAGTGAGCTGATTCTCGAGCTCCTCTTCCTGCTGGTTCACGCGATTCCGGCTGTACTCCTTCAGGTCGAACTTCGGCTTCTGCTTTCGCTTCTTCCTGTCGAGCGAGATCGCGTCCGGATCCGGAGCCTCGTCCACCCGCTCCTTGCGCGGCGTTTGCCGCACCTGGGATTCGGTGTCGTTGGCAACGGGGTTCTTCCTCGGACTCCGGTTCGGAATCGGAATCGACGCGGCGGTCACCTCGATCGCGCCCATCCCGCCGCCCGGATTCGGATCCCCGAACGGGTTCACGTTCCCCGAAGTCCGCCAGAACACCCAACCGGCCATCGCCGCCAAGAGTGCGCCATGCGCCGCCAGCGAACGGAGGAATGGCCCGCGAAGCGACTCCTGGCTGTCGAGAATATCGGGGTGGGCCATGTTCAGTTCGTCATCTGCGTGACCATGCGGCACGCGATCTTTTCCTTGCCCAGCCGGCTGATCACGCTCGCAATCGGTTGCCACACCGTTTCCGCGTCGGCGCGAACGTACGCCGCGTTCTGATTGGGATAGCGCTTCTTGATCTCCGCCGCCAAGTCCACCAGCTTGACCGGCTTCTCGGCCAGATAGAGTTCGCCCTTCTTCGTGATCGAGACGATCGGCAACTCCTCGGCCGACGCCTGCGCCTGATTGCTCACCTTCGGCACTTCGATGTTCAGCCCGAACTCCATCACCTGCGCCGTCACC
>SYLY01000372.1 GCA_005808475.1 Acidobacteriota bacterium
AAGCGCCCCGCAACAATGAGAACCTGCTCGCGAGTCGGATTCAGCCTAAAACAACAATGAAATTAAATGTTCTGGCAGCCTAAAAAATTTGGTTGCGGAATCGCTGTCACGCCGATAGGGCCACGGGCTGCCACTAGCCGCGTATCATATTGATACGCAAATGTTTACGTTGCGAACCGCAAGCGTGCCCAGGCATACTGAAAACAGCTACGGTTCAGGATGGCGGTTCCTGGCGAGACATCGCGAGCTTCAAAGGGAAAGCCCGGGTATCGGCCCGGGCTCCTGAATTTACGAAGCACAAGGAGGTGATCCTCGTGATCCACCTGATCATACCGAAAGGTTACCGACTCACCATCAAGGTGAGCCCCGATGGCCTTGTCGAAATCACGCTCGAGCCTTGGGTGCTCGCCCGCGTGACCCGTGGGGCCTGCCGCGCCAACGGCAGGTCTCACGCCTTTAGTATGAGCCCATCTTTCCCCTCTGTCAATACTCCCCTCACCCCGACAGGGCTAGGTAGGCGGAGTGCCATCGAAATGGGCCCCGTTATTGACGATGCTTCAGCCACTCGTCGTAGGAGTGCTGCTTCGGACCAGTGTACTGGATCGTGTCGAAGAACTTCTCCTGGCCCAGCATGCGCGGATCGCCCTCTTTCCGCAGCGTTCCTTCCATTCGGTCCCGCAGTTGCCGCATGATCAACGCGTGGTCCCTGTTTTGGGCGACATCTTTCACGCAGTCGGGATCCTCGCTCACGTGGTATAACTCCTCCGCCGGCCGCTTGCCGAACGACATCCTATAAAACCCGTCGAAGCGAGACTGGATCATCGTCTTGGACGGACTGTCGTCCACGTTCCGGTAACCGGTCTCGGGGTTGCCTGCCGGCCAACGATCCGGCTCGTAATTACGGATATACAGCCATTCCCGAGTCCGGATCGCGCGGACCGGGTAACCGGCGTCGTTCGGCCGTCCGAGGTCGTGCCGTTCCTTTGCCACGATCATCGTGTCGCGCGTCGCGTCGACGATTCCGGACTTGTCCGACCGCAGCACGTCCACGAAGCTCTTCCCCGTCATGGTGGGAGCCGGCTTCACTCCGGCGGCCTCCATGAATGTCGGCGCGAAATCGCGCACGTTGACGAAGTCGTCCACCGTGCGGCCGCCTTTGACTTGCGATCCCCAGCGCACCAACAGCGGCACGTGGAAGCCGTGCTCGTAGATCTGTCCCTTCACTCGCGGAAAAGGCATTCCATGATCGGACGTGACCACCACCATGGTATTGTCCAATTCGCCCGCCTTCTCGAGGGCCTGCAGACTCCGCCCGAGATGCGTGTCCACCCACTCCACCTCGAGCGCGTAGTCGAGCATGTCGCTTCGAATTCCGCGATTGTCGGGCAGGTACTTCGGCACCTTGACATCGGCGGGGCGGCGGCCCGCGCGAACGCCGGAACCCTGCTCGTAGAAGCGGTGCGGCTCCTGCGGCCCGATCCAAAAGCAGAACGGCTTTTCCTTGGGCCTCTTACCCAGGAAGTCCTCGAAGTTGCCCGCGTAGTCCAGCGGCGCGATCCCCTCGTACGGCGGCTTCAATGTCTTTGAACGATACTCGCGCCCCGCCGGATTATGCTTGAACCCGGTGGACGCGAAATCGCCAGGACCCCAGCCCTTGCCGGTGAGCCCCACTTCGTATCCCGCCTTTTCCAACTCCGCCGGATACACGGCGAAATCGTTCGGGAAGATGCTGAAGTGGTTGATCGCCTCCTTCAACTGCCACGTGTTCCGGCCGGTGAGGATGCTCGCCCGCGACGGCGAACACTTGGGGTTCGACGTGAAGCAGTTGGTGAAGCGAACGCCTTCCCTCGCCATCCGGTCGACGTTGGGCGTGCGTAGCCACGTATCGCCGTATGCACCGGAGTGGCCGCCCCAATCGTCGGCGATGAAGAAGACGATGTTGGGCCGTTTGCCGTTTTGTCCGAACGCGGAACGCGCGGCGGTCATCATCGCGGCGGCGCCGCAGGACCGGAACAGATCTCGCCGGGATGGCATGGATTCCATTGTCGCCACTATCTCGTCCGCGCCGCCACTCGATCCGCCGCCGACGCGATGCGCTCCTCCACGTCGTCCGCCCACGGTCCCGGCAGCGACCCGAACAGCATCGCGCCGCCCCCTTCGTAGCCGCCTTCCTTCAGCACCCGCAGCGAAGGAATATACGCGAAGACGTCGTTCGAATAGCCTGCCACCCACGTCGTGTCCCAACCGTATTTGGCTTTGATCCGCAGCGCATAGTCGACCACCAACTCCCCGCCGAACGTGAAGATCGTGGGACCTGTTCCGAAGCGCCACACCTGCACCGGATACGGATAAGTCTCGCGCAGTTTGCCTTCCTTCTCGACCGTCTCGAGCATCCGCGCCGCGTGCTTGCGCTCCTGGGCCTGACCCGACGCCGAACGCTTCTCCCACTCCGCCTTCGACACCGGTCCGGCGAACTTCAGATCCACCTGTTCGAACGCGGTCTTCAGCGGACCGGTCACCGGCTTCGGTTTTCCGCTCACGACCTCCGCCACCGCGTCCGCCAGAGTGGCGCCATACCGGCGCGCGAGCTCCACCGTCCGCCGCGGCAGTGGATTGGAGTCCGCGCCCGCGCCTTGCACGAACAACGCCACCGCGCCGGGATAGCGCTTTTCGAGCGCCTCTTGCGCGAACCCGGCGTAGTCGCCGTTGATCAGGTAGTCGCTCAGCACCGTATTGTGGCACGCGTATCCGAACAGCAACGCCATCGGCTTGCCCTCGCCGTTCTTCGCGATGAGCACCGGAACGTCGTGATCCACCGGGCCCGGGTACTCGCGATGACCCACTCGCCGCCGGTTCACCGCGAAGCCCGCCAGGCTCTGCTCGAAATGCAGCGTCGCTGGAGCAAGCGCGGCGACGGCCTTGTCGATCGCCTCGGAAATCCGCGCCGAAACGAAGGTCCGGTACCGGTCGAGTACCGGGCCTTGCCGCGACGCGTACTCGCCCAGTTCGTACGCGTTGCCGTGCCCCTTGACCAGCGGCGCGCTGTGGGTGTGGGACGCGTTGAACCACACCCGGTCGCGCGGAAGTCCGTGCTTGCGATTGGCGGTGTCCGCCACTTCCTTCGCCATCTCCGCGCGGATGCCCACCAGATCGAGCGTCACCACCACGGCCTTGGCTCCCGTCTCGTCCTCGAGCGCGAGCGCCTTCGCCCAGATGTCCTGAAGCACGCCTTCCGATGGTTTGGTGCGGGCCGCGTAGCCTGCCATCCAGACCGCTTCGGACGGCGTCAGCTTCACCGCCGAAGCCCCTGCCCTCCACGCGGCCCACGAAGGCGCCGTCAGCAGCAAGAGTCCGATCCACGGTTTCATAGTTTCACTCCATCGAAATTGGCCCGGGCGACGCGCATCACGTTGCCGCCGAGGATCTTCTGAATATCCGAATCCGAGTAGCCGCGCTGCACCATGCCCACCGTGAACAGCGGCCAGTTGGTCCACGCGAGGCTTTGTGTCTGCCGCGCTGTGGCGTTGCTCCCGTAAGATCCCGGCGGCCACAGCGCCTCCCATCGGACGCGCTGCCTCCCGCGCCGGGGCAGCTTGCGCGATTCCGCTGGCGCGTTGCTCGATGTGTAGGCGACGTCGGTTCCGATCGCCACGTGATCGGCGCCGAACTTGCGCACCGCGTAGTCGATATGGTCGAGCATCGCCGCGATGTCGCCGCTGCGGCCCAGGAAGCCGGAGATGCAGCAGATGCCGATCAGTCCGCCCGTGTCGCAGATGGCGCGGACGATCTCGTCGGTCTTCGACCGGATGTGCTGGTGCAGCGCCTGGCAGGTGGTGTGGCTGGCGACCATCGGCTTCGACGACGCCTTCGCCGCCTCCAGGCTGGTGCGCCAGCCCGAATGCGCAACGTCCACGATCACGCCTTGCCGGTTCATTTCCCGCACCACGGCTTGTCCGAAATCGGAGAGGCCCGCGTTTCCCGGTTCGCCGCAGCCGTCGCCGATCATGTTCCTGCGGTTGTACGTGAGGTGCATCATGCGGATGCCCAGTTGGAAGAAGATCCGGATGAACGCTGACTCTTCCTCCACCGACATCCAGTCCTGCGGCACGGGCACGCCGTTGCCCGTCATGTAGACGCAGTGGCGGCCCGCCTTCTTCGCGGCCACGATGTCGTCCGGCTCCACCGCTTGGGACACGTGGCCGCGCAGGAAGTGCGTCACGTAGGTGTATCGCGCCAGCCGCTTGATGAGCCGCATTGGCGCCGATCCTTCTTCCCCCGCGTTCTGGATGATGCACGTCACGCCCGACGCGCGCCACGCATCCAGATACTGCTTGCGCTCGGCTTCCACGGTGACGTATCGAGTCATGCCCTGATCCTCGAGCATGTCCTGGATCTCGGTGGCGGACGCGCCCTCCTCGATTCGCCGCGCGACTTCCGTTCCGTCGATCGCCGCGCGCGGCATGAAGCCGTACGACTCCACCACGAGCGACTGCGCGTGCAACGCCATGCCTCGCTCGAGTTGCGCCCGGGTTGGCTTCAACACGTCCAGCGCCACCTCGCGCGCGGCCTGAATCGCGCCGTTCGGACTCGCCAACTGCGCGGCGGCCGGCGAGGCCATGTAGGCGCCCAGAGAGGAACCGAGGAATCCGCGGCGGTGCATGGACTCGATTATGCCCCGGATCGAGGCGCGCCCGTCAAGCCGCCGCGGTCGCGCGCGCCTCCGCGACTTGCTTCTCGATCCACGCATACGTCCGCGCCAAGCCGTCCTCGAGCGGGATCGACGGGCTCCATCCGAGCGCCTGACGGAGCAACGTATTGTCGCTGTTGCGGCCCCGCACTCCCTGCGGTCCAGGCACGTGCACCTTCTCCACGCGAATGCCGGCGATCTCCGCCACGATGTCGCACAGCCCGTTGATCGAGATCATCCGATCCTGCCCGAGATTGAGTGGATCCCGCCACGAAGACCGCATCAGCAGATGCAAGCCCTCCACGCAATCCTCGATGTAGCAAAACGAGCGCGTCTGCTCGCCGTCGCCCCAGCTCTCGACGCGGGGATCGCCGGTCAGCTTCGCCATCGCCACCTTCTGGCACAGCGCCGCCGGGACCTTCTCCCGCCCGCCGCGCCACGTGCCCAGCGGACCGAAGATGTTGTGGAAACGGACCAGCCGCGTCTCGATGCCGTAGTCGTCGCGATAGTGTTCGCACAGGCGCTCCATCGTCAACTTCTCCCATCCGTAGGCATCCTGCGGCTGCGCCGGGTAGACGTCGGATTCCTTGAGTGGCGCCGCGCCGGCCGAAAGCTGAAGGTACTCCGGATACACGCACGCCGTCGACGTGTAGAGGAACCGCCGGACGCGATTCACGCGGGCGGCCTCGAGCGTCTGAAAATCGATCATCGTGTTGTTGAACGCGATCTGGGAGTGGTTGCCGGAGATGAAACCCATTCCGCCCATGTCGGACGCCAACGCGTACACCTCGTCGATGCCGCGCGTGGCGCGAAGGCAGGCATCCATGGACCGGAGGTCCAGGATCTCGAATTCGTTCGCCTTGCCAGGTTCGTATTCGGGATGGACCAGATCCACTCCGCGCACCCAATAGCCGCGCGAACGCAAATAGGAGGTGAGCCAATGGCCGATGAAGCCGCCGGCGCCGGTTACAAGAGTTCGAGTCATTGTTTCAAACAAAAGTCACACGAAATGTCTACATGATATCGCGCCGGAGCCACGCGCGCTGGTACCATGACGCCTATGCGGTTCGATTTCCGCCAAGCGAGGGCGGCTGCATACTGTCTCGCCGTTTGCTATTTCTCGATTTTCGCGCTTTCCTGGAACGGCCAGGACGTGGGAGCCTACGACGAATTCATCGCCGCTCTCGGCGCGCGGAAGCTGCTCTCCGGAGCGCGTCCTCACTCCGATTTCTGGTCGATCTATCCCGCGGGTTCGGCGCTATTCGACGCGGCCGCGTTCCGGCTTTTCGGTGAAAGCGTCTCCGTACAGCGCTGCCTGCAGTGTGTGTTCGCCGGATTGGCCGCATTCGCCGCGATGTTCCACGCGTTCCGCCGCCACGCGGCTCGGCCGTCGATCGCCGCATTCGTGGGCTTGGCGTCGCTGGCGCTGGCGTTGCCCGCGGGCGCCCTGTTGACTGGCTATGCCCTGGCGCTGTCCGCCGTCCTGCTCCACGCGGCCGGTGGACCTCGTTGGGCGCCACCCGTGCTGGCCGCCGCGGCCGCGCTTTGCCGCGTGAACTTCGGTGGCTACGCCGTCATCGCGATTCTGATGGGCGGAGGCTTGCGCGACATTGGCCGGTTCGCCGCGGCCGGGCTGATCGCCGGCGGTGCGTACGTACTGTACAGCGGCGCCGGGCTGTCGGAAATCCTTGACCAAACGCTGATCCAACCCGCGCGGCTCATGTCGCTGGGCCGTTTTCTGCCCGCCGTTGGTCCGTGGCCGCTCGCGGCCGCGGCGATGCCCGGCTTGTGGTTCGCGATCCGCGCGGCATCGTAGCGAAACTGGCGGAGCGCCGCCGCGTGCCTCGGGGCCGCCGTCGCGTTCGGAGCCGGCGCGAGCGCGTTGCGCGACGATCCTCGTGTGGTGCTGATCCCGGTGGTGGGCGCGGCCATGGTTCCGCTGCTCGCCGCCATGACCGCCGGCGTGGAGCCCTATGAACGCGCCGTCCTGATTTTCGCGTGCGGCGGGGCGCACTACTATCTCTCCCGCGCCGACGACGTCCACTCTTGGCCGTTGTTCGCGCCGGTCCTGATCGCCGGCGCATCCGCGATGCGCAAGCTCGCTCCCGCGTGGACCGCCGCGGCGGTTGCGGCGTCGCTGGCGCTCATGATGCAGATCTACGGGATCAGCCCGCAACTGGTGTGGGTTCGCAATACGATTCACCTGACGCGCACCGCCCGAGGTTCCGAGATCGCATCGGTCGACGACGCCGCGAAGTTCGCCGCCAGTTGGGGCGCGATCTATCTCGACGTGGACGAAGCTTCGGCGGTCCGATTCGTCAGGAGCCGCACCGCGCCGGATGAGCCGGTCTTTCTGGGCCTGTTGGACCACTCGCGCACGTTCGCCAACTGCCTGCGAACCGCGTGGCTGCTCGGCAGACCGGCGCCTATGTGGCACTTCGTCTTCGAGCCTCGCATCACCACGCGCGAAGAGACGCAACGCCGCATGATCCAAGACCTGGAACGCGCGTCCGTGCGATGGATGATCCTTACCGATTGGGCCGATGTGGGCGACCCCGGCCACTTCGCCCGCAAAGAACGGGGATCCACGTCGCTGGACGGCTTCATCCGGGAACGCTACGCGCTCGCCGCCAAGTTCGGACGCTATGAGGTCTGGGGTTCGCGGCCCTGATCACGACGCCGGCGTCAGCGGATTCGAGCGGATCGAAAACAGCGCGGCGATGTGCCGCCACGCGATCCCCGGTATCTTTCGCGCCCGGTAAACCTGCGTCACGCCGGCCGACCGCAACCGGTGATTCACCGGGATCTCATGGAACCGGAAGCCGGCCTGCCGCGCACGCGCCGCGAACTCCCACCAGAATCCCTGTTGCATCAGTCCCAGGTGCGGCAGCAACTCCCGCACCGCCTCGCGATGAACCAGCAGGTACGGACAACTCGGGTCGCGCAGCGAAACTCCCAACAGCCAACGGTAAGCCAGCTTGAACGAGCCCGACATCGCCTTGCGGGCCCAGTGATCGGCTCGCTCGACGCGGTAGCCGATCACCAGAGTTCGCGGGTCCCGCACGGGCCAGAACCCGGCGAAATCCGCCGGATCGCACTGGCCGTCGGAATCGAGGCACAACAGCCAGTCCGCGCGCAGCGCTCGCATCCCGTCGAGCACCGCGCGCGAGTAGCCTTTCCGCTCGGGCCCGCTGATCAGGTGCATCGGGATGCGCCGGGCCATGTTGCGCAGCACTTCCGCGGTCCCGTCGCTGCTGCCGTCCTCGCATACGATGAAGCTCGCCGGGACCAGCGGCGAGATGACCCGGTGCATTTCCTCGATCGTCGATTCGATGCTTGCCGCCTCGTTGTGCACGGGCAGCAGGATCTCGAGCCGTTCGGTCATCAGTTCATGCTAACCCATTCCCGGAAGACCGCCAGTCGCGCGGGACGAATCGCGATACCCTACGAAACATGCCACGTACCGGCGCTTTCTTGCTGACCGCCGCGGGCCTGCTTGCGCAGAACGCTCCACATATCCGCGACTGGCGTCCCGCTGCTTCCGAAATCCGCTCTCGCCCCCGCGCCGCCTGTTCGGCGCTCCACTCGCTGACCGGCTACGAATACTCGGTCATTGACGCTGCGCCCGAATCCGGCTTCTGCCGCGTGCTCATCCAGGTGATGCCCGAGATCCGCATCGAAGTCAGTCTCCCCGCCGAGTGGAATCGCCGGCTCTACATGTTCGGCAACGGCGGTTTCGCCGGCGAAAAGCTCGACGCGCCCAATCGAGTGGCCAGTCGCAATACGGCGCTCGCCGCCGGATTCGCCGTCGCGCAGACCAACACCGGCCACGACGCCGAACGCGAACCGGGCGCCAGCTTCGCCGTCGATTCGCAGAAGCTGCTCGACTACTCGTTCCGCTCTCTGCACGTCACCGCCGAAACGGCCAAGCGTGTCGCGGAAGCCTACTACGGCGAGCGGCCGCGAAAGTCCTACTACAACGGCTGCTCCACGGGCGGACGCCAAGGCCTCCAGTTCGCGCAACGATTTCCGGACGACTTCGACGGCATCGTCGCCGGCGCGCCCGCGTTGAACGGATTCGCCAACCGCATCCGCGCCATCGCTACCGCCAAGGCTCAGGGAACCGCGCCCATTCCCACTTCCAAGTTGAACCTGCTCGCCGCCCGCGTCTACGACCGCTGCGACGCGCGCGACGGGTTGAAGGACGGCCTCATCGACGACCCTCGCAACTGCGATTTCAAGGTCTCCCGCGATCTCCCCAAGTGCACCGATGGCGACCGCCCGGACTGCTTCACCCCCGCCCAGGCAGAGACAGTCGAGGCCATCTACTCGCCCGTCGTCCACAACGGCAAGCGGCTCTCGCCCGGCTTCCCCGCCGGAGCCGAGATCGCCGGTCCGAACGGCAAGAGCGGTTGGGACGGCTGGATCGTGCGAGACGGCGAATTGAGCCAGTCGGCGAGCATGGCACTCAGCGCGTTGCGGTTCATGGTGTTTCCCAAGCCCGGCCCCGAGTACCGGATCGAACGCTTCGACTTCGACAAGGATCTCGACCCGCTGCAAAGGGTCGCCAGTCTGATGAGCGCCACCGATCCCGATCTGAGCCGGTTCCGCGCCCGCGGCGGCAAGCTGCTGATGTACTTCGGTTGGGCCGATCCGGCGCTGAATCCTCTACTGGGAATCGAATATCATGATCGGGTCCGGGCCGCCATGGGCGGCGATACCGGCGATTTCTTCCGGCTTTTCCTGATTCCCGGCATGTTCCACTGCTCCGGGGGCGCTGGCACGGGCTGCTTCGATGTGCTGCAACGCATCGTGCCCTGGGTGGAAGAGGGCAAGGCTCCCGATTCCATTTTGGCCTCGCGCCTCGAAAACGGCAAGACGCTTCGCACCAGGCCGCTCTGCCCCTATCCTCAGGTGGCGCGATTCAAGGGCAGCGGATCCATCGACGATGCCGCCAACTTCCGCTGCGTCGCGCCTTGAGGCCGCCAGACATCAAAAGAAAGCCCGCACTCCGAGTTGCAGTGTGCGCGGTCCGGTGGCCGACACCGTGGAGCCGAACGCGCGGTTCACCGGATCGGCGATCACGCCGCCCTGGAAGAAGTGCTGGTTGAATACGTTGTAAGCCTCGGCGCGGAACTGCGCGGTGACGCCTTCGCGCACCACCGTGTTCTTCAGGATCGAGAAGTCGGTGTTCCAGGCGCGATCGGTCGTAACCGTTGCCAGCCGCGACGGGAAGCGCCGCACGTTCGACGCCAATTGGCGCGCCGGCGCCTTCTCGAATCCGGCGTCGGCATTGAACATCCGCTCGGGCGTCTTCTCCGAGTTCGGGATCGCGAGCTGCTTGATGTCGCCGCGGAACAGCACGTTGCCGAAGTCGACCGGCGTGCCCGATTGCCCGTAGGAAAGCGCCTGCAACTGCCACCCGCCGAGCCATCGATTCCGCTTGGCGAGCGGAACTTCCCACAGCGCCATGAATCGCCAGATGTGCGGCTTGTGGGCGGTGGAAATCACCTTCTCCGGCCCGGCGTCGGCGGCGTTCAAATAGGACAGCCCATCGAGGGTCTTCGAGAACACGTAGCCGGTCTGGAACGTGATCCCTCCCGATAATTGTTTCTCGAGATCGATTTGCAGCGAGTGGTATGACGTGAAACCCTCCGGGACTTGCACCGTCACTCCACCGAAATGAGGGAACGGACGGAGCAAGCTGTCGGGCGAGGAGAACTGCGAAGTCCCGATCGTCCCCGTGACCCCGGGGACCTGAAAGAACGGGTTCGCGACGCGGCTGCTCAGATAATCGATGCGCGCCTGATCCCGCTCCGGCGACGTGCTCAGGTACGCGTTCGGCGTCGCGTTGAAGTTGCGTTGGTTGGGCATGCGGATCGTACGGTTGCCGACATACCGCGCGTCGGCCCGGTAGCCGCTGAGGAAACGGCGCTGCACGCCGAACTGCCATCGCTGGTTGTATGAGTACGGATTCCGCCGCGGGGCCGGTATCGTCAGCCCTTGGCCGAGGAACGTACGCAATCCCTGCGACGATCCGATCGGCGCGTCGAGCCCGGCGGGAAACAAATTGTCCACCGTTCGCGTGAACGACAGTCCGGCGTTGGTGGTGGAGAACGATTGGGTGTTGACGTCGAAGCCCGGAACGCCGCCCTCGTTGGCGATGAATCGCTGGCCGTAGGGGATGAAGTAGATGCCGTATCCCGCGCGCAGCACCGTCGAGGAATCGAGCTGATAGGCCAGTCCCGCGCGCGGCGCAAAGTTGCGGTTACGCGCGTCGAAGATCGTGCGGGGAGCGCCGTTGACGCCCGCGAACAACAGGCCGCCCCGCACGCGGAATTGGTCGCGAGGCAGTTCGGGCAAGGCCGGCTGCGCGGCGTAGTTGGCGCGCGCGGCGGCGGCGGCCGGGTTCTCCGTCGATTCGTCGAACCCCGCGAGATTCCGGTTGAAGCGCTCGGTCGCCGGGCCTTCGCGCTCCCACCGCAGCCCGAGATTGACCATCAGCTTCGGCGTCACCTTCCAGTCGTCCTGAACGTAGAGACCTTGATATGTCGAAAGATTCGCGGCCTTGGAGGGCTGGTTGATGCTCGCCGAGCCGAACCGGCCCAGCAGGAAATCGGCCAGCCCGTTGCCGATCGGCGCGGCGGGCGAGTTGTCGAGCGGACCGCGCGAGTACGCTCCGCCGAAGTCGAGCCGGAACACGTCGTCGCGCCCGCGATTGTCGATGTACCAGCGCATGTCGGTCCCGAACTTCAAGCTGTGATTGCCGCGGATGTGAGTGAAGTGAGCGGCGCCGGCGCGGATTTCCGACACTTGCCGCGATCCCTGCACGGGCGCGAACGCCGAGTATCCGCCCACCGTCACGCCGGGGAAACCCGCCAGACTGGTGTTGACGAGCGGCGCCACCTTGTCGAGTCCGAACGCCTTGTAGTCCACTTCCGTCCCATAAGGAACGGTGTTCCAGGGGAACCGCATGATCGAACCGCGGAAGTCGGCGATCAGCGTGGGGCTGATCGTCCACACGTCGCCGAGCGCCAACTCGCGGTGATCGGAGTCGATCGACCACAGCGAGACATCGGTGCGCGTGAAGACCCCGCTCCGCGGCAGGTACGTGTTGGAGGCGACCAGCCGCCCGAACAGCTTCTGCCGGTCGCTGAGGTTGTGGTCGATGCGGACCGGCAGCGCCCACAACTGGCGCGGCAGCGGCTCGTTGACGTAGACGAAGTTCAACTGGCCGTCGGCGGTTCCCTGCGCGTTGGGCTCGGGCCACAACTTGGCGAACGCCGCCGAAACCGGATGGATGCGGCTGGCGGGGATGGTGTTGTTCGGAACTGGAGTGCGCTGGATGCGGCTGTTGGCGGCGGCCTGGGCGGAATCGGGATCGTATAGCTGATACTGAGCGCCCAATCGCAGTAGATCGGACATGTCGCCGCGAAGATGCTGCGGCCGGGGAATGGTGACGAAGCCCGGGGGATTGGGCGAGAGCGATGCCCACTTCTCCCATCCCACGAAGAAGAAAGTGCGGTCCTTGCCGCGATACAGCTTGGGGATGGTCACCGGGCCGCCGAAGGTGGCGCCCCACAACAGGAATTCGAAGTTGGTGCGCGGGATGCCGCCGCGGTTGCCCGCCCACGTGTTGGCGTTCCATTCCTTGCTTCGAAAGTACTTCGCCGCCGTGCCGTGATACTGGTTCGTGCCCGACTTCAGCACCATGTCGATGGTGGCGCCTCCGGTGTGTCCCACGCTCGCGTCGAACGTGGCCGTCTGCACGCGAACCTCCTGCAGCATGTCGGGGCTCGGATTGAACGCCACCGCTCCGCCCGCGCCGCCGTTGCCGCGCTGTGTGTTGGGCGCGCCATCCACGGTGAACTCGGCGGTTCCCTGCGGCGATCCGTTGAACCGCGTGGTGCTGGAGCCGGCGCGCTGCATCGGCTGCACGTCGTTGCCCACCGACGTCCCTCGGCTGGCCGCCGACGCCGAATCGGCTCCCGCCGCGAAGAAGAAGAAGTAGGTCGCGTTGCCCTGGCCGACAGGCAGGTCGGCGATCTTGCGCTGGTCGATCACGGTGTTGACGTCGGCGCTCGCGGTGTCGAGCAGTTGGCGCTCGCCGCGCACGGTGATCGATTCGGTCACTTCGCCTACCTCGATCGTCAGGTTCACCTCCACGCGCCGCCCACTGGTGACGCTCAGTCCGTCGACCGCGGCGGTCTTGAAACCCTTGGAGGAGACCTCGACGCGATACTCGCCGGGGATCAGTCCGGGTACCTCGTAGTTGCCGGTTTCGTTGGTCCTAGAGCTCCGCACCGCGTTGGTGCGGACCTCCACCACCCGCACATCCGCGGCGGGAACCGGCGATCCAGTGGAATCGCGAATCTGGCCGAGCACGATGGCTCGATGGGCCTGCGCGAAAGCGGAGGCCGCGGCCGCGAGAACGATGACGGTGGAGGGGCGGATCACGCCGCCAATCTTATCACCGCCCGTCAGAGCCGCGCGCGGATCTCCTTCAGGCTCCGCAGCACTTCTTGTACTTTTTCCCCGAACCGCACGGGCACGGGTCGTTGCGGCCTACCTTGGCGCTCACGGCCTGCTTGACGGGTTCGGCGATGTCGACGCCGGCGAGGTCGCACCGCAGTTCGATCGCCCGTTCGACGGCGGCCGCGTCGTCCTCGTCGAACCCTTCGGCTATCGCCTCCAATCGGGTTCTGAGAGCCGCCATTTCCGCCTTCGAGGTCGCCCCCGGCGATGCCAGGATCCATGCGTAGAGCGCCTCGTGCCGGAAATCGGCGCTGTCGAACGCCTGCTCGATCTCCGGAATCGAATCGCTCATCCGTAGCATGCCCGCCGCCACGAGCGCCTGCGTTCGAACGTCGGGACGCTCCTCCTCGCCGAGGTGCGGTTCGGCGAACCCGGCAAACTCCTGATCGAGCGTACGCCACATGCCCTGCAGGGCTCCGGCGCGCAGATCCTCGTCCTCGTATGCCTCGCGAAGGACCTTGCCGACCTCCGGCTCCTCGTAGTGCATGTAGGAGGAGGCGATCGCGACCGACACGCGTTCCTCGAGCGGCGCCTCGCCGTCCTTCAGCCGCGCCAGCAGCGCGCGCCGGATGTCGGGAGCGTCGAAGTCCTCTCGCAGGGCCTCCCAGGCGATGCATCGCACGTCGATCTCCGGATCGCTCTTCGCCATCCGCAGGATCTTCGCGCGGAGCGCGGGGCTATGTTCCTCGTGCAACCACGCGTCCAACGCCTCTATCCGGTGGGGCGCGTATTCGCTATCCAGGAACGGCAGCCGCTCGTTGTCGGGCGCCTGCGTGAAGTCCGGTTCGTCTTCCTCCGGATAGCGCGCCCAGATCTCGTACGGCTCGATCTCCAGCTTGCGCTGGGAATGCTCGTGGTACATCGGCAACAGGAAGTCGCGTTCGGCCTCGTTCGACCGGATGTACTCCTCGATGCGGCTGTCCTCGACGCCGAGACAGGCGAGTTCGAACAGCAGTTCGCTTCCCTGATCGCCCAGGTCGCGTTGCAGCGCGAGCAGCGGCTCCACGGCCTGGGGACCCAGCCGCGTCAGGATTTCCGTGATCTCCTCCGGAATGTCGTCCGGAAACGCGCGGATCTCCCGTTCGAGGAACGGCATCGCATCGACGGAGGGATGGACGCAGAAGATCCGCATCAGGTCCTCGCCGAGGTAGACGCGGCCGTCGCGCGTCTCGTTGGCGAACTTTACGATACCGGGGAGCGTGCGCGCCGGATCGTCCAGCAAGGCGTGGAGCAGCCGCTGGTCGACGGCTACGTGCCCCAGCTCCGCCGCCTCGAGTAGTTCGTACGAGGGGATGGATGCGTAACGATCCGGCGCGATGACTGGCATGGTGTTAGTAAGTAGCCCGGCCACCCGAGGCGTCGTAGCACTGGCCGGTCACGAACGAGCAGTCGGGGCTCGACAGGAACTGGACCACCGCCGCGATTTCGTCCGGCTCGCCGGTGCGGCGCATCGGAATCTTGGCGGTCATGTACTCCACCTGTTGCGGAGTCAACTGCTCGAGAATCTTGGTGCGCACCACCGCCGGCGACACCGCGTTGACGCAGATGCCGTCAGTAGCCACTTCCTTGGCGAGCGACTTGGTAAATCCGATGACTCCCGCCTTGGTCGCCGAATAGCCGGTCATGTTGGGATTGCCCTCCTTGCCGG
>SYLY01000373.1 GCA_005808475.1 Acidobacteriota bacterium
AACGGCATCCTCGGCATGACGCAACTGGTTCTGGCCACCACGCTCGACACCGAGCAGAAGGAGTACGTCGAGACCGCGCACTCTTCCGCCGAATCGCTGCTGGCGGTGCTCAACGATATCCTGGATCTCTCCAAGATCGAGGCCGGGCGGCTCGAGATCGCCGCCGAGCCGATGCGCGTCCGCGACTGCGTGCAGGACGCGGTTCGTACGCTCGAGCAAGGCGCACGCCGCAAGGGGCTCGATCTAGTTTGTTCCGTCGATCCATCCATCCCCGGGGCGGTGCTCGGCGATTCCCTGCGCCTGCGCCAGGTGTTGCTCCACCTGATCGGCAACGCGATCAAGTTCACGGCTTCCGGCGGAGTCCGCGTCGACGGGGCCTGGGAGGGCGGTCCGATGCTGTTCTCGGTGAGCGATACCGGTATCGGCATCTCCAGGGATAAGCTGCCTTTGGTGTTCGAACGCTTCCGCCAGGCGGACGGTTCCACCACCCGGCAGTATGGAGGCACCGGCCTGGGCCTGCCCATTTCAAAGAAGATCGTGGAGCTGATGGGCGGGACCATGGAGGCGGAAAGCACGCTTGGTCAAGGCAGCGCCTTTCGGTTCCGCCTGGAGTTCCCGGTCTGCGAAGTCGCGGCCGCCGCGGTCCAGCCTGCCGCCGCTGGAGCTGTCCGGCCCCTCCACATCCTGCTCGCCGAGGATAACCTCGTCAACCAGCGGGTGATTTCGCGGATGCTCGAACGGCAAGGCCACTCGGTCGCGTTCGCCGGGAACGGACGCGCTGCCGCCGACCTGGCGTCGAGCACGCCGTTCGACGTGGTCCTGATGGACGTCCAGATGCCCGAACTCGATGGCTTGGAGGCCACTCGCCTCATTCGGCGGCGCGAAGCCTCCTCCGGCCGCCGAGTACCCGTGGTGGCGTTGACCGCCAACGCGATGAAGGGCGATCGCGAGCACTGCCTCGAGGCCGGGATGGACGGCTACGTCAGCAAACCCGTGCGCCTGGCCGAACTGCTGGACGCGATCAGAAGCTGTACCGAAGCGCCAGAAGTCCATGCGAGTTCCGGCGGAACTGCCCGATGAAGTCGCCCTGCTTCCCCCGGATCAGCGTGAAGCTGGCCGTGGTGCGCCACCGCGACGCCAACTGGTGCGAGTATTCCCCCTTCAGCCACGTTCCGTCGCCGCTCTGCCGCACCGCCGCCTCGACCGCCAGCGACCGCCGCGTGTCGATCGTGTAGGACGCGCGGCCCAGGAACGACCGTGCGAACCCGCGGCCCGGCGCGAACGCGAACGGATTACGCCGCTGCGTCACCACCTCCCCGGCGTATCCGCCCACGAAGACCCATTCGCCCCGGGTCCGTTCGAGCTGCACCACGTACAGCACGTACTCGTCCGCCTCGGTGGTCGACGAGCGGAACCAGGCGGCCTCGCCCTTGACCGTCATCCATCGCAGCGGGACCGCCGCATCCGCGCCGTAAAGCCGCAGCCGGGGGTAGGTCCGTTGGAAGGCAACCGCGCGCTCGAGCGGCCGGAACGAACCCGTCAGAAGCGGCAGGTGATGGAAGCCATCGTAGACAACGCCCGAGATTTCGTACCCCTTTCCGAGGTGATTCCAGCGTAGGCCGTACTGCGTCCGATCGGGCGCCCTTGCGCCCTCGTCGATCAGGCCAAACGCCGCCAGAGCCTCTGGAAGCACCACCCAGCGCTGTCCGAACAGCGGCGTCCGGCTCGGCGTAAACCTTGGAGCTACAATAAGATCCAGCGTCTCGCCGCCGGACTCCACGGTGAACCGCCCGGCGGTGACGCCGAGAAAGTCGTTGTCCACCACGCTCAGATAGTCGCGCGGAGCGAATCGATCGGTGGGATTCAGGATGTCGGCCTTGCCCCAGCGAATGAACTGCTTGCCGGCCTCCACCGTCACGTTCTTGCGCCGCCATTGGGCGCTGAGCCGCCGCAGCGACATCGCGGGTCGCTGCGATCCGCGATCCTTCCAATCGAACCGCGCCTGCCGCTCCGTCATGCGGTGCGAGTCGGTGCGGGCGTCGAAGGCGCCGTGAAGCCGGAGTCCGTTGCCGAAGTCGAGCGAAGGCTCCCATCGCAACAGCCCGTCCACCACGGCGTGGCCGCTGTCGTTGACCCCGGCTTGTGGATAGAGGGTCGCCCGAGTCTCGATGAACCCGCGCTGAGAGAAGGTCTGCGCTTGCGCGGCTGCCGCCAAAAGGATCGCCAGGAGTTGCCGCACGATTCCAGTATCGCCCGGCGCGACTCCGTGTTAATATAGTGGTGACGCTCAATGTGGGCGGCTAGCTCAGTTGGGAGAGCACGGCGTTCGCAATGCCGGGGTCGTGGGTTCGAATCCCACGCCGTCCACCAAATCCACCACAATCGGTGGCCCAGTAATTCGACCTCCATACACGATGTCGGGGAACCGGCACGGAACGTGTATAATGGGACTGACCCGCAGGAGGTGGATCTTCTCGTTACGATGGGCCTCCTACCCATGGCCAAAACTTGACGCACCGGCGATCCGCCGGTTGGCCGGAGAGACGTTCGGGTTGGTTTTCCCGGACGGCTGCCGGATTTGCGAAGAGCAGTTGCGCGAAGTCTCGCGCGTGCCGGTGTGCGCGCGCTGTCTGGATTCCGTCGAGCCCTTCAGCGCCGACTGCATGTGCGTCCGTTGCCGGACGCCCTTCCTCAATGGCCGGCCGCTCGACTCCGAGGGTGTCTGCGCTCTCTGCCGCGAAGGCCTGACCGGCTATGACGCGGCGTATTCGTTCGGATCGTACGACGGCAACCTCCGCCTGCTGATCCACGTGTTCAAGTACCAGGGCGTGTCCACGCTCGCCGCCCCGCTCGGCAAACTGCTGGCCCGCGCGCTACCGCTCGACAAGCGGTTCGACGCCGTGGTCCCCATGCCGATGCACTGGTGGCGGCGGTGGCGCCGCGGCTTCAATCAGGCGGAGCCGCTCGCGGCGATCGTAGCGAGCCGCATCGGAGTCCCCGCGATCGCGCCCGTGCCCCGGCTGTGGGGACGGCGCCAGTCCGGACTAACGCTGGCGGCCCGCCGCCGCGGCGCGGCCTCGACGTTCGGCGCCGCGCCCAAGGGATCGCTCGAAGGCAAGCGGCTGCTGTTGGTGGACGACGTGTTGACCACGGGCGCCACCGCCGCGGCCTG
>SYLY01000048.1 GCA_005808475.1 Acidobacteriota bacterium
GCGGCATCGACATCGCGCTGTGGGACCTGCTCGGCAAAGCCTGCGGGCAGCCGGTGGGCCGGTTGCTCGGCGGGCGCTACAAGGACCGGGTGCGGCCGTACGCCTCGCTGCTGATGCGCGAGCCGGAGCGCATGGCGGACGAACTGCTGCCGGTGAAGGCGCAAGGTTTCCGCGCGTTCAAGATCGGCTGGGGACCGTTCGGCCGCAACAGCGCCTCGACGGACGAGGCCGTCGTTCGCGCGGCCCGCGAGGCGATCGGTCCGGATTGCCTGCTGATGGTGGACGCGGGCGGCAGCGACGCGTTCTGGCGCGGCAACCTCAAGTGGGCCGTACGCACCGCGGAGATGCTGGACGGCTACGGGGTGCACTGGTTCGAGGAGGCTCTGCATCCCGACGCGCTCGACGACTACGTAGCCTTGCGCCGCGCGTCTAAAGTGCCGATTTCAGGCGGCGAGGTCCTGACGCGCCGCCAGGCGTTCCAGCCGTGGCTCGACGCGGGTGCGTTCGATATCGTGCAGCCCGACGTGACTAAGGTGGGTGGGATCAGCGAGGAGCGCCGCATCGCCATCATGGCCGGCGACCGGGGAGTGCGGTTCATTCCGCACGGGTGGAACACCGCGGTCGGCTTGGCGGCCGACCTGCAGTTGGCGTCGGCGTTTCCGGATACCGATTTGGTGGAGTATCTGACGGGCTCGCCGTTCATCGACGAGATCGCGGCGGGAGGATGGAAGCTCGATGCGGAAGGCATGCTCGAGATTCCGGCCAAGCCGGGGCTCGGGATCGAGATCGACCTCGACGCCCTGGTTCGCTATTCCCGCCGCGATGTGTCGATGTTGCGCGGCTAACGGCGGCAGCAGGCCGCGTTGCAGCACTTTCCTTCGTCGCAGCAAGTGGCCGCGTAGGCGGCGGTGGCTCCGGCAACGGCCAGGATGGCGATCAGGATGTATTTCATGGAAGTTCTCCTTGGTTGAGTGATTCGATCGATGAATGGACGAGTGACGCGTTTCGCGGGGACGTCCGGCGATCAGATCAGGAGAACTCGATTTTTCAGGTAGGAATCGCGCATGTGGCGCGCCGTCACGGGTGCGTGCGCGAGCCGGACGGCGCTTCGGCCGGGAGCGGCGCCGAGGTGCGCGGCGGGAGCAGGTTGAATGGCCGCGATCACCGCCGGAAGCCACTGAACCGGCGCGGCAGTGGGAGCGGTGGCGCAGCCTTCCGTACGGTTGCAACAATCGTGGGCGGTCTGGCGCGGCCGTTCGCAACACGCCGCGAATATCGCCGGGACCCAAGCCGCCAGCGCTAGCACGGAGGAAAGCACCACAGGTCCGATTCTCACGATTCGCTCCTATGGACGAAGACGGGGCCTCCGCGAAAAGGTTTCCGTGTTTCGCGAAAAAAGTTTTCAACGGAGGGGCGCGCTAGAATCGGAGTCCGGCATGTTCTGGCGAACCGCTCCAGCGGTGTTCTTGTTCGCGCTCGCCGCGCTGCCCCAAACGGCGCGCTTTCGCACCAATCAAGGGGACATCGACGTGTTTCTCTTGCCGCTGAGCGCACCGCGCACCGTGCAGAACTTCCTCACCTACGCCAACCGGGGTGCGTACGCGAATTCGATCGTCCACCGCTCGTTCCCCGGCATCATCATTCAGGGCGGCGGATACCGGTTGAGCGGCTCCGTTCTTTCCACCATTCCCGCCGACCCGCCCATACAAAACGAGTTCCAAGTATCGAACACGCGCGGAACCATCGCGATGGCCAAGCTCAGCACAGGCCCCCACACCGCCACAACCCAGTGGTTCTTCAATCTCGCCGACAACCTGGCCTTCAACACCGAAAATGGCGGCTACACCGTGTTCGGCCGGGCGGCGGGCGCTTCGAGCCTTGCCACGCTCGACCGCATCGCCGCGCTGCCCACCGTCAACCTGGGCGCCCCGCTCGACTCGACCCCGCTCCTCGGATTTTCCGGCGGACCCGTTCAGCCGGCGAACTTCATCGCCGTCGAGTCCATCCAGATCTTCAATTCCTTGACGATCGTGTCGCCGTCCGAAGGTCAAACCGTGAACACGGCCGGAGTGACCTTCTCGTGGATCCCGGTCCCGGGAACCGGCTATCTGCTCGAGATCAAGTCCGGCGCCGCCACGGTCTTCTCCGGCTCCTTGCTGGGCGCCGATTCCACATCCACGCTGATCGGGCTTCCGGCGGGCTCCTACGCCCTCTCGGTGCGGCCGTGCACCGCTACGCCCCCGAGCGCCGCCAACTGCGGCGCGGCCGTGACGCGGAACTTCTCGGTGAACCTGCCGGCGCCCACGTCCGCGCCGGCGATCGTGTCGCCCTCCACCAATCAGAACTTCACCGGATCGACGCAGACGTTCTCGTGGTCCGCCGTGCCTGGGGCGTCGCGCTACGAGGTGCTGCTGCGCGACATGGCCGCCGGTGGCGCTACTGAATTATCGATATCGACTCAGGGAACCTCCACCGTCTACTCGATGAAGAGCTCCACGCAGTACCGGCTGCAGGTCCGCGCTTGCACGGAGGCTTGCGGTCCCTTCGCGGCGCCGGTGGACTTTTCGGTGACGCTCCCCGCCGTTCCCTCGGCCGCGCCCAACGCGCCCGCATGCACGGTGAACGGCAATCGAGTCTCGTGCAACTGGAACGCCATCGCCAACGCCGACCTCTACCTGATTCAGATCGTACAGGCTTCGGGCGGTCCGGGCGGCGGCGCGTTGACGGTCGCGAGCCGGCAAGTGAGCGAGACGCAGGCGGCGGAGCCGAATCCACTGATCGCGCCCACCGGCGCCGCGTCCGTGTTGGTGGCGGCTTGCAACGGGAACGGATGCGGGCCGAACAGCGCCGCTTCGGCCATCGCGGTCGCGGCCGCCAGTTCGACGGCGCCGATCCTGGGAACGCCCGCGGCGGGGGTGGCGGTGAACGGCCCCGAGGTGCTGTTTTCGTGGAATCGCGTGCCCGGCGACAACGGGTCGAACACGGTGTACCGGCTCTTTGTCCAGGATCTGTCGCGAGGCGCGCCCGCGCTCGATGTCTTGACGGCGGCCAACTTCCACGCGGCCAAGTTCCGCGGCCAAGGCAGCCGGTTCGACGCGCTGGTGATCGCGAATCCCGGAGCGTCGCAAACGCAGGGACCGGCGTCGGGCTTCGTGGTGCGAGGCGCGAGCCCCGCCGCTCCGACCATGGTCCAACCGCGGCACCAGACCGAAGCGGTGACCTCGTCGATCGTGGGCTCCAACCTGCAACTCGGCTGGACCCCGGTGACCGGCGCAACCGCCTACGAGTACTTCGTCGCGGTGAGCGGATCGCCTTCGCCGACGGCGCGTGGAGTCACGCCGGGGCTCATCGTGCAGATCCCGGTGGGCTCGCTCGCGACGTACTCGGGCATCGTACGCGCGTGTCCGGCCGGGCTGGTGTGCGCGCCGGATTCGGAGGCCAACTGGGGGCCGTGGTCGAACGCGGCGGGACAGACGGGCGTTACCACGTTTCGCGCCGGACCCTGAGCCCCGGCGGTAGAATCGGGGTATGCTCTCGCGTCTCGCTTTCGCGATATTGTTGCCGGTTTACGCCGGGCTCGCGCAGACCGCGCGCTTCAAGACCAATGCGGGCGATATCGACGTGACTCTGCTTCCGCAAAGCGCGCCTCGCTCGGTGCAAAACTTCCTGAACTACGTCAACCGCGGCGCCTATGCGAACTCGATTTTCCACCGGTCGGTGGCGGGCTTCGTGATCCAGGGCGGCGGCTTCAAGTGGAACGGCACGACGATCGTCGAGATCCCGGCCGACCCTCCGGTGAGAAACGAATATCAGGTGTCGAATACGCGCGGCACCATCTCGATGGCGAAGCTCGGCTCGGGACCCGATACCGCCACCAATCAGTGGTTCTTCAATCTGGGCGACAATTCGGCGAACCTGAACAACCAGAACGGCGGCTTCACCGTGTTCGGGCGCGTCGCGGACCAGGCGAGTCTGGCCGTGATGGACAAGATCGGGACGCTTCCGGTTTTGGACTTCGGTTCGCCGTTCGACACGATTCCGCTTCAGAGCTTCTCCGGCTCCCTGCAGGAGAAGGACCTCGTGATCGTGACCTCGATCCAGGTCCTCGGCTCGGCGTCGATTCGCGGCGAGGACGGCGTGCTCGGGACCGCGGACTATGGCGGCTACAAGTACGCGGCGGCCGGTTCGTACATCGAGGTCCGGGGCTCGAACCTCACCAACACGACGCGCGCCTGGGCGAGCTCCGACTTCGTCCGCGGCTCGGCGCCGACGTCGCTGGACGGAATCGGCGTGCGCGTGCAAGGCGAGGCCTGCTATGTCAGCTACATCAGCCCGGAGTTGATCGTCGCTCAAGTGCCAACGACAATCTTGCCCGGTGGCTCCGCGAGCGTCGTCGTGTCGAGCCGGGGACAGGCGCAGGCGCAATCGTCCATTCAGTTGCGCAAGATCGCGCCGGGGCTGTTCGCGCCGCCGGAGTTGAAGGTGGACGACAAGCAGTACGTCTCGGCGAAGCGCGCGGACGGGAGCACGGTGAGCATCGGCAACAAGGGAGATTCGCCCGCGACTCCGGTGCAGGCAGGCGAGACGCTGACATTCATGGGAACCGGATTCGGCGCCGTGACCAACGAGGACATCCCGATCGCCGGCGAGTTGGCCGCCAAGGACGCGCCACTCGTCGCGACGGTGGAGTTCAAGATAGGCGGGGTAGTGGCGCCGGTAAAGTTCGCCGGCTTGACCGCCGGGATGGTGGGCATGTACCGCTTCGAAGTGACAGTGCCGGAGGGGATCGAACCGGGCGACCGGCAAGTAGAAGTGATGGTGGGGGATGAGGCCGTGCCGCAGACCCTGTGGTTGCCGGTGAAGTAAGCGGGCTCCGTGCACAAGCCGCTTTCGATCCTCTTGCTTGCCGCCGGCGCCTTCGCCCAAGCTCCGCGCATCGCGCCCGCCGAGCGCGTCTGCGTGAAGGAGGAGATCGTGCTTGCCGCCGAGCCGCCGCGCACGTGGCAGGCCGGCACGGTGCTGAAGGCGCTCGCGGCCAATACCTCCGGACGCGTTCCCGCGCCCGGCGCGTTCGACGTGGACAGCCTTGTCCTTCGCGGGAACGGCGTGACGCTCGAGCGGGGCCGCGACTATCTCGCCGAACCCGATTGGGGCACTCTCTCTGTCGCGCCCGGATCGCGCGTCAACCCCGGCGAGTCCGTTACCGCCGAGTACTGCTACTCGTTGCGCCGTATCGACGCGCTCGTCCGCGGGGCCGATGGCGTCGAGCGTGTGATCCGCGGAACCAGCCATCTCACGCGCCCGGAGCCGCCGCCCATTCCCGCGGCCGCGACCCACGTCGCGAATCTCTATGCGCCCTACTTCAGCGATGGAACGCATCCCGAGGCGTTCCCACCGGTGGAATCCGCGGCCCAGGCGGTCACCGCCACGGAAGGCCGCGTCCCTCGCGCGCTGGACAAGCTTCGCGCCGGCAAGCCTTTGCGCATCGTGACGTGGGGCGATAGCGTGACCGCCGGCGGCGACGCAAGCACTCCCGCGAATCGCTACCCCGCGCTGTTCGAGCGCTTGCTGCGCGAGCGTTTTCCGAAGGCCGGCGTGACGGTGATCCCGGTCGCCGTAGGCGGGTCGAACTCACGGCAGTGGCTCTACGACGACCGGCGGCCCAAGGGCGAAGCTGGCGCGGCGATCCGTTGGCAGCGCGTCATCGACGCCAAGCCGGACCTCGTCACCATCGAGTTCGTCAACGACGCGGGAATGAAACCGGAGGACGTGAACCGCGTGTACGGCGATGTCCTCGACCGGCTCCGTGCCGCCGGCTCCGAGCTCATCCTCATCACTCCGCACTTCACCCGCCGCGAGATGATGGGCTTTCGCGGCCTCCGCGAGGACGACGCGCGGCCCTACGTGCTCGCGTTGCGCGGGTTCGCCAAGTCGAACGGCGTGGGTCTGGCGGACGCCTCGGCGCGCTGGGGGCATCTGTGGAAGGAGGGGATTCCCTATGAGACGCTGCTCAACAACGGCATCAACCATCCAGACGACCGCGGCCACAGGCTGTTCGCCGAAGAGCTGCTGAAGTGCTTCCCGGTCCGCTGACGCTCACTGCTTCGACGCGATCCACGCGATGATCGTCTCGTCCAGCCAGGCGCGGCGCGATCCACGCGCGAGGAATCCGATGTGGCCGCCCCGTTTGCTGGCGGCGAGCGTGATCTCCCGGTTCCCGCGGATGGCCGGATGCGAGAAGCAGGAGAACGGGATCATCGGATCGTCCTCCGCCTGCACCAGCAGCAGCGGCGTCCGCACGCGCGCCAGGAATCGCTGGGAAGACTGCGTCTCATAGTAGTGATCCGCGCCGCGAAATCCGAAAGCCGGGCCGGTGACCTTGTCGTCGAACTCGTACACCGTGCGGATGGCGCTCAGTTCGCCCGGCGGGATCCAGCGGTCGCCGAGCACCTTCTGCCGGAAGAGCAGTCCCCGCTTGAGCGCGCGCAAGTAGTGCCAGTTGTAGACGGCATTGCGGGACGACGCCAAGGCGCGCGAGCACGCGGCCAGATCGATCGGCGTGGAGACCGCGCACACGCCGGCCACGAAGCGGTTGGCCTCGAGCCCGAGTTCGCCAACGTATTTGACCGCCTGGTTCGCGCCGAGGCTGAATGCGATCAACCACACGGGCGTTCGCCGCTCGACGTCGAGCGTGGTGAGGTAGGCGCGAATGTCGGAGGTGAGCCCGGCGTGATAGAGAGTCTGGCAGAGGAATTCCGAGCCGCCGCAACTGCGTATGTTCATCCGGTGCACCGCGTATCCGGCCTCGAGCAGCGACTGGGCCATGCTCCGCATGTACCCGCTGTTCGACGAACCCTGCAGTCCGTGGATCAGAACGCAATGCGCCTTCGGCGCGCCTTCGGGGTGCTGGACGTGGACCAGGATCCGGGTCTCGGGGTCGGTGTGGAACAGGCGCGTCTCGACGGGAAACCGGGCTTCGTCCAGCCGGAACGGCCAAAAGCTGGCGGCGATGGTGGCCACATCCGGTTGGGGAAAGAGCGGATGGAACGGAGGCACGCCTACTCGCCGGGTAATCCGAACGCCAGGATATTCGGGCCGTTGGCCACGGCGACGTATTGCCGCCCGCCCGCCATGTAGGTCATCGGCGACGCCCGCCAACTGTGCCCGTCTCCCTGCTGCGTGGACGCGTTTACCTGGATGTGCCAGAGACTGGCGCCGGTGCGCGCATCCGCCGCGCCGAGCGCGCCGCTGTCCTCGCCGAAGAACAGGACGCCGCCACCGGTGGACAGCACGCCGCCCCAGCTATCGGCGGGTCCGGTCATCGGCATCTCCCAAACGCGCTTCCCCGTTTCGATATCGAGAGCCCGCAGGAACATTTGTCCCGGTTCCAGCGGAATGTTCCGGCGCGCCCGCGCGGGCGGCTTCACGTAGATGCCGCACGCTTCCCGCGCCACCACGTAGAACCAGCCTGTCGCCGGATTCACGGCTACCGACGGCCAGTTGGCGGCGCCGAGGACGCTCGGGCAGGTCTTGGTTCCCTCCGGCGTGGGCTCGGCCCCGGGCAGCATTACCGGACGGCCATCCGTGCCGATGCCGCTTGCCCACGTTAGCCGGTCGACGAACTTCTCCGCCAACAGCAGTTCGCCGTTCGTGCGGTCGAACACGTAGAAGAATCCGTTGCGATTGGCGTTGAGCAGCAGCTTGCGATCGCGGCCGCGGAAACGCCGGTTCACCACCAGCGGCGTCTGTCCGCCGTCCCAATCCCAAAGGTCGTGCGGAGTGAACTGATAATGCCATTTCAGTTTCCCGTTGGCCGCGTCCAGCGCCAGCACGCTTCCGGTGTAGAGGTTGTCGCCGCGCCGTTCGTCTCCATCGTAGGCGGGATAAGGATTGCCCGTGCCCCAGAAGACAGTGTTGGTCTCCGGGTCGAAGGTGCCGGTCATCCACGTACCGCCGCCGCCGCCGAACTGGGCGAGCGCGGTTCCACGCCACGTTTCCGATCCGGGTTCGCCCGGCTTGGGAACGGTCCAAAAGCGCCACGCCAGCTTGCCGGTGGCCGCGTCGTAGGCGGAGAGGAATCCGCGAATACCGAGGTCGCCGCCGGATATCCCGGTGACCACCAGATTGTTGACCACCAGCGGCGCGGCGGTGTTGCCGTAGTTGGCGCCTTCGATGCCCTCGCGGACATTGACTTCCCAAAGCAGCGCGCCCGTCACACGATGCAACGCGAGCAGGTGGGCGTTGTCGGTGACCGTATAGACGCGGTCGCCGAGCACGGCCACGCCGCGATTGGTGCCCTTCGACGGGTCTCCGCGCGTTTCGGCGGATCGCGCCTTTTGGTAGTGCCAGATGGTGCGTCCGGAGCGCGCGTCGAGCGCGAACACCTGATTGGGGCCGGTCACGTACATCACGCCGTCCACCACCACGGGCGTCGCCTGAATCACGAAGTGGTTGATTGGGAACACCCACCGCAACGCGAGATTCTTGACGTTGGCCGGCGTGATCCGGTCGAGCGGACTGTGCCGGTTGCCGCCGGGCTGGCCGTGGTATCCGGGCCAGTCGCCGCGCTTGGGATTGGCGACGTCGCGGAAGGGAATGCCCGCTTCGGATTCGAGCGCGCGGCCGGGGTCGCCGGCCTTGGGCCCCACGCCGGACGCGAGGAACGCGAGCAGATCCTGGCACTCCTGGCGGCTGCACCGCGGAGCCGGCATGAGCGACACCGGTTCGGGAGTCCACTTGGCGATCTCCGCGCGAGTCAACAGGTGGAAGCGGCCCTGCGAATCCTGCACCTGCGCGGAGTACTGGCTCTCGTTGCGGATGAAGCCGCGGAGCTTGCGTCCATCGCGCAGCTCGACGTTCACCGCGGCGTACCCGGGCTTGATCCTGGCGGACGGTTGGCGCACGGCTTCCTCGATCTCGGCGATTGTAGCCTCGCGGCCCAGCGCGGAAAGATCGGGTCCCATCGCTTGGCCCCGCCCGCCGGTCATGTGGCATCCCGAGCATCCGCCCTTGCCGAAGAAGAACCTCTCGCCCGCGGCCCGGTCGCCGGGAACGTTCGCTTCCGCCGCGGGTCCGCCGAGCGCCCGCACGAACGCCGTCACCGCGTCGAGTTCCGCGGTGGGTAGCGGGAACGCGGGCATGCCGGTGGCGGGCATCCCGTCGCGAATGGCGGCGCGCAGTTCGGCGGCCGACCGCGACCGCACGCGGCGGTTGTTCGCCAGATCCGGCCCGCGCTCGGTTCCACGGCCGTCGCCGTGACAGACCGCGCAGTGCTTGGCAAACGATTCGCGGCCGTCCTGCGCCAGGGCAAGCGCGGCGGCGAGGCACAGGGAGACGCCGGTTCTCATGGTTTCTCCCGATTGTACGGCGCCCCGGCCGCTAGCCCGCTTTCGGATGGTTGGGCGAATACGTCATCCGCTCGGGGCGCGGAACCAGGCGCCCGCCCTTGACGAATGCCGGGCCGCGCGGTTCCAGGTGGGCCGTCATCCGGCTCCGCCAATTCCGAAGTTCGCCCGCGCGTGTGGGATCGCCGGCCAGGTCGCGCGTTTCGTGTGGATCGGCGGCCAGGTCGAACAGTTGCTCTTCGCCGTCCATGGCGTGGTACACGTACTTCCACTTGCCATCGGTGAGTGCGTTCCAGTGATTGGACCGGTCGTAGCAGACATCGTGCTCGAGGTCGATCGAGTCGCGCCAACCCGCGCCGTCGCTGGCGGCGCATCGCGCCAGACTGGCCCCATCCAGCGGACGTTGGGAGTTAGCGCCGGCGGCGTCGAGCAGCGTCGGCAGCACATCGCGCAACTCCACCGGTTCGGAGCGAACCTGGCCGCGCTTGGCCGAAATCATGCCTTGCGGCCAGCGCATCAACATCGGAATTCGCGCCGACGCCTGGTAGGCGTAGCTCTTGCGCCAGAGGTGGTGGTCGCCGGTCATGTCGCCGTGATCGGAGAAGTAGAGGATCAGTGTGCGATCGAGCAACCCCTTCTTCTCGAGGGTCTCGCGGATTCGTCCGATCTGTTCGTCGATGAAGGACACCGCTCCGTAGTAGCCTTGACGAGAATGGCGCGCTTGCTCCACGCCCAGATCGCCGCGCCAGATCTCGAAGCCGGCGTTGTTACGTTCGCGATGGCGGTCCGCCCACTTGCCCACGGCGGGCGCTGGAACCGGCGCGTCCCGGTAGGCGCGGAACCACCGCTCCGGTGGATCGTAGGGGCTGTGCGGCCTCGCGAACGAGACCTTGAGGAAGAACGGCTGGGGCCGGGAGTAGGTTTCCAGGAAGTTCACCGCCACGTCCGCCGTCCATCGCGTGGGGTGGAGCCGCTCGGGATGAACGTAGGGCTTGGCGCGGAAGTCGTTCCACAGGATGCCGGTGGCGTACGGATCGAGCGACGGAGCCTGCGACGCGAACCAGGCGCGGTAGTCGCCGCGGAACTCCGGCGATTCGGCGCGGCTGGACTCGTCGAGGATCGTATCGTGGTACCCGTGACCGTTGCGCTGCGGCGAAAAATGATTCTTCCCGATCGATAGCGTGTAGTAGCCGGCTTCGCGGAGCGCGGCTGGCTTGGTGTACGGATAGCGCGGGGCCATCGCGCCGTATCCGAGCATCCCGTGATTCCAGGGCGAGAGCCCGGTGAGCAGCCCCGTTCGGGCGGGTGTGCAGGTCGGAGTGGAGGAATATGCGTTGCGGAAGCGGGCGCCCTCCGCGGCCAGCCGGTCGAGATGCGGAGTCCTGACCGCGGGATGGCCATCGCAGGACAGGCAGTCGCCGCGATGTTGATCGGCCATGATCATCAGCAGGTTGAGGCGTTCGCGAGGCGCCTGCGCGCGAATCGCGGCCGCCGCGCCGGAGAGGCCGAAAAAGAAGAAAGATCGCCGTGCCGTCATTGGCGCCGGGAGCGGATCCTGGACCATCATTGTAGTCGACCGGCTCGCCACGCCGCCGCTCAGTCCCGGCCGAGCAGCCTCGACAGGTTGCCGCCCAGAATCGCGCGGGCGTCGTCCGCGCCGATCCCGGTCTCTTGTAGCGCCGCGATCTGCCCGTCGAGAATCGCGCGGTTCCATCCGCGCGGGAAGAACGACGAGTCCGTGCCGAACAGAAGCCGGCGCGGACCGGCCACGCCGAGCGCGCGCTGGAACACGCTCGTCAGCGTGCAGTCGGACTCCTGGTACTTCATCCACGAGTTCGTGCTCGACGTGTCGAGATACACGTTGGGACACAAGTCGCACAGCATGAGCGCTTCGCGCAGGTAACCGGCGCCGAAATGCGGAATCACGATGGGCAGATCCGGGCGCCGCATCGCCAGCGCATGCACGTCCACCGGATTCGAATACCGCAGGTCGAAGGGCGAAGCCAACCCCAACTTTCGCCTCACCCCGACGGTGAGCACGCCGCAGTGCACGAACAGCACCGCGCCGGGTTGCGCCGCCACGATTCCGGCGATCGCGTCCACGCGCTCCTCGTGCATCGAGTACCGGTGCATCGCCGGGAACAGGCACACGCCGCGCAGACCTTGGCCCAGACGCGCTTCCACGTTCGCCGCCGCTCCCGGCTCCATCGGATTCGCCAGGAAGAACCCGTCGAAGCGATCGGGAAAAGCGCGCACCGCGGCGGCAACGGAATCCTCGTCGCCGGGCAGACTCGCGATGATCGCGGCGCGGCTCACGCCGTGGCGGTCGAGTTCGGCCACCCAGCGGGCGGCGAACACGGCTGGATCGGCGGCAGGCATCTCCCAGCCGAGCGCCGCTTCCAGTTCGCCGATGGAGCAGTTGCGCTGCCTGGCGAGTAGCGACAGAAAGCCGTGCGAGAAAAAGTGGACGTGCGAGTCGGCGACTTCGATGCCGCCCCAGGGTGTGGTCATGAACCGGCGGCGGCTCGATTGGCCGAAGGAGCGGTCATGCCCGAAGAGATCGCCAATTGAGTCAAACCCGCGACGTTGTTGACGCCCAGCTTCTTCATGAGCGTCTTCCGGTAGCTGCGAACCGTTTCCACGCCCAGATCGAGATTCGCCGCGATCTCCTTGCTCGTCATCCCGTCGGCGATCAGCCGCATCACTTGCTGCTCGCGCGGCGACAATCCGTCCAACGCGGAGACGCTGTTTCCCGTCTCGAGATCGCCCCGTTGGATGCGTACGAGGAGCCGGTCGGAGACCTGCGGGCTCAGATACGATCCACCCTTGGCGACGGTGCGCAGGGCGTCCAGCAGATCGCCCAGCGTGGCCCGTTTGAGTACGAAGCCCCGCGCGCCCGAACGTATGGCGTTCACGACGGATTGGTCGTCGTCATAGGCGGACAAAAACACTACCCTCGCGTGTGGGGAATGGCGTACGATCTCGGTGGTCGCCTCAATGCCGTTCAACCCGGGTAGGGCCAGATCCATCAGAACCAACTGCGGCGTCGATTTTTTGCAAAACTGTACCGCCTCCGCGCCATTGTCCACCTCTCCCACGATGCGGAAATCTCCACTCCTCTCCAGCATCGTACGGATACCGTGGCGGACGATCGCGTGGTCCTCCACCAGCAGAACTTCAACTGACATTCAGCATTACCTCAGCAGAACACCTGTCCCTCGGCCTGGGCTCGAACTCAACCTCATCGTCAATTTCGCGCACCGAGCCCAGTACGCCATCATAACAAGTCCCAGGCCCTCTTTGGGAGTACTAGTATCGAAGCCGCTCCCGTCGTCCTTGATTTCGATCTTCCGGTCGATGGCCGCCAACTGAATGCGCCGGGCGCCGGAGTGGCGAATCGCGTTGTCGAGCGCCGCCTCCGCGATGTCGTGGATTGCGGTTCCGCGCTGGACATCCCAGTTTACGGGCGCTTCGCCCCGGAAGCGCCTCCGCGCCGCCTGCGCGAGCCGCTCCATGGACGCTGTGAAGCCGAACCGCTTCACCGGTTCGGGATGGGTCTCGTGCGACAGGACGCGCACCCGTTCGAACGCCTGCTCGAGCGATTGTTGCACTTCGGTGACCCGCTCGGCGAGATCGGCCGGAAGGTCCATCTTGAACAAGTCCATCTCCAGCCCAACCGCGGTGATCGACTGGCAGACATCGTCGTGCAGCGCGAGAGAGATCCGCTCTCGCGCCCGCTTCCTGGCCTCGCTGAACGACCTCAGCAGGGCGTCTTGTTCCATCCGCGTCAGCCGTTCTTGCGAGCCAGCGCCTTGCGAACGGCGGCGATCACGCCGCGTGCAACCATATCGTACTTATCCATGACGGCCTCGGGCGAGCCGGACTCGGCATAAGTGTCGCGGATCCCCAGAAACTCCATGATACACGGGTGGGTCTCGGCCGCCGCCTGCGCGACGCGAACGCCCAGGCCGCCGTCCACCAGATGTTCCTCGGCGACGACGATGGCGCCCGTTTCGCGGGCGGCCCTTGCAATGGCATCGCGGTCCAGCGGCTTGATCGTGTGCATGTCGACGACGCGGACGGAGACGCCTTCGTTTTCGAAGACCGCCGCCGCGCGGATCGCCTCGGCGACTAAAAGCCCGTGAGCGACGATCGTGACATCGGTCCCCGGAACCAGTTCGACCGACTTGCCGATCTCGAGGGAAGCGCCGGCCGGGTAGATCGCCGGCGCCTTCGACCGTCCGGCGCGCACGAAGACCGGCGCGTCCACATAGGCTGCCTGGCGAAGCAGGGATCTCATTGAAACGTCGTCGGCGGGATCGATGACGACGAACCCCGGCAGCGAGCACGCCAGCGCGATATCCTCGATGCTCATTTGCGACGGGCCATCCTCGCCGATGGAGATGCCGCTATGGGTGCCGACCACCTTGAGGTTTTTCACGCCGGGGTACGCCACCGTGACGCGCAACTGCTCGAAGCCTTTGTTCAGCACGAAGCAGGAAAAGCTCGACACGAACGCGATCTTGCCGCTGGCGGCGAGTCCCGCGCCCACGGCCACCATGTTCGCCTCGGCGATGCCGCAAGAGAAGAAGCGGTCGGGGAACTCCTTGGCGAAGTGATGCGTGTGGGTGGACTTGGACAGATCGGCGTCGCATACGACGATGCGCGCGTCCTCGCGGCCCAGTTCGGCGAGAGCCTTGCCGAAGCCCTCGCGAGTGGCGGGGCCGGCCTGCAATTTGAAGTCCGATGCGGTCATTAGGCGAGCTCCTTCAACGCGGCGGCCACTTCACTTTCGGTCGGCGCGACGCCGTGGAACTTGGGGTTATTCTCCATGAAGCTGACGCCTTTGCCTTTGACCGTGTTGGCGATGAGGACGGTAGGCTTGCCCTTGGTGGCGCGAGCCTCGAGGAAGGCCGCGTCCACGGCGGCCAGATCGTGGCCGTCCAATTCGATGGCGTGCCAGCCGAACGCGCGCCACTTGTCCGCGAGCGGCGCCACTTCCATGATGTCCTTGACGAAGCCGTCGAGCTGGATCTTGTTGTAGTCGACGATGCAGCAGCAGTTGTCCACTTTGTGGAACGCGCCGAACATTGCCGCCTCCCAGACCTGGCCTTCCTGGATTTCGCCGTCGCCGAACATCACATAGGAGCGGGAAGGCGAGTTGTCCAGGCGCGCGGCCAGCGCCATTCCGAGCGCGACCGACAGTCCCTGGCCGAGCGATCCGGTGGACGCTTCCAGGGAGGGGATGAAGCGGCGGTCGGGGTGTCCCTGGTAGATGGAGCCCAGTTGGCGCAGGGTTTTCAACTGGTCGACGGGCACGTAGCCGGCCTCCGCCATGGCGGCGTAGAGCACCGGGGCGGCATGGCCCTTGGAGAGAATGAAGCGGTCGCGTTCCGGCCAAGCCGGATTCCCGGGATCGTGTCGGAGGTGGCCTCCGAAGTAAAGTTGGGCGACGATTTCGACGGCGGAGAGCGAGCCTCCCGGGTGTCCCGATTTGGCTGCGCCTGTCATTTCGACGATATGACGGCGTAGAGTTTTGCAGATTGCCTGCAACTGCTCCACCGGCTGAGATGTGGTCATGATGGCCATTACGTATAGAATAACAGCGGGCTGGCCGCTCGCGCCGCGGAATCCCGGATTTCCCGGATGAGGCCTCGGTCCACCTGGAGTATTCGACGTGGCGTCACGCCGGGCCGTCACCGAGGTTCGCGACCTGAAAAGGGGAATCGATCGGTCTCCTTCTTTGTGGCGCGAATCCCTGCACGAATAGGCACTGCCATCCGGATCGCCGGAGACAGCGCAGGACTTCAGGATGTCGCGCCCCCTCGGAACCCTATCGTGAGGTTCAACGGATGCTCATTATGCATTGATAGGCCAATCTACGGCGCATTACGAAACGAGTCCTCGTCGCGTCTCACCCAAAGTGAAGTCGAATTTCCGTCGATGCTGCTCGCCTGGCCCGGCGTAGTCCAGAGCAATGGCCCTCGATTTTGAGGTGCTTGCAAAAGTGTTTTAGGGATGTGGAAATCATTATTGACAAAGGGCGGCCAATGAAGGACGATTCGATTGGGCCTGTCGAGAGATGGATGAGACACCCACGCTGGATCGGAAAATGGACCACGCACTATTCA
>SYLY01000374.1 GCA_005808475.1 Acidobacteriota bacterium
CCGAAACCACCAGACGGAGATTGGCCTCGACCAGATCCTTCTTGGCACGCTCGGCTTCGTCCTCGCCTTGGCGGATCACGGCCATCGAATGGCGCAGATCGCCGAGCGTGGCGCCGGCGGTGTTCTCCCGCTTCTTGAGCTCGCGCTTCAGTTCGCGGACGCGGGCCTGCAGAGCGGGATTCGCCTTGGCGTCGGCTCGCTGGATCTCCGACTCGAGGTGCGACATCTCCTCGGCGGCTCGCTCGAGTTCACGAGTGAACTCGCGCCACTTCACCAGAATCCATGGTAGCGCCCGGATCGCGAGCGACGTTTCGACCTTGGAGCGGTAAAATCGGATCTGCCACTTGCGGCGCAGCTTCTTGTTCGACGGCGCGACGCCGTCGAACTTCGTCCACATCTGTAGTTGTTTCTTGTGGGAGGCGGCGTAGTCGGTGAACTGCTGGAGAACTTCCTTGCGGCGCTTGATGTCGGCGGCGGTGCCTTCTTCCACATCGCCGAGGTCGACCACATTTTCCAGGTCCTCGGGACTCTTCTTCAGGTTCTCCGAGATGTCGAGCACGAGCAACTGGACGAGCGCGGAACGGCTGATCGCCTTCTGCATGCGGAGTTTCCCCCGCTCCATCTTGCGCGCCAGTTCGACCTCACCCTCGCGGGTGAGCAGCGGGACGGCGCCCATTTCGCGCAGGTACACGCGAACGGGGTCATCAGTATAAATGGACTCTTCCGGCGCGGGTTGCGCCGGGAAGTCGTCACCGTCGTGTACCTCTTCGGGATGAAAATAATGCGTCTCTTCATCGAAGGGTATGGCTATCGGCTCGTGCGCGTCGCCTAGAAATTGTTCGTCGAAATCCACCTAAAGTCCACCTCCCCGGTCTAGTGCCACCACCGGTCTAGATTCGCTCCGGCGCGAGATCGCCGGATCGGAACGGAACCAACATCATGAGGGCAAAGCCCATTCCGCTCCGCGCACGACAGCTGTCCCAAGTCTAATACCGCGTTCGATTATAACATCACTTTGCCCCAATGGAATACCCATAGAGACGAAAGACGCCAAATTTTTCTTTTGGTTACGGGCGAGTTGGCCGAACGCGCAAACTCGCTCTGATTGAATGGACGCAAACGGGAGGGCTTCGGATTCATCCTCTCTTCTGGCGGACGAGATTTTGCAATTCGCCCAGGAACGTTTCCACGTCCTGGAAATCCCGATAGACGGACGCAAATCGCACGTAGGCGACGTTGTCGAGCGCCTGCAGCCGCTCCATCAGCATTTCGCCTACTTCCGTAGTTGACATCTCGCGGTCCGCCGTCTCCGCCAGTTGATTCTCCACTTCGTCGACGATCTCCGCCAGGCGAGCCATCGAAACCGGACGCTTCTCGCACGCCTTCAGCAACCCGGTGAGCACCTTTTGCCGTTCGAACTTCTCCCGGCGGCCGCCTTTTTTCACCACCATGTAAGGAATCTCGTCGATTCGTTCGTAGGTGGTGAACCGCTTGGCGCACTTCAGGCACTCGCGCCGCCGCCGGACCACGTCAGCCTCCTTGCTCTCCCGGGAATCGATTACCTTGTCTTCGCGGTTGTTGCAAAACGGACAGGTCATAGCACTTCTTCCTCGATGTGCCGCAATTTGCTCCAGTTCAGCCCCTCTCGAAACGCGAGAAGCAGACCGATCGGCACTATTACTACGAACGTAATTGACCACAGAACCATCGCCAACCCCGTGGAAACCTCCACCGGGATCCCGAACAGCTCCGTCAAGACCAAGATCGACACCAACTGCATTCCACCTCCCACGCCTGGGATCTGGATCACCGCGCCGAACGAAACGAACCCGACGAAGATCAGCACATCCATCAACCCGAAATGGGCCACGTCCGGCGAGGCGCGGAAGATGCAGTAGTAGCAGCCCACGATCAGCAGCCATTCGATGATCGACAGGACCAGGATCTCGAGCACCGCCCACCAGTTACGCGTGGAGTGGACACCTTGGGCGAAGGCGTGGACCAGCCCTTCGGCGCGATCGCGGTAGCGTTCCGGCAGGATCCGCAACGCGTCGCGGATGCGGCGCTCGGAGCGGTCGCCGAACTGGCGCAAGGCGATGAAAACAAAAATACAGACTCCGCCGACCGCGGCTACGAACCAGCCGCCCAGCTCGAGCACCCAACGGATGGAGTCCCCGGCCTGTACACCTGACGCGTGCACCCGCGACAGCGCGAGCCCGAACACGAACAGCGCCATCATCAGGTCGTAGATTCTCTCGAGGAGCCAGGCCGCCATTTGGGACGAGAAGCTCAACTGCTCTTTCTTGGCGATCAGGAAGGGTCTCACCATCTCTCCGGGACGCCCGAACAAAACGATGGCGGTAAAACCGATGGCAGTGGCGACGAAAAGGCGAACCAGGCTCACATGAGCCTTCTGGTGGCGGATGAGGACCCGCCATCGCAGCGCCCGGCCGAAGTACGTGATCAGCGCCAATCCCACGGAAGCGGCGATCCACAGGGGGTCGAGTTTCTGGAACGTCCCGAGGAACAAATCCCAATGAAAGCCCTCCTTCCAGCCCCGGAAGAAGTACCAGCCTCCCACCAGGAGAGAGGCGACCACCACCGCCGCCAAAATGCGCCATTGCTGCTTCGATATCGCTATGCTGTCCGCTCCAAGCTAGAATATAGTGAACTTCTCATGATAGATCGTCGTTTCCTTAACTGGAAGCAGGGAAGCGAATCCCGGCTTTTCCGTGGAGGAGAAGGACCATCATGGCGGCCGTCGCGACGTTCCCCTGGTCGGGAGTAGCACAAGCCTCGACCCCGCGGCCGCGCTGCGTGGATACACCCGTGGACCCGGACAATCATATCGACGCCGACGCGAGTCTGGTGCACCGCTGCCTCGTAGGCGACGATGCCGCCTGGGAGAGTCTCGTGTTGGCGCACACCAAACGAGTTTACGGAATCTGTTTCCGTTTTACCGGTTCCGCATCCGAGGCGCAGGACATCTCGCAGGACGTTTTCCTGCGGGTCTTCCAGAGCCTGCGCAGCTTTCGCGCGGGCGAAGGCGCGTTTGGCGTGTGGCTGACCCGGTTGACGCGGAACCTGCTGATCGACCACTACCGGCGCGGCAAGATGCGCCGGGCGACCGATTCCATCGAGAATCAACTGCCGGTGCTCGAAGAGCGTCCGCATCACGGCGGTCGCGCCGATGGCATGCTGGAAGGCCGCGAGATGAGCGAAGTATTGCAGTCCGCACTCCAGAAGCTCTCGCCGGATCTCCGCGAGGCGGTCATCTTGCGGGACCTCCAGGAAATGGAGTATAAGGAAATCGCCGACAGCCTGCGGGTGCCGGAGGGGACGGTCAAGTCGCGTCTGAATCGCGGCCGGGCCGAACTCGCCAAGGTGTTGCGGCGGATGAAGGTAGCGATATGACGTGCACCGATGTCGAGATCCTGTTGTGCGATTTCGCCGATGGCACGCTTGCACCTAGCGACCGCGCGGCCGTATCGGCGCATCTCGATGTCTGTCCCGCCTGCTCCGAATTGGCCCGGGATGCCGCCGCCGCCATGGCGTTTCTCGCCGGCGTTGCCGATGTCGAGCCGCCGCCGGAGCTGATCACCAGGATTCTGCACGCCACGCCCCAAGCGGCGCCGGTCCGGCCGCCTGTGCCGGAGGACGCCGGAGCGCTGGCGAAGGCCGCCTCCTGGTGGAGCGGGCTGTTCCGGCCGATGCTGCAGCCGCGGCTCACGATGGGACTGGCGATGACGATCCTATCGTTTTCAATGGTGGCCCGGTTCGCCGGAGTTCCCGGTAAACCACTGACCGCCAACGAGATGCGTCCTGCCTATGTGTGGGAGACGTTCGACGCCAAGCTCGGACGAATCCACGACCGGGCCGTCAAGTACTACGAGAACCTCAAGTTGGTGTATCAGATCCAGTCGCGCTTGGCGGAGTGGTCGGCGCAGGAAGAAGAAGAGCGGAAGTCGCAGTCGGGCGGGCAGATTCTGGAATCTCCCGCGGAGCAGACGGATAGGAGCAAGCAATGAACCCGGTGGCGCTGTTTTGTCGAAACTGTGGCAGGGGACTGACGGAAGAAGAGAAGTCCGCCGCGGGGACGGTCTACTGTTCCTCGTGCGCGCCGGCTTTCAAAGCCGCGGCGGCGCCGCCTCCATTGCCGTCTTCCCCTGCCGGCGGCGTTCCCAACCCCTCGGTGTCGCCCGGATTGGCGTTCCTGCTAGGGCTGCTCCCGGGCGTCGGCGCGATCTACAACGGCCAGTATGCAAAAGGGCTGACGCACGCGTTCATCTTCGGTATGTTCGTCACCGCGATGGAGAGGATGCACGGCGGCGAACCGCTGGTGGCGCTGGTCATGTCCGGCTTCTACTTCTACATGCCGTTCGAGGCATACCACACTGCCAAGAAGCGGCAGATGGGAGAGCCGGTTGACGAGCTTTCCAGTCTGTTCAAAATCGGCGGTTCGCCCGACGCGTTTCCCTGGGGACCGGTGGCGATTATCGGAGCCGGCGTGGTCTTCCTGCTGAACAATCTGGACGTGATCCACTTCCATCAGATCATCAAGTTCTGGCCTCTGGCCCTGATCGTGTTGGGAGTGATCCAGTTGCGGCAGCGGATCTCCGGCCGCGCGAACTCCGGGATGGAGGGCCGGCCGTGAGCACCGCAAGGGAGTATCTGCGCGCGATTCGCGGGCCGGTGCTGTTGATATCCCTGGGCATCCTCGTGATCGCGGATCACGTGGGGCAGTTGCCTTTCTGGCGGAGCTGGCCTGTACTGCTGGTGGTGCTAGGGGTGATGATTCTGCTCGAACGCTCGGCGATCCGGCCGGAAGGAGGGCCGTTGTCATGAGGCGCGGTTCCATCATCGGCCCCGTCCTGCTCATCGTCATTGGCGCTCTGTTCCTGGCGAACAACCTGCACCCCGAACTGCCCACCTTGAAGGTGGTGGCCGACTGGTGGCCTTTCGTGCTGATCGCGTGGGGCGCCGTGCGGATCGCGGAGATCACCTTCTGGTGGCGCAGCGGGAGGCCGTTGCCCCAGAACGGGATCGCTGGCGGCGAATGGGCGTTCATCGTCTTTCTTTGCATCGCCGGCTCGTCGATTTTCTACGGCCAGAAGTACCGCACTCGCATCCCACGGATCCATGTCACCGGCCTGGAAATGCTCGGCGACAGCTACGACTACCCGCTTGCCCCGAAGAGCGTGGACGCCGGCGCGTCGCCGCGAATCATCATCGACAACGCCCGCGGCAATGCCCGCGTGACAGGCGTTGCCGGGACCCAGGTCTCCGCCAAGGGACACACCACCGTCCGCGCCTACACACAGGCCGAGGCTGACAAAGCCAATCAGGAATGCCCGCTCGAAGTGACGCGCCAGGGGGACGTCGTCATCGTGCGGACGAACCACGAACGGCTGACCGGCAACCCCCGCGTCAGTTCGGACATCGAAATCGTCGTGCCGCCCGGCTCCACGGTGGAAGCGCGCGGCAAGTATGGAGACTTCGATATCACCGATATCGGCGGCTCCGTCACCGTCGATAGCGACAACGCCGGCGTCCGGCTGAACGGCATCGGCGGCGCGGTTCGCGTGGATGCGCGCCGGGGTGACATCATCCGGGCGATCAACGTGAAGGGCAATGTCGAGATCCGCGGTTCCGGCGCCGACGTGGAACTCGAGAATATCGAGGGACAAAGCGTAGTCAATGGCCAGTATCACGGCGAACTGGTCTTCCGGAATCTGGCGAAGCCGTTCCGCTTCGAAAGCCAGACCACCGACCTCCGCGTGCCGCGTGTCGTGGGCAAACTCGAAGTCTCGCGGGGAAACGTCACCGGCAGCGATCTGGCGGGTCCCGTGTATCTGAAGACGCGTTCGAAGGACGTATCGCTGCATGGGTTCAGCGAAGGACTGGATCTGCAGATCGACAAGGGCGACGTGGAACTGCGTCCCGGCAAGTTGCCGCTTGGCCGGATGGACGTCCGCATCCGCGGCGGCGACGTGGACGTCGCGCTGCCGGAAGGGGCCAAGTTCGAGCTGAACGCAGCCACCGATCGAGGCGCGGTGGAGAATGGCTTCGCGGGCTCTCTTCGCGAAGATCGGGCGGGCAAGGGAGCGCGGCTCTCTGGATCCGTGGGTGGCGGACCGATGATCTCGCTGCACACCGACCGCGGCCGCGTCTCCGTCCGCAAGAGCGCGGATCCGGCGCCGCAAGCCAAGGTGGAAATCCAGCGCCAATAGGGTGGGCGCGGCCAGACGCGGACTCGCCGGCCGGCTCCCCGGCCGCGCCGTAGTAAGCTAGTCTTGGAAAAGAGACCCATGTACCCGATTTTCCGTACCGCCGCCGGTTTGGCGCTGGCGGCGCTGGTGTGCGCCCAGACGAAGCCCGATTTCGCGAAAGACATCCTGCCCGTGTTCGAGCAGTCGTGCTCGGGCTGCCACGGCGCCAAGTCGCACATGGGCGGCTTGCGCCTGGATGGGCGCGCCGCCGCTTTCCAGGGCGGCGTCTCCGGGAAGCCGGTCGTTCCCGGGAAGAGCGCGGACAGCCTGCTGTATCAACGCATCCTGGGACAGGGTGGACAGGCGCGCATGCCGATGGGCGCCAAGCCGCTCGACCCGGCGCAGGCGGAGCTGATCCGCGCGTGGATCGACGCCGGAGCCGATTGGCCCGAATCGCTCGGCTCGCGTGACGCGGGCGTCGCCAAACACTGGGCGTTCGTCGCGCCGCAACGCGCGCCGCTCCCCGCCGTGAGCAACGCCAAGTGGGCATCGCGCAACCCGGTGGACCGCTTCGTGCTGGCGCGTCTGGACAAGGAAGGTCTCGCGCCATCGCCCGAGGCGAATCGCGCCACGCTGCTCCGCCGCTTGAGCCTGGATCTGACCGGGCTTCCGCCCACGCCGGCCGAGGTGGATGCGTTCCTCCGCGACAAGTCGTCGAAAGCTTACGAAAAGCAAGTGGACCGCCTGCTCGAATCGCCGCACTACGGCGAACGCCAGGCCCGGCACTGGCTCGACGCCGCCCGTTACGCCGATTCCGACGGCTTCGAAAAGGACAAGCCGCGCTGGGTCTGGTTCTATCGAGACTGGGTGATCAACGCGTTCAACCGCGATCTGCCTTACGACCGCTTCCTCACCGAGCAACTCGCCGGCGACCTGATTCCCGGCGCCACGCAGGAGCAGATCGTTGCCACGGGCTTTCTGCGCAACTCCATGATCAACGAGGAGGGCGGCATCGACCCCGAGCAGTTCCGCATGGAAGCGATGTTCGACCGCATGGACGCCATCGGCAAGTCCATGCTCGGCGTCACCATCCAATGCGCGCAGTGCCACAACCACAAGTACGATCCGCTCACGCAGGAAGAGTACTACAAGATCTTCGCGTTTCTGAACAACGCGCACGAAGCCAACGTCACCGTTTACGCGCCGGACGAGCAACGCAAGCGCGCGGAGTTGTTCGCGGAGATTCGGGAGGCCGAGAACGATCTGCGGCATCGCAACCCGGACTGGCCGCAACGCATGGCCGCGTGGGAGGCGAAGGTCCGCCCGGGGCAGCCCGTCTGGCACGTGGTGAAGCCCTCGGTGGACGACATCTCCACGGGCGGCCAGAAGTATCTGCCCAAGGAAGACGGCTCGTTCCTCGCCGCAGGCTACGCTCCGACCAAGCATCGCGCCAAGTTCACCACCGAAACCACGCTCTCCACGATCACCGGCTTCCGCCTGGAACTGCTCAACGATCCCAACCTGCCGCGCGGTGGGCCGGGGCGATCGATCCAGGGCACGGGCGCGTTGACCGAGTTCGAGGTGGAGATCGCGGCGGACGGCAACGAAGAGAAGCCGAAGAAGGTCAAGATGGTGCGCGCCACGGCGGACGTGAATCCGGAAGAGAAGCCGCTCGACACGATCTACAGCGACAAGACGGACAAGAAACGAGTCACCGGTCCGATCGGCTACGCGATCGACGGCAAGGCGGAAACGGCATGGAGCTGGGACATCGGCCCCTACCGCCGGAATCAGCCTCGCAAGGCGGTGTTCGTGCCGGAAGCGCCGGTGGAACTGCCCAAGGGCGGCAAGGTCATCTTCTATCTGAGCCAGCAGCACGGCGGCTGGAACAGCGACGATAACCAGAACAACAACCTCGGCAGGATGCGGCTGTCGGTGACCGGCTCGCCCGATCCCACGGCCGATCCTCTGCCCGCTTCGGTGCGCGACATCGTCGACAACGCGCCCCCGGCCAAGCGCACGCCGGAGCACGAGCACGCCGTGTTCTCCTTCTTCCGCACCACCGTGCCGGAATGGCGGGAAGCCAACGAGAACATCGAGCGGCTGTGGCGTCAACATCCGGAAGGCTCCACGCAGCTCGTGTTGAACGAGCGGAACCAGAGCCGGTCCACCAGCATACTGATGCGCGGCGACTTTCTGAAGCCGGTTCGCGAAGTGACGCCTGGAACGCCGGCGTTTCTCCATCCGATGCCGGAGCCGCTACGAACGGAGCCCACCAACCGGCTGACGTTTGCGCGCTGGCTCACCGGCCGCGACTCGCCGACGGTGGCGCGCACGTTCGTGAACCGGGTTTGGCAGAACTATTTCGGAACCGGGATCTTCGCCACCAGCGAAGACATCGGCCGCCAGGTGGAACCCCCCTCGCATCCGGAACTGCTCGACTATCTGTCGGTGGAGTTCATGGATCGCGGCTGGAGCGTGAAGAAGCTGCACCGGTTGATCGTGACGTCCAACACCTACAAGCAATCTTCGTCGGTCACGCCCGATCTTGCCGCGAAGGATCCGTACAACCGGCTGTTGGCGCGCGGCCCGCGCTTCCGTGTGGAAGCGGAGATCGTACGCGACATCGCGCTTTCGGCGAGCGGGCTGCTGAACGCCAAGGTCGGCGGGGAGTCGGTGTATCCGCCCGCGCCGGATTTCCTGTTCCAGCCGCCGGCAAGCTACGGTCCCAAGATCTGGAAGGAAGAGAAAGGCGACGCGCGTTACCGGCGCGGACTCTACACGTTCCGCTACCGCAGCGTGCCGTATCCGATGTTGCAGAACTTCGACGCGCCGAACGGCGATTTCGCCTGTGTCCGGCGGTCGCGATCCAACACGCCGCTGCAGGCGCTCACCACGTTGAACGAACCGCTGTTCCTCGAAACCGCGCGGGCGCTGGCGATGAAGACGCTCGGCGAGGGCGGCAAGACGGACGCCGGCAAGCTGGTCTTCGCCTTCCGCCGCTGCCTGTCTCGCGCGCCGGAACCGCAAGAGAAGGATCGCATGCTGGGCCTGCTGGCCAGGCAAACCGAGCGCTTCTCGGCGGGCCAGGCGAATCCGTGGGATCTCGCCGCGGCGGACCCGGCCCACCCGCCCCAACTCCCGCCTGGCGCGACTCCCGCGCAAGCCGCCGCGTGGACCGTGGTGGCGCGGGTGCTGCTGAACCTCGACGAGACCATCACCAAGGAGTAAGCGTCATGAATCATCCGCTCGACGTCACGCGACGCTGGTTCCTCCGCGACTGCGGAGTCGGTCTCGGCGCGGCGGCGCTGCAACAGCTTTTGGCCGCGTCCAGCGATCCGCTGGCCGCCCGGAAAGGCCATTTCGAAAGCAAGGCGAAGTCGGTCATCTTCCTGTTCATGGCCGGAGCGCCCAGCCACCTGGAGCTGTTCGACAACAAACCGCAGCTCACCAAGTTCGACGGTACATTGCCGCCCGCCGATCTGCTCAAGGGATATCGCGCCGCGTTCATCAATCCGAACTCCAAGCTGATGGGGCCGAAGTTCAAGTTCGCGCGCCACGGGCAATGCGGCGCGGAAGTCTCCGAACTGCTGCCGCACACGGCGGGGATCGTGGACGACATCGCGATCGTGAAGTCGATGGTGACGGACGCGTTCAACCACGCGCCCGGCCAGTTGATGATGAACACCGGGTCGCAGCAGTTCGGACGTCCGAGCTTTGGCGCATGGGTGACCTACGGGCTGGGCGCGGAGACCAAGGACCTACCGGCGTTCGTCGTGTTCAGCTCCGGCAAGAAGGGTCCGAGCGGTGGCAATTCGTGCTGGGGCTCGGGATTCCTGCCCACGGTGTATCAAGGGGTGCAGTTCCGCGGATCGGGCGATCCGGTGCTCTACCTGTCGAACCCCCGCGGCATCGACAACGAGATCCAGCGCGAGTCGCTGGACGCGATCCGCGCGATGAACCAGCGGCGGCTCGAGGTGACCGGCGATCCGGAGATCTCGACGCGCATCAACTCGTTCGAGATGGCGTTCCGCATGCAATCGAGCGCGCCGGAACTGATGGATATCGGCAAGGAATCGAAAGCCACGCTCGACATGTACGGCGCCGAGGCCGGCAAACCGTCGTTCGCCAACAACTGCCTGCTGGCGCGGCGGCTGGTGGAACGCGGGGTTCGATTCGTGCAGCTCTATCACGAAGCCTGGGATCAGCACGGCAATCTGGTCAAGGACATCGCCAAGAACTGCAAGGATACCGACCAGGCCTGCGCGGCGCTGGTAAAGGATCTGAAGCAGCGGGGCCTGCTCGATTCGACGCTGGTGATCTGGGGCGGCGAGTTCGGCCGGACGCCGATGGTGCAGGGCGGCAGCGACGGTCGCGACCATCATCCGAACGCATTCACCATGTGGATGGCGGGCGGCGGAATCAAGCCCGGTCTCACACTCGGCGAAAGCGACGACCTTGGATTCAACGCCACCAAGAACAAAGTGCACGTGCACGACCTGCACGCGACGCTGCTGCATCTGCTCGGCTTCGACCACCTGCGGCTCACGCACAAGTTCCAGGGCCGCGAGTACCGCCTCACCGACGTCCACGGCAACCCGGTCAAGGAACTGCTGGCATAGTGAAGAACCGGAAGGCGCCGGCGAAGCGTCCCGAAGCGATCGCCCCGGAGCCGCGGCCGGCCGGCTGGCAGTGGCTCCACCCGGCGTTGCTGGCGGTGGCGGCGTTCCTGCTGGCGTTCGAAATCTACTCTCCCGCCCTGAGCGGACCGTTCCTGTTGGACGACCTCTACCTGCCGTTCGACGATCCCAACGCATCCACGCTGTACAGCGTCTGGTTCGGTGGGCAGCGGCCCATGCTGATGGTGTCGTACTACTTCAATTGGATGCAGTCGGGCATCGCTTCCACCACTGGCTACCACTCGATCAACGTGCTGCTCCATTGGCTTTCGGCGCTGCTGGTGTTCGCGATCGTGCGCCGCCTGGCGGGGCCCACGGCGGGCGTCGTTTCCGCTATCGCGGCGGGTCTGTTCCTGGTGCATCCCGTGCAGACGGAGGCGGTCGCCTACATCGCGGGCCGGTCCGACGGATTGAGCGCGTTCTTCTGCTTCGCGGCGATCCTGGTGTTCGTGCTCGGGCGGGAGGCGGGTGTCGGCTGGGGCCGCGCCGCCGCGATCCTTGCGCTGTTCGCCGCGGCGGTGCTCACCAAGGAGAACGCCGCGATACTGCCCGCCGCGCTGATCGCGATGGACTTCGCGTTGGAGGGCACGGCCGCGCTGAAGCGAAACGCCAGGCTGCACGCGCCGGTGGCGGCGGCGGGTGCGCTCGGCGCCGGATACGTGCTCTGGCGGCTCAGCTACTCCACCACGGCCGGCTTCAACGCGGGCACCCCGTGGCAGCACTACTTCTATACGCAGTGCCGCGTCTTCTGGCGGTATGTCAAGCTGATCGTCCTGCCGGTGGATCTGAACGTGGACCCCGACTTCGCGATTTCAAAAAGCCTGGCCGATCCAGCCGCCGCGGCGGGTTTGGCGGGTATCGTTGCGTTGGCGGCGGCGGCGTGGATCTTTCGCCGCTCGATGCCGCTGGCGAGCGTGGGATTTCTGATTTTCCTGATTCTGCTCGCGCCGACGTCGTCGTTTTTCCCGATCAAGGATCTGGTGGCCGAACGGCGGCTCTATCTGCCGTTCCTCGGGATCTCGCTGATCGCCGCCGGTCTGATGCGGCGGGCTCCGTGGGGCGTATTTCCCCTTTCGTGCGCCGGCGGCGTGGTCCTTCTGGCGCTGTCGGTGTGGACTCACGACCGCGCCAAAGTGTGGTCCGGCGAAACGGAGCTGTGGGAAGACACGGTGAAGAAGTCGCCGCGCAAGTGGCGCCCCCGCTTCCAACTCGCCGATGCCTACTACCAACAGCAGCGGTTCGCCGACGCGAATCGCGAGTTCGCCGCGGCGGCCACGCTCGACAAGCCCGATGTGCGATTGCTGGTGAATTGGGCGCTTTCGCTCGACAGCGGCGGCGATCCGGCGGGCGCGCTGGACAAGCTGTCGCAAGCCGCCGCCATCGAGAAGTCCGCGCATGTGCTGGCGTTGACCGGCATGGTCCACGGCAAGCAGGGGCGCGCGGAGCAGGCGTTGGCGGCGCTAGCCGAAGCCGAACGGATCGACCCCGGCCACGCGCCGCTCTTTACTTATCGCGGCAACGTCTACGGCGGCCAAGGCAAGTGGACCGAGGCGGCGGCGGAGTTCCGCAAGGCGCTGGCGATCGACCGCAACGAGGCCGGAGCCCGCCGCGGACTGACGGTCGCCGCGCGGAACGGAGCCCGCTGATGCGCGCCGTGCTCGACTGCACGCCGCTGTTCATCCGCAGCGCGGGCGTCAAAACCTATCTGTTCCACCTCTACCGCCACCTGCGCGAACACGCTGGCGACAACGTGCGGGCCTTCCCGCCGTTCCGCTCGCTGGGCGAACTGGATCTGGAGCATTCCGCCGTGGATGGGAGCGCGAAGGCGGCGATCGGTCTGGCGGTGCTGAGCAATCGCTCGCCGTTTCCGCTGCTGAATCTGTTCATGCGCGACGCGGACCTGTTCCACGCCACCAACATCATTCGCAATCCTCCGCGCAACGCCAGGCTCACCACCACGCTGCACGACTTCACGTCGTGGATCATGCCGGAGTTCCACACCAAAGCCAACGTCGAAGCGGACATGGACTTCGCGCGGAAGGTGATCGCCCGCGCGGACCGGTTGATCGCCGTGTCGGAGGCGACGCGGAACGACGCGGTGCGGCTGCTGAATCTGGATCCGGCGCGCATCGACGTGATCCATCACGGCGTCTACGAGCGCTATTTCACCGCCTGCTCCAACGGAGCCGGCCAAGGCAAACCGTACGTCCTCAACGTGGGCACGGTGGAGCCCCGGAAGAACCTGCCGCGACTTTTGGACGCCTGGGAATCGCTGCCACGCGACGTGCGCGACGAGTTCGACTTGGTGGTGGCGGGCCCGATCGGCTGGGAAAAGCCCGAGATCGTGGAGCGGCTGAAACGCGGACCGGCGCGCTATCTCGGCTACGTGAGCCACGACGATCTTCCCGTCCTCACGGCCGGCGCCGTGTTGTTCGCGTATCCGTCCCTCTACGAAGGATTCGGATTTCCGGTGGCGCAGGCGATGGCGAGCGGAGTGCCGGTGCTGACCTCTGACGTTTCCTCGCTGCCGGAAGTGGCGGGCGAAGGAGCGCTTCTCGCCGATCCGCGGTCGGTGGAGGACATCGCGCGAGGATTGCTGCGGCTGCTCACGTCTCCTTCCGAACGGGCGCGCATCGCCGCCGCGGGGCGCCAACGCGCGATGGCGAAGTTCCGCTGGGACCGTTGCGCGCGGGAAACGTGGGCAACTTTCGAAAGGGCATGCGCATGAGACGCGACCGCGAGTTCGAACGGCTGGTCACGCAGGTAAAGCTGCTCGAGGAACGCCTGTCGCGGGTGGAGGACAGCATCATCTTCCGCGCCGCGCGGGGAGTGGGCTCGTGGATCGCCGGCCAGCATTGGCGCTACCTGGGATCGAAGAAGCCGGAGCCGGAGCCGGATCCCATCTGGTACCGGCAGTTGGTGGAGCTCGAGAATTCGCTGCTGGCGGATCACTCGCAGGAATGGCTCATCCGTCCTGGCATCTCCGTGGAGGGCGACGCCGAAGGAGTGAAGGAGCAGGTTTATCCCGCCCGTGACGACGGCGAGTACGTGCTGATCGCGAACGGCGGCCGCCTGTCGCCCTACGCGCTTTACTTCTTCGCCGACGCGGTGCGCGCCGACGACGTGGATGTCGCCTACTGCGACGAGGACCGCCTGGACGCCGCCGGCAACCGCGTGGATCCGGTGTTCAAGCCGGGATGGTCGCCGGAGCTGCTGCACGCATGTCCCTACACCGGCGGCGCACTGCTGGTGTCGCGGCGCGTTCTGGAATTGACGGCGGGCGCGGATCGCGATCCGGACTCCATCGCGCTGAAGCTGGCCGGCTCCGGCGTGCGCGTGCGCCACGTTCCGCGCGTCCTGTTCCACGCAAAGCAGGCGGGTACGCCCTCGCCGCGGCCCGCGCCCGCGCCGCTCACCGCCACGCCGAAGGTCTCCGTGGTGATCTGCTCGCGGAGCGAAGAACTGCTCCGCCAGTGTCTGCTTTCGCTCGAAACCACCACCTACCCGAACTGGGACGTCGTGGTGGTGCTGCATCATCTGGATCTGCCTCTTGTTGGCCGCTACAAGGGCGTTCGATACGACGGGCCGTTCCATTGGGCGCTGATGAACAACCTGGGTGCGCGCCACGCGAACGGCGAGATCGTCATTGCGTTGAACGACGATATAGCCGTGATCGACCCCAACTGGATGCGCCGTCTGGTGGACCATCTCTCTCGCCCGTCCGTCGGTATCGCCGGCGGCAAGCTGTTGTACCCGAACGGCAGCATGCAGCACGTGGGGATCGCGCTGGGAATGATGGAAGGCTGCGGGCATCCGGGGCGCGCGCAGTTCCAGACGCCGGATTGGCCGTTCACTGGGATGACGCGCAACGTGTCGGCGGTGACTGGCGCGTGCATGGCGTTCCGGCGCGACGTGTTCGACCGCCTGGGCGGCTTCTCCGCCGAGTTTCCGGTCAACTACAACGACGTCGATTTTTGTCTGCGGGCGGGCGACGCCGGCTATCGCATCGTGTTCGAGCCGGGGGCGCTGTTGCGGCATGATGAGGCCCAGTCGAGGCGCCGCGGCACGCTACCGGGCGAACGGCATACGTTCTGGCGGCGCTGGGAGAAGCGCCTGGCGGAACCCGACCCCTACTATCCCGTCTACCTGCGCGACGATTCCGAGCGCATCGAGCGGCGCCCCGTTTTGGAGCTGCTGGAGCATCTCCGCCCCGGCCGCGATTGACGCTCTACCCGAGCCAGCGAATCCCCGTATTCCGCGCTGCTGCTCGGCAACTTCTCCGGCGCGAATCCGAACGCGACTCTCACGGGCACGGCGATGCCGGTGGTGTACTCGGACGACTCGCGGGTAACGGTGCAGGCGCCCAGCGTGGTGTCCGCCACCGGATCGTATCTGCTCTACTATTCGTGGCAGGGACTATAACTGATCCACCCCGTTCCCGTGGCATCGCTCGCCGCCGCGCCGGGACTGTTCCCCCGGGAAGCCGGGCGTTCGGCGGTTGTGCCGGCAGTCAACGAAGATGGATCGCGTCACGGCGAGAACAACCCCGCGCCCGCCGGATCGGTGATCGAGCTGTTCGGAACAGGGTTCCCCGGCGACGTATTCAGTTCCACCGCACCCATCGACACCACCGCCGCCGTCACGGCCACTATTGGAGGAGGGCCCGCGGAGGTCGTCTACGCCCGGGGAGCGCCGGGACAGTTGGCGAGCAGAGCACGCGGGAACAACGCGTGGTCATTCACGTCCGCTAGCGCCAGCGGCCCGTGGTGCAAGTAACAGCCGGATATCCGCGGCGGACTCGGCCCGCAGCCACGCCGCGTAGCCTCCACCATATTTCCCGAACCAACCGCTGTCATCCCTGCCGGGCGGCAATTTGGTCCGGAGCACTCCCACGAACGTGACCAGGAGACGGTGCGACGAAGCCGCCGGGCGCTTCTTGCGCGACTCCGCCGCGGCCGCGTACAGCGCGCGGAACGGATCCGCTTCGGGCTTTGCCTCCGCGGCGGCGGCCAGCGAGATCGAGATGCCAGGATGCTTCGCCGGATCGGGCCGGCGGCCGCAGTCCGCGCCGTCCAGGTAGGAGTGCTCCATGCCCGTATCCAGAACTCCCCGGATGCGCACCGTAGCGCCTTCCAATTTGTCGAGCCGCGCCAGCGCTTCGCACACGCTCATCGGTCTCGATTGGGCGAGCAGTGGGATGGCCGCGAGAAGCAGAATCGCCGGAAGCGGCATGGTGTCCATTCGATCATGCCGGAAGCGCCGTCCGGCGTCAATGGCTGCTATAGTGGGCCCCATGTTCAACCGCCGCCAGTGGATGCTGGGCAGCGCCGCTCTCGCCGCGCAGGCGCAACCGGGTCCGCGCAACATCGTCGTTTCGAGCTCGAACGGCCTTCGCTGCTGCACGCGCGCGATGGAGTTCCTGAAGAAAGGCGAGGACACGCTCACCGCCGCGATCGCGGGCGTCAACATCAACGAAGAGGATCCGGAGGACAGTTCGGTCGGCTATGGCGGACTGCCGAACGAGGAGGGAGTCGTCGAGTTGGACGCGTCCGTCATGCACGGTCCCACGCGGCGCGCCGGATCGGTGGCGAGCCTCCGCAACATCAAGTATCCGTCCAAGGTGGCGCGGCTGGTGATGGAAGAGACCGACCACATCATGCTGGTGGGCGAAGGCGCGCTGAAATTCGCGAAGGCTTACGGCTTCCCCGAAGAGAACCTGCTCACCGAAAAATCGCGCTTGGCGTGGCTGGTGTGGAAGCGGTCGAACCGCGATAGTGGCGGCCACAACAACTGGACCGACGGGCTCGACGGGCCGTCCAAAGCCAAGCCTGCCGCCTGGCTGCGCGACCAGTTCCCCCACGCGTCCGAGGAAACGCTCGCGTGGGCATGGGACATGGCGCGGAATCCGCCCACCGGCACCATCAACTGTCTGACGCTGAACGCCAAGGGGGAGATGTCCGGAACCACCACCACTAGCGGCTTGGCCTGGAAGATCCCGGGACGCGTGGGCGATTCCCCGATCGTGGGCGCGGGCCTGTACGTCGACCAGGACGTCGGCGCGGCGGGTTCGACAGGCCGCGGCGAGGAGAACATCCGAGTCGCCGGGGCGCACACCATCGTCGAGAACATGCGGCACGGCATGGCGCCGAAGGAAGCGGCGCTCGACTGCCTGAAGCGGATCGCGCGCAACTATGGCGGCGATCAGGAGCGGCTGGCCAAGTTCGACATCCACTTCTACGCGCTCCGCAAGGACGGGGTTTATGCCGGCGCGTCGCTTTGGAGCGGACGCGTGCGGCAAGGCCAGGTGACGAGAGCCAAGTTCACGGTGAACGACGGCGGCAAAAGCCGGCTCGAGGACTGCGAGTTTCTGCTCGAACGAAAGAGCTAGCCGAGGTAGGGCTTCAGGTCGGGAAAGAGCAGTTCCTTCACGTCCGGCTTGTCGAGATCGGATGCCAGCACGATGCGCACGCCCGAATCGATAGTGGGCGAGACGTCCTGGCCGGCAACGTGCCGAGCCACCGCGCGCGTCGACTCATAGCCCATCTTGAACGGGTTCTGCACCACCAGCGAATCGATCCAGCCTTCGCGCATGTCCGCCACCAGATGATCGGAAGCGTCGAATCCGGCCAGCTTCACCTTCCTAGCGTTCCGGCTCTTCAACGCCTGCACCGCGCCGGCCGTGGACGATTCGTTGTCGGCGAACACGGCCGCCAGATCGGGATGGGCGCTGAGAAAGTTCTCGGTCGCGGTCATCGACTTGGCCTGGCTCGCCATGCCGAATTGAATGCCCACGATCTCGATGCCGGGGAACTTCGTCTTGATTTCGGACTCGAACCCGGATTCGCGCTCCATGGTGGAGGCGCTGCCGGGCATGAATCCCACCACCGCCACCTTGCCCTTTCCCCCGAGCAATTCGCCCACGCGCCGCGCCGCCAGTCTGCCGCCCTCTTCGTTGTTCGTGGCCACGTAGCAGAGCTTCTTTTTGGTGTCGATGCCGGAATCGAAGATCGCGACCGGGATGCCTTGCGCGCCGGCCCGCTCCACCACGGCGACGAGCGCCTTCTTGTCCACCGGCGCCAGGGCGATGCCGGCCAGCTTGCGATTGACCATGGACTCGACGATTTCGATCTGCCGCGCCGTATCGATCTCGAGCGTGGGCGCCTTCCATTCCACCTCGTAGCCGGCTTCCCGCGCGGCCTTCACCGCGCCCGCGTGAACGGTCTTCCAGAAGATGTGATTGGCGCCTTTGGGCACGACTCCGATCGTCTTCGCGGGCGATTTTTGGCAGGCCGTAACAGCGGCTAAACCGGCGAACAGAGCGCGGCGGGTGGGCCGGAGGTGCATGGTAGCCTATTTTAGTATGGCTTTCCAGAGAGCCGGAGCCCTAGCCGATGTGCCGCCTGGCTCCATGTTGGATGTCACGCTGGACGGCGTCCGGATCGCCGTTTGCAATGTCGAGGGTAGGCTCCACGCGATCGACGGATTGTGCCCCCACCGCGAAGGACCGCTGGCGCAGGGCGCGCTCCACGGCACAATGGTGGTGTGTCCCTGGCACGCCTGGGAGTTCGACTGCGTGACCGGCCAACACGACTACAACCCGAAAATCGTGCAGCGAAAGTTTCCCGTCGCCATCGACGGCGGCGACGTACTCGTGGACATCGGCTGACGCGTGCCGGAACTGCCCGAGGCGGAGACGATCGTCCGGTCGCTGCGGACGCCTTTGACCGGGCGGCGCATCGCGTCGGCGGAGTTCCTCTCGCGGCGCGTGTCGCGCGACTCGCCGGAGAGGTTGGTGGGGCGAACCGTGGCGGACGTGCGCCGGTACGGCAAACAGATCGTCGTCGCCCTGGATGGGCTCAACGTGCTGGTGAAGCTCGGCATGACGGGGAGCTTGTTGTGGAACTCCGAGCCCGGCCCTTACACGCGCGCGGTGATCGAATCGGATGGCGGACGGCTTTGCTTCGACGATATCCGCCAATTCGGCTCGCTTTCGCTGCTCGATGGGGAGCCGGATACGTTAGGCCCCGATCCGCTCGAAACCGGCCCTGAGGAGTTCGTAGCGCGGCTGCGATCCCGCGATCGCGCGGTGAAGCCGCTGCTGCTCGATCAGAGCTTCCTGCGCGGCATCGGCAATATCTCCGCCGACGAGGCGCTGTTTCGCGCCGGTCTGCATCCGGAGGCCCGGGCGCGGCGTTTGACGAATGAGCGGGCGTTGGAACTGCGCGAGGCCATCGTCCGATTGCTGACGGAGGCGATCGAGCACCGCGGCTCCTCGATCTCGGACTACGTGGACGCGGCGGGCGAGAAGGGTGGGTTCCAGAAGCTCCACCGGGTCTATGGCCGCGAGGGTGAGCCGTGCGTCGTTTGCGGATCGCCGGTCCGCCGGATCGTATTGGCTCAACGCGGGACCCACTTCTGCCCGGCGTGCCAACGGAAGAGATAGGCGAGCCGGCTTCCCATGCGCGCGCTCATCGTCTGCCCCGAGGCGCCTTACCCGGTACGCGGCGGCGGATCCCTGCGTACGGCCGCGATGCTCGAGTATCTGGCGCGGCGATACCGGCTGGACGCGATCTTCTTCGCGGAAGTGGGCTCGCCCGATCCACGCCCCTTGATTCCAGCGGGGCTGGTCCACGACACAGCGCTGATCCGGTTGCCGCGGCACTCGAAATCCGCGCCAGCCCGCCTGATCCGCAACCTGGGCCGCGCGGTCCGGGGTGCTCCTCCGCTCGAGGACCGCTTCGCTGGATTCGATCTCGCCGGCGCTCTCCCCGGCGTCCGATGGGATCTCTGCGTCGTCGAGCATTTCTGGTGCGCGGGCTATGCGGCCGCGCTCCGGCCTCGCGTGGATAAGCTGGTGCTCGACCTCCACAACATCGAGTCCGCTCTGCATGGCCGGTACGCGGAAACGGCGGGGCCGCTCGGTCCCATCCACCGCCGGTTTTCCTCCTCCGCGGGCCGTCTCGAGCGCGAACTCCTTCCCCTGTTCGATTTGGTGCTGACGGCTTCGGAACCGGATGGCGCCCGCGTACGGGCCTACGCCCGCCGCGCCGAAGTCTACCCGAACACCGTGCCCCTGCGCGACATCGTCCGCCCCGCCCCGCGCCATCAAATCGTGTTCGCGGGGAACATGGAGTATCAGCCGAACATCGAGGCGGTCCGGTTCTTCGGGCGGGGCGTGTGGCCGCGTCTGGCGGCCGAACACGCCGGGCTGGAATGGGTGCTTCTGGGTAGGAACCCCGATGCCGTCCGCGGCCTGGTGGCGGCGCTGCCTCGGGTTCGTTTGACCGGCGAGGTGGAAGACGCGCTCCCGGAGATCGCCGCGTCGCGAGTCGCCATCGCGCCCATCCTCTCCGGCAGCGGAACACGGCTGAAGATCCTCGAGGCGTGGATGGCGGGGACACCCGTGGTATCCACCGTACTGGGCGCCGAAGGTCTTTCGTACCAGGACGGCGAGCACCTGATCGCGGTGGATGGGGCTGCCCGATTCGGCGCCGCGATCGGCCGTTTGCTGGGCGATCCGGAACTCGCGGCGCGCATTGGCCAGGCGGGCCGTTCCCATTGTAAACGCCGTTTTACCTGGGAGGCCGGATGGAAAGCACTGGAAAGGCTGGGGATTTGAATATACTAGGTAGGACGCCTCATGCGCTTTGCCGTAGACGCACACGCCCTCGGGCGGAACCTAACGGGGAATGAAGTCTACGTCCGGAATCTACTAGCGGGCTTCGCGGCCCTCGACACGACTTCCGGATTCGTGGCCTACGTTTCCGAGCCCGGCGCCGGGTCGATGGTACCGGCGCGGTTCGAGACCCGTGTCGTCTCGTCCAATCCCTTCAAGCGGCTGGGCATCGACCTGACCCACGCGGTGCATCGGGACCGGGCCGACTTGCTGCACGTGCAGTACACAGCGCCGATCCACTGCCCGTGTCCGCTGGTGGCTACCGTGCACGACGTCAGCTTCCTCGAACGCCCCGAGTATTTTCCAGCGGCACGCGTGGCGCAGTTGCGGATCACCGTGCAGCGCACTGTCCAGCGGGCGGCGCGCGTGCTGACGCCCAGCGAGTTCTCGGCGCAATGCATCCAACGCGTGTACGGGCTGGACCCGGACCGGATCACCGTGGTGCCGAACGGCGTGAGTCCGCTATACCGTCCGCTGCCCCGGGAATCGGCTCAGGCGAGGATTCGCGCGGAGATGGGGATTCCGGCTCCGTACATCCTGATGGTGGGCGACCTGCAGCCGCGCAAGAATCAGATCGGCCTGATCGCCGCGTTCGAGCAACTGGTGCGGGCGCATCAGGAGCTGCGTCACACGCTGGTGCTCACCGGGCAGGATAGCTGGTACGCGTCCCGCGTGAAAGAGGCGGCGGCGCGCAGCGCGGTGTCGGAGCGCATCCGCTTCACCGGCTTCGTCGACGACGACGATCTGCTGGCGCTCTACGCCGGTTGCGACCTGTTCGTGTTCCCCTCCTTTTACGAAGGTTTCGGCATCCCGATCGTGGAGGCAATGGCGTGCGGCCGCGCGGTGGTCTGCTCGAGCATCACCGCCACCGTGGAGGTGGCCGACGGCGCGGCGATCACGTTCGATCCCTCTTCGCCGGCGCAGATGATGCGGGCCATGCGGGACGTTCTGCTGGATTCGGATTTGCGCACCCGCATGGAGCGCAAGGGGCTGCAGCGCGCGGTTGCGTTCCAATGGCGGGACGCGGCTCGCAAGACGCTGGAGGTTTACTATCAAGTCGTCGAGGGCCACTCGGCGGCCTCGCGCCGGAACGCCGTTGCCACGCATCGCTAGCGCTGGCGCGATCCTGCTCCTGGCGGCGGCCGCCGCGGCTGCGCAGGAAAAGCTCCAGTACAACGTGAACTGGCCCACGGGCCTGAGCCTGGGCGAAGTGACGTTGTCGGCTGCTTCCGTTGGCGCCGAGTGGGACCTGAAGCTGGCGATCGATGCGTCGATCCCGGGCTTCGTCATTCGCGACTCGTTCACGTCGCGGGTCTCGAACGCCTTCTGTTCGGCGGCGTTCGAGAAGGACAGCACGCACGGAGCCCGCCGCTCCGTCGAAAAGTCGGTCTTCGACAAAAGCAGAGGCGTGGTGGTGCGGGAGACGCTGAAAGGCGGCGGCAAGTCGGAGACGCCGTTCACCGGATGCGCGCGCGACGCGCTGGCGTTCCTCTATCATCTGCGCCAGGAACTGGAAGCGGGCCGGATTCCGCCGCCCCAGACGGTGTTCTTCGGCGCGGCTTATCAGGCGAAGCTCCAGTTTCGCGGGGCGGAGCGAGTGAAGGTGGGCGAAGAGCGGATCGAGGCCGACCACATCACCGCGACTTTGAAGGGTCCCGCTTCCGACCTCACCTTCGACCTCTTCTTCGCGCGCGACTCCGGCCGCACTCCGGTCCTCGTCCGAGTCCCGTTTTCGATGGGCGTGTTCTCCATGGAGCTCCAGCGGTAGATGCGGATATCGATGTATTCGCCAATGCCGCCGGCCATGAGCGGCATCGCCGACTATTCGGCCGCGCTGGTCGAGGCTTTGGCCCCTCACGCCGAGGTGGAGATTAACCCCGCCGCGCCGTCCGGAATTCCGCTTTACCAGATCGGCAACAACCCGGATCACATCGACGCTTACGAGCGCGCGCTCCGCGAACCGGGAGTCGTCGTGCTGCACGAGGCCAACTTGCATCATCTGATCGCCGCGCTTACGATCAAACGCGGCGACTGGGACGCCTACCTGCGCGAGCTCGAGTTCGACGGCGGCGCGGACGCGCTCGCTTTCGGCCATCTCGTACGGGCGCTCGAAACCGGCCCCGACTACGATGGCGTCCCGATGCTGCGCCGTGTCTTGTCGGCCGCGCGCGGCCTGATCGCCCACTCCGATTTCGTGATCGGCGCGGCCCGGCGCGCTGGATTCACAGGTCCGGCGGCGCGTATTCCGCACGGCGCGTGGATGCCCGATGCCGCCCGCATGACGTATCGCGCGCGCCTGGGGCTGGACGCGAGCACTCCGCTGGTGGGCGTTTTCGGACACCTGAAGCCGTACAAGCGGATCGCCGAGTCGATGCGCGCATTCCAGAGAGTGGTTCGCAACGAGCCGCGCGCGCGCATGATCCTGGCCGGCGAGCCCCATCCCGAACTTCCCATCGAGCAGTTGCTCGGGTCGCTCGGCCTGCGCGAATTCGTCCGCGTGTTGGGCCGCGTGGACGACATCGGCGAGTTCACCGGATACCTGGCGGCCTGCGACGTGGTGCTGAACCTCCGGTATCCCACCGTCGGTGAAACATCCGGCACGCTGCTGCGTGCGTTCGGGCTCGGCAAGGCGGTGGTGGTCTCCGATGTGGGCGCGTTCGCCGAGTTCCCGGACGAGATCTGCCTCAAGGTTCCACCCGGCCGGGGCGAAGAGGCGCTGATCGCCGATTATCTGCAATTGCTGGCGCAGCGCGGCGACCTCTCGCGGGCGATGGGCGAACGAGCCCGCCGGTGGGTGGAGCGGGAGTGTACGTGGGATCGCGCCGCCGCGATGTACACGGCGTTTCTGCGATCGGTGGAACGGGGCGAGGAATGGACGCCTCCCGCGGCCGTCGAGCCTTCCCCGCCGCCGGCGCAAATCACCGTGCCCGCGGATTACGTCCGGTCGTGGGGCGGTGGTCCGCACGCGGTGGAATACGTGGAAACGCACCTCACGCGATTCCAACGTACTCTCGACTTGACGCCGCCCGGCGGGCCGGAGGACAGCGTGCTCGAGATGGGAGCGTACCTGCAGATCACGCCCTCGTTGAAGACCAGGCTCGGATACGGCGAGGTGCGCGGCTGCTACTACGGTCCCGCCGGCACGGTGGAACGCAAGAGCCGCGAGTCGGCGTTGGGTGAGACCTTCGAATGCGAGGTGGATCTGTTCGACGCGGAGAAGGACCGCTTCCCCTACGACGACGGCCGCTTCACCACGGTGCTCTGTTGCGAGCTGCTCGAGCACCTGCCCGCGGATCCGATGTTCATGATGGCGGAAATCCACCGCGTGCTGAAGGGCGGCGGCCACCTGGTGCTCACCACGCCGAACATCGCTTCACTGCGCGCGATCGCCGCGATCCTGCAGGGCTACCATCCCGGCTTTTTCCCCGCGTATTTGAAGCCGGAGTCCGCCTCCACCGACGCGCGCCACAATCGCGAGTACACGCCGCGCGAGATCTACCTGCTGATGAACGACGCCGGATTCACGGTGACGCACCTCGAAACGGGGCCGTTCCGCGATATCCCCAAGCCGGAGCTGCTTTGGGTGGATCATCTGCTCGAGCGCTATTCGCTCGCCCGCGACCTGCGTGGCGACGGCATCTACGCGGTGGGCCGCAAGACGGGTCCGGTGCGGCATCGTTTTCCCGCCTGGCTCTACGATTGACATGAGCGCCGGCTATGCGAACCCGGAAGCCACCGCCAGCGGCCTCGTGCTGACCGTCCATTTCGGGCTGGAGAATCGCTCGGACGGCGCCTGGCTGGCGGGAGCGGACTTGTGCCTCGGCTCGCAATTGTACGATCCGGAAACCGGCGTCTTTCTTTCCGAAGGCGAATGGCGCGATCTGCCGGGCCCCATCGAACCCGGAGCGCGAACGAACACCGCGATCGCGGTGGAACTGCCGGCGGAGGAGGGCGCCTACTGGATCTACGTGTCGCCCCACTCCGCCTCGGACGGCTGGTTTCACTCGCTCGGCTGGCCGTTCCTCCTGGTGGAGGCTTCCGTCCACGGCGGCGAGGCTTCCGTCCAACGGATCTCGGTGACCACGGCGGGCCAACTGCGCCGGCGGGACCTGCCCGCCAAACTTCGCTCCCTGGTGGTGCAACCGGTGTCCGCGCTGTGGGGAAACCGGAGACTGATCGCGTCGTTGGTGCGGCGGGAGATCTCCGCGCGCTACCGCGGATCGTTCGGTGACGCCGCGTGGACCATCCTGCATCCGCTGCTGCTGATGCTGGTCCACTTCTTCGTGTTCGGGATCGTGATGGAAGCGCGCTTCGGCAACGACCCCAGCCGGGCGGGCTTCGTTCTCTATTTCCTGGCGGGGATGCTGCCCTGGCTGCCGTTCGCCGAAGCGGTGGGACGCGCGCCGTCGGTGATCTTCGAGAACCGCAATTTCGTGAAGAAGCTGGTGTTTCCGCTGGAGACGCTGCCCGCCAACCTGGTGTTCACCGGTCTGGTGACCGAGCTTTTCGCGCTGATCGTATTCTTCATCCTGTTGGCGGCCACGCGCGGAGCTCCGCCGGTCACGGCCCTGTGGCTGCCGGCGCTGGCCGTGCCGCAACTGCTGTTGACGCTCGGATGTTGCTGGTTCCTGGCCGCCGTGGGCGTGTATCTGCGCGACCTGGGGCAGATGATCGGCTTCCTTCTGACGCTCGGATTTTTCCTGACGCCGATCTGCTACCCGGAGTCGCAGGTTCCGGCGTGGGCGCTTCCGGTGCTTGCCAAGAGTCCGGTGTTTGCCCTGGTGAAGAGCTACCGCGACATCCTGCTGGAAGGCCGCGCGCCCGCGGTGGACACGCTCGCCGCGCTATGGATCGGCGCGGTGGTGGTGTGCGTTGCCGGGCATGCGGCCTTCTGGAGGCTACGGCGCTCCTTCGCCGACGTGATCTGACCGATCCCGAAGTTACGCGGCCCGGACGCTCAGGTATAAGCCACCGAAAAGAAGTACGCTGAGGACCGCGACCCCCAGCCAAACCATTACTCGTTCGCGAGTCGAAGATGAAGACTTCGCGTCCTTGCGAACTTGGTCGTCAATGCTGTCGAACATGGTCCACCTCCCGTGGATTTTGAAGAATGAAGACGGGATCGGAGGAGAACCGGTTTAATGATACGCCTGGCGGGGGTGGAAGTCCAGCGGTCAAGTGAAGATCGCCGCGAGCGGAACCGTCAGATCGCCGGCCGGATTGCGCAAGACGCCGTCTTTCGGCTCACGCGAGCCCTCGACCGTGTGGATCCACCCGCGTTGCGTTTCCGGATCGATCACCCAGACGCAGGGGATTCCGAACGAAAGGTAGTCGTCGATCTTCTCTTGAACCTCGTTCGCGCGATCGTCCGGGGAGAGGACCTCGACGGCCACCTCCGGCGGTACGGCGATGATGCGTCCGGAGGGCTTGCCTCCGCGAACGATGGACACATCCGGTATCCGGAACCTGTTGGCCCGCACCTGGACGCGAACCTCGACACCCGCCCAGTAGCCGGGATGACGGGCCAGTACATAGGCGTACGCGCGGCCCTGTGCGTCGCTGTGCGCGATCTCTCCCGCGTTGCGCTCCAGAATCCGCCCTTCCAAGTACTCGCAATCCGGATGGAAGGTGTGTCCGAGGTACTCGGAGGTGGAAACCAACGCGGTCACGACGGCCGTTGGCCTCGTGCCTCCTCCGCCTCGATCTGGTCGAGCTCCTCCGGAAACACGGCGTAACCCTTCGGAGGTGGAAAGATCTCGCGCAACAGTTTCAGCCGGCGGCGGAGCTTGGGACTCGGCAGTTGCCGCGGTCCCGGCTCCACGTCGATATCGCAACAGATGCCGTGCAAGTAGAGCGTCATAGTGTCGATGAACGACTGCTTGGCGTAGTCGCGGAACAGCTTGCTATCCTTCTTGACCGCCGCGGCGGAACTCCTCTGAAGCAGCTCCTGTTTGCGTTGCCACGCCGCGTCGTCCACCTCGCCGTGCATGCGGGACTTCAGTTCTTCCTTCAGCAGTTCGGGATACTCGTCCATCCGCGGCGCCTTTCCGGCGGCGTCGAACAGCAGTTCCGCCACGTGCCGGTAGAACTCGTAGTGGTAGCCGGCGACCTCCATGTCGTCGATCGCATAGGTGAGGACGGCTCCAGTCTTGTCGCGATAGAGCGACGCGAGCACCGACTTGTCCTCCGGCGGAGCGTCGTAGGTCACCACCGCGTCATGGCCGTTCTTCTCGAGGAAAGGCACGAACAGCAGCGCCACGGGCGGCAGATGGGAGGCCACGGCCGGAGGCAGAGCGGCGATCGGTTCCTCGAGGTAGTCGCGGACATCCTCTTCGGCCAGGGGCTGGCCGGCGCGGAAGTAGGTGAAGTTCGGGGCGGCGGGAAGCAGTTCTCCGCGAACCTGCTCGCGGAGCCGGTCGAGCGGCACGCGTTGGGAGGGCTTGGCTTGATCGGGCATGCCGTCAGGCCGCTGTCCAGCCGCCGTCGATCGTATGCACTCCGCCGTTGGCGAAGGCCGCTTCGTCCGACGACAGGTAGAGCGCCATGTAGGCGATCTCCTCGGGCTTGCCTAGCCTGCCGATCGGCTGGCGCTGGTTGAGTTCGGCTCGCACCTTTTCCTTTTCGTGCTTGTGGTACTTCTCGAGGTAGCCTTCGACGAACGGCGAATCCACGGTGCCGGGGCAGATGCAGTTCACTCGGATCTGAGTCGGATAGTCGAGCGCGAGCTGCCGCGTCATCGCCACCACCGCGCCCTTGGTCGCGCAGTAGGCGTAGCGTTTCTTCACGCCGACCAAGCCAGCCACCGAGCCGATGTTGACGATCCGGCCCGCGCTGGCCAGCAGCAGCGGCATCGCCGCGCGCGTCACCAGAAACGAGCCGGTGACGTTCACTTTCATCAGTCGCTCGAAGTCGGCCAGACTGGTGTCCTCGACGCCGCCCACCAGTCC